>JAIPFY010000004.1 GCA_021736385.1 Spirochaetia bacterium | reverse complement strand
TACTCCTCATAGTGAATGATTATTTCTATGTGCTGACAGCACATGAAAATATCATATATGAGGTCAAAGCCGATGTTCAAATGAAGATACGGTGTCTATGAGAAATTTCTTAATCCACCGCGTAGCGGTTTAGTTCAATTGACCTGAGGGATAATTCGGTTATACTTAAGATATCCCGAACGTGCACACTGCTGTAAGATCCTCCCGTTTCGGAGTTCACCCATGAGACCTGCATACTTCCTGACAGCCTTCATACTGATCATCTTCGTCGAGATGATCGGGTTCTCTGCAAAGAAGAAGGTCCTCTACTACCTCACCAAACCACTGCTGATCCCTTCTCTGTTGGGCTACTACTTTGTATCAGTCTCAGACCCTCACCTCACCATCATCGCTGCTCTTTCGTTCGGCTGGATCGGCGACATCCTGCTGCTGCTCCCCGCAAGCCGGACCCGCAGGGCTCCGCTGACTGCGGGGATCCTCATGTTCCTCTTCGGTCATATGTGCTACATCCTCTTCTTCCTCCTCCACACGGCCGACCCGGCATCGATCCCCCCCTATGGACTGATCCTGCTTGCAGCAGTCGGCATCCTCGGTGTTCTGATCTACATACGGCTGTGGCCGTATATCCAGGATCTGAAGACGGCAGTCGCCGTCTACACCATCTCTCTCACCCTGATGATCATGGGAACCCTGCTTGGCATGGGACAGCTTCGGATAATGGTAACACTGCTGTTCTTCTCAGGAGGCCTGCTGTTCGCCGTCTCGGATACAGCGAACGGGTATTCGCGGCTGGTACACCCCTACCGGGGCAGCGATATCCTGATCATGAGCACCTATCTCGCAGCGCAGCTGAGTATCGTCATCGGGGTGGTCCTCATCGAGGGCTGAGCCTCATCGAGGGCTGCTTCGAAGTGCTCATCGTCTTTCTTACCCCCGGGATATGGACTAACGAACAGATTGGGTGTAGGTTAAGAGATACTCCTAACAATCAGGATCGATCACACATGAAAAAGAGTTTATCTGACTGCTATCATCTCGACCCTGTCGGGACGTTCTACCCCTCAGTGGCAGGGACTTCGCATCCATCCATGTTCGGCATCTCCGCGGTACTCTTCGATACGATCCAGCCGAAGTTCCTGCAGCAGGCGCTCGAGAGGACTGCAGCGAGGTTCACCAGTATGAACCTGGGGTTGCAGGAGGACTTCTTTCACTACTATCTCTGCCCTATCGAGGAGCTGCCCTCTGCTTCTGCTGCTGCAGCTTCTCCCTGCAGACCTATCTCGAAGAGAACCGATCAGGGGTTTCTCTATCGTGTCACCTATCAGGCCAGGACCATCTCCTTCGAGTTCTTTCATGTCCTTACCGATTCCTCCGGAGCACTCACCTTCATCAAGACGCTCCTGCTGTGCTATGAACGACTGCTCGGCAATTCCATCGATGAGTCTTCACTGATCGTCGAGCCCGATTCCCCGGTCAGGTCGTCAGAGACCGAAGAGGCTGCTACCCTCAGTACGTTCCCCTCTGCTCCGCCGAGCAGACCGGGCAGACGGGCATTCCATATCTCGGGGCTGCTCGCACCGCAAGAGACACTGCATGTGATCTGTGCATCAGTCGAACTCTCAGTGCTGAAAGACCAGTGCCACTCACTGGGAGTCTCCATCACAGAGTATCTGGCGGCTGTCTATATGCATGCCCTCTATCAGATACAACAGAGAGGACCATTCAGGCAGAAACCGATTCGGATCTCGATCCCAGCTGATCTTCGTACCTTCTATCCTACCGACAGCATGAGAGCCTTCTCGCTGTTCATCCGACCGGAGATCGACCCGCGACTCGGGACCTATACGTTCGAGGAGATCCTCAGACATGTACACCACTCCATTCGCTTCGACAGGCAGAAGAAGCATCTTGCTTCACTGATAAACATACCGGCAGACCTGCAAAGACACCGGCTGATCAGGAGAATGCCACGGCTCATCAAGGACCTGATCGATACGGTGCGATACCGGTCACTCGGAGATCACTACCACTCGGGGATGCTCTTCAATACGGGATACATCTCCCTCCCCAAGGCACTCGCACGCTGTGTCGAACGGTTCGATATGATCATCGGAGAGAGCCGGATCAACACCGAGAACTGTGCCGTCACCGGTTTTGGGAGACACCTCTGCATCAACTTCTCCCGAATCACTCAGGATCCTGTCGTAGCCCGCACCTTCCTGCGAACCTTGAGCTCTCAGGGGGTCCCCGTCTCCATCATCTCCGAGTACTGAACCGCGAAGCAGCTATGCACTCAGGGGAACCTCGGTGTATAGACATGGCAGTAGGGCAGAGACCCCTTCTGTGCATAGTAGTCCTGATGATACGCTTCTGCCGGCCAGAACACTGCACGGGGAGTGACTGAAGTAGCGATGTCATAGCCCTCACCGGTCAGGATCTCTATGAGCTCCTGCGCGATCAGGCGCTCCTGCTCATCAGCATAGAAGATGACTGACAGATACTGGTCCCCGATGTCGGGGCCCTGTCCGTCCTGCTGTTCGGGATCATGGATCTCGAAGAAGAGTTCGGCAAGTTCCCGATAGTCTGTGACTTCAGCATCATAATAGACGATGACCGCCTCCACGTGTCCGGTGTCCTGATAGGAGACATCCTGGTACCCGGGATTCTCGGTTCTGCCACCGGTATACCCCGATATGGCAGCGATGACCCCCTCCTGCTGTTCGAAGAAGTATTCCACTCCCCAGAAACACCCGCCTGCGAACACCGCACTCGCATACCCCTCATAGGCGATGAGCTCCGGTACGGCATCTTCCGGTCCCGGTTCCTGTGATCGATCAGGACCACCGAGGAGCAGGATCACTGCCGGTATCAGTACGAGGATCATCGCTAATATGATATATGATATCTTCATCTTCTTCTCCTGTAGCGTTACTCTGGTAGTGATGACAGGACTGTCACCGATCCCTCCAGAAACGTTGTGTCGTCTTACAGATGAAGATACTCATAACTTCAGAATACACAAAATCTTTTGTGGAAGGATCCTGTCCTTGACCCGACCCCGATTCTTTACGATGTTCTATACAGCGATACCTACTGAACAGGGAGAAAGAGTGATTGCATTCTCACCTGTGAGTGTTATGATATATGACAGTAGTCACCATGCATCAAGGCTGTTCCCCCTGGCGGTGTCCTGTCACGAATACTGGAGGCAGTACATGAGCAACGAGATCATTCGAGACCCCGATCCTGAAGAGACAAGGGACTGGACGGACTCCCTGAAAGGGGTCATCACCCATGAAGGTCCGCAGAAGACCGACTTCCTGCTGCACACGCTTACCGACACCGCACGAGCACTTGGGGTTCAGACCTCTCCGGGTGTCATCAGCCCCTATACCAATACCATCCCTGCCGAACGATCGGCGAAGATACCGAAAGAGGATTCACTCACGGCACGGAACCTTGCCGCCTATGTACGCTGGAATGCCATGGCCATGGTAGCTCGTGCCAATAAGGACGGTAAGGGTCTTGGTGGCCATATAGCGAGTTTCTCCTCATCCTCAGCCATCTATGAGGTGGGGTTCGACTGGTTCTTCAAAGGCCCGGATGCCGAATTCGGACCTGATCTGATCTTCTTTCAGGGACACTCATCTCCCGGGATGTACGCCAGAGCCTTCGTAGAGGGACGACTGAGCAGAGAACAGCTGGAGAACTTCAGATCAGAAGTCTCAGGGAAAGGACTCCCGTCCTACCCTCACCCATGGCTGATGCCTGAGTTCTGGCAGTTCCCTACCGTCTCCATGGGTCTGGGTCCGCATATGGCCATCTATCAGGCACGGTTCATGAAGTACCTGGAACACCGGGGGCTGAAGGAGGTCGGTGACCGCAAGGTCTGGATCTTCATGGGAGATGGGGAGTCAGACGAACCTGAATCTCTTGGAGCCCTCTCGCTTGCAGCGAGAGATAAGCTCGACAACCTGATCTGCGTGGTCAACTGCAATCTGCAGCGCCTCGATGGACCGGTACGGGGAGATGGGAAGATCATTCAGGAACTCGAGGGGAGGTTCAGGGGTGCCGGGTGGCATGTGATCAAGGTCATCTGGGGCAGTGAGTGGGATCCGATCCTCGAACGCGATACTGAAGGGCGACTGCTGAAGAAGTTCGCATCCATGGTCGATGGAGATTTCCAGACGATCAGAGCACGGGGCCCGGCATACCTGCGGGAGAAGATCTTCGGAGATGATCCCTATCTGCAGGAGCTCGTTGCCGACAGGAGTGACCAGCAGTTATGGCAGATGACCAGAGGCGGTCACGACCCGAGAAAGATCTATGCGGCATTCAGTGAAGCAGTGACCCATACCGGGGAGCCCACCGTCATCCTCATGAAGACCGTCAAAGGCTACGGCATGGGGTTGACCGGAGAGGCTGCGATGGGCACGCATAATCAGAAGAGCATGGACAAAGAGGCCCTCATGGCCTTCCGTGACCGGTATCATGTCCCTCTCGATGATTCCCAGCTGGAAGCCCTGCCGTTCATCCTTCCTCCGAAAGGGAGCCCGGAGGCAGAGTTCGCAGCGAGACAGCGCAAGGTGCTCGGCGGGCCGGTCCCGTTCCGCAGCGCCGGGTCCGAACGGCTGCAGACTCCGGCTCTTGAGGAGTTCTCCGGTCTGACAAAATCCTCAGGTACCAGAGAACTCTCAACGACCATGGCCTTCGTCAGGATCCTGGGGAACCTGGTCAAGAACAAGGAGATCGGCAAGAGGATCGTACCGATCGTCCCCGATGAGGCACGGACCTTCGGTATGGAGGGACTGTTCAGACAGGTAGGGATCTATGCACCTACCGGCCAGCTCTATGAACCGCAGGATGCACAGTCACTGATGTGGTATCGTGAGGACCGTGCAGGCCAGATCCTGGAAGAGGGGATCACCGAAGCCGGTGCGATCTCATCATGGATCGCGGCAGCGACCTCCTATGCCGCCCACGGTCTAGCCATGATCCCGTTCTACACCTTCTACTCCATGTTCGGCTTTCAGCGTATCGATGACTTCATCTGGGCTGCCGGAGACAGCAGGGCCAGAGGGTTCCTCATGGGAGCTACCGCAGGCAGGACCACCCTCAACGGGGAAGGCCTGCAGCATCAGGACGGTCATGGACTGCTGATCGCCTCGACCCATCCGACCTGTCAGGCCTATGACCCGACCTTCTCCTATGAGTTGGCAGTCATCATCCAGGACGGGCTCAGACGGATGTATGAGGAGCAGGAGGATATCTTCTACTATATCACCCTGATGAATGAGAATTATGAACATCCGCAGATGCCCCCTGGTTCCCAGGAGGGTATCATCAAGGGAGCCTACCTCTTCCAGAAGGCTGACAACGATACAGAGCATACCGTCCAGCTGATGGGAAGCGGGACGATCCTGCGTGAGGTCATCGCTGCTGCACAGCTGCTGAAGCAGGATTATGATATCGGTTCAGATATCTGGAGCATACCGGGGATCAATAACCTGCATCGGGAAGGGGTTGAGGCCGAGCGGTTCAATCTGATGCATCCCCAGAAGCCCCGGAGGATCCCCTACCTGACCCAGCTCATGCAGGGACATGATGGACCGGTGGTGATCAGTACCGACTATATGCGTTCGTACCCCGAACAGATCAGGAGGCTGATCCCCTCAGACCAGGTGACGATCCTGGGAACAGACGGGTTCGGCAGAAGCGACTCGAGGGAAGCTCTGCGCAGGTTCTTTGAGGTAGACAGATACTACATCGCAGTATCTGCTCTCAAAGGTCTCTCAGATATGGGAAAGCTGCCGGCCGGGACTGTCTCTGACGCCATCGAACGGTACGCGCTCGATCCGGAACAGAAGAACCCGCTGCAGCGATAAATCAGGAGGACCCATTGTTATGGCTATCACACAGATACTGGTACCGGATATCGGAGATTTTACCGATGTCGAGATCATAGAGCTCTATATATCACCGGGAGATGTCATAGAGAAAGATGCCCCGCTCATCGCCCTCGAGAGTGCGAAGGCGGTGCTGGACATCCCCTCTCCCCATGCAGGTACTATTCAAGAGCTCTTTGTCGAAGAGGGCTCCCTCGTCTCGAAAGGGACCCCCATAGCATCGATCGAGACCGAAGAGGAGGGATCACCTGCCGCTCAGCAGCAGGAGAACCCTGAGCCGGAACAGACAACTTCACAGCCGCCTGGACCGCAGTCCGAACCCCAGCAGCCGGGAGCTGTCTACCATGCGACCCCCTCTGTTCGCCGCTATGCACGGGAACAGCAGGTACCGCTGTCGGCAGTCACGGGCACCGGAGTCCACGGAAGGATCCTCAAAGAGGATGTGGACAAGGTCAAGGCCTCTGCGCAGCAGAGCCCGGGACCTGCAGAGAGACCGATCGAACCGGAAGTGAGACCGATCGAACCGGAAGCCCGGAAGAGTGAGGGCGATGAGCACGTGGCCCTCTCACGCATACAGAGGCTCTCGGGTCCTCATCTGCAGAAGAGCTGGCAGACCATCCCGCACGTGACGCAGTTCGAACATGCCGATGTGACGGATCTCGATGGGTTCAGAAGAAGCATCCGTGAAGAGGTGGAGAAGACCGAAGGGGTGAAGTTGAACATCCTCCCCTTTGTGATCAAAGCACTTACGGCAGCATTGAAGAGATATCCGAGTCTGAACTCCTCCTATGACAGTGAACAACAGGAGCTGATCCTGAAGCATCACTACCATATCGGGGTTGCCGTAGATACCCCTGAGGGGCTGGTGGTCCCGGTCATCCACGATGCAGATACGAAGTCAGTGGTACAGATCGCCCTGGAACTGCAGCAGGTCAGTGACCGGGCACGAAAGGGTCGACTCAGCATGGATGATATCACCGGCGGGACGTGCAGCATATCGAGTCTGGGCGGCATCGGGGGAACGGCTTTCACCCCGATCATCAACGCACCTGAGACAGCGATCATAGGACTGTCCAGGATAGAGAAGCAGCCGCGATGGGATGGCCAGCAGTTCATTCCCAGAGATATGCTGCCCCTCTCGGTATCGTATGATCATCGGGCCATCGACGGTGCGACCGGAGCACGATTCACCGTGTATCTGGCAGAACTGCTATCTGACATTCGACGCACACTGCTGTAGCAGGAGGAGGAGCTATGAACAACGTCTCATGTGATCTGGTGGTCCTTGGAGGAGGTCCGGGAGGGTATTCTGCTGCATTCAGAGCAGCGGACCTCGGCCGTTCGGTGACCATCATCGAAGAACACCCCCGACTCGGCGGGGTGTGCCTGCATGTCGGGTGCATCCCCTCGAAGACCCTGCTGCATGTCTCTGAAGTCATCACGCAGACGCAGGAACTCGGTCGGGCAGGAGTCAACTTCCCCTCTGCGAGCATCGATCTCGAACAGCTGCGGGGGCATACCCGCGGGGTCATCGATCAGCTCGCATCCGGGGTCGAGGACCTCGCCAAAGCCCGGTCGGTCGATCGCATCACAGGCAGAGGTCACTTTGCCAGTGATACGGAACTGCTGGTCGATACCGATACAGAGACCCTCTCGGTCTCCTTCAATGACATCATCATCGCCACGGGCTCCAGCCCTGCAGCGATCCCGGGATTCCCCTATGAGGACGAACGAGTCTGGGATTCCTCCAAAGCCCTCAAGCTTGAAGAGATCCCCAGACATCTGGTGATCATCGGAGGAGGGATCATCGGCCTGGAGATGGCTGCGATCTACCACGGCCTCGGGTCGGAGATCATGATCATCGAGATGACCAAAGAACTGATCCCTGCCGCTGATAAGGATATCAAACAGCCGTTGATCAGGGCCATCAAGAACCGGTATGCCGCGATCTACACTTCGACCCGGGTGACCGGCATCACAGCCGACAAGGATGCTCTGCATCTCACCCTCGAGGGAGCGAAGGCACCATCGAGGATCGATGCGGAGGCTGTTCTGGTAGCTGTCGGTCGTACCCCGAACTCAGGTTCACTGGGCCTTGAGCACACCTCCATCGAAACCGACCAGAAAGGCTTCATCAGTGTCAACAGCTCCCTGAAGACCAGTACCGACCATATCTATGCGATCGGAGACGTGACGGGAAACCCCATGCTGGCCCATCGTGCGGTGCATCAGGGAAAGACTGCCGCAGAGGTGCTCTCAGGCCTGTCATCAGATTTCTCCCCCATGAGTATCCCCTCTGTCGCTTATACCCAGCCGGAGATCGCCTGGACCGGGATCACCGAACGGGAGGCGAAAGAGCAGAACATCTCCTACGTCAAGGGACGATTCCCCTGGAAGGCGAGCGGCAGGGCTATCACCGCCATGGCCGATGAGGGTACGAGCAAGGCGCTCTTTGATGAGAAGACCGGAAGACTGATCGGGGCTGCCATCACAGGGATCCATGCAGGAGAACTGATCGGGGAAGCCGCACTCGCACTGGAGATGGGAGCCGTCGCAGAGGATATCGCCAGGACGATCCACCCGCACCCGACATTGAGTGAGACGTTCGCCTTCTCTGCCGAAGCGGCAGATGGTTCGATCACTGAGCTGCTCGGCGGCAGATGAGTCGGCAGGGATCTGGAGACCGTCCATCCAGATCCGATCGTATCGCAGCAGAGCCCCCGGCCCCTGATCCCCACACAAGAAGAGCGAGCTGCTGTACGATCACAGCGGCTCGCTCTTCTCTGGTATCTCTCGCTCTCTGTCGTCCTGCAGATCTCAGATCCCCTTCGAACAGACCTCCCGTGTCAGCCCCTGCACCCTCGTACGATCAGCATCGATGACCGACCGGTCAACCAGCAGCTCATCACTGATGAGTTCATAGAGTCTCGCCGCTGTGCTGTTCTCCGGGGAGACATGGTATTCGATCCACCTGCCGTCCTTTCGCTGCTCGATGAGCCCGGCAGTCCGCAGGATCTTCAGATGGGCTGAGAGGGTCGACCCGGCAATGTCAAAGACCGTCAGCAGCTCACAGACACACATGCGCTTATGCTGCAGCAGCATGAATATCCTGAATCGGTGCTCATCTCCGAGCGCTTTGAACATCTCAATGGTCTCTTTCATCACGTCCTCTCCCCTTCTGTATCGGAATGCCTTCTAGCAACTTCTGTTCATACTATACTCATAACATGTTGACATATCAAGAGAATAACATTATATTTCGCTATATATAGAAATGAATGGAGGCATATGATGAAGCTGCTCTTCTTATGTACAGGGAACTCCTGCCGATCCCAGATGGCTGAAGGCTGGGCACGTGCATTGAAGTCTGATGAGTTCGAAGCCTTCTCAGCCGGGATAGAGACCCATGGGCTGAACCCCTCTGCTGTTACGGTCATGAAAGAAGTCGGTATAGACATCTCAGGCCATACCTCGAAGCATGTCAGTGAACTGAGCGATATCACCTTCGATCATGTGATCACCGTATGCGGGCATGCCCATGAGAACTGCCCCATCTTCCCCGGGACAAGCCATGTCGTCCACCGGGGCTTTGATGACCCCCCGAAGCTGGCGCAGCTGAAGGAGACCGAAGAAGAGAAGCTGGAGTGCTATCGAAGAGTCCGTGATGAGATCAGGGCGTTCGTCGAGAGTCTTCCTGCATCGATCCTGCCGGAAACTCATGAGATAGAACGATGTTAGAGATCTTCACCAGACTGGCAGATGTCCTGACCTATGAGCTGTTCGGACTCGATCCGGCTTCGAAGCTCGGTGACAGTGTGCACTTCTTCATCGAAGATGTCACCAAGATCTATGCCCTGATCATCGTGATGATCTACATCATCGCAGTGCTGCGGGCAGGTCTTGATACCGGGAACGTGAGGAAGTTCCTCCAGAACCGATCACGGGGAGTCTCCTACCTGATCGCTGCCGCCTTCGGTGCGATCACCCCGTTCTGTTCCTGTTCGAGCATCCCGCTGTTCCTCGGTTTCACCTCGGCCAGGATCCCTCTGGGGATCACCATGTCCTTTTTGATCACCTCACCTATGATCAATGAAGTAGCCATAGCCCTGCTTGGCGGGCTGCTCGGTCTGCGCTTCACGGTATTGTATGTCATCACCGGTATGCTCGCCGGGATACTCGGAGGCTTCTTCCTCGACAGCATAGGCGCCGAACGGTATCTTACCGATCTGGGGAACCAGGCAAAAGCCCTTGGAAGTACCGAAGCAGCCTATCCTGACGGGACCGTGAAGACCAGACTCTCCTTGAGAGAACGGTCTGACTTTGCGAAGGATGAGGTCAAGACCATCTTCCTGCGGGTCTGGAAATGGGTCCTGATCGGGGTCGGTCTTGGTGCCGGGCTGCACGGGTTCGTACCTGAACAGTTGATCTCAGACAATCTCGGCAGCGGCCAGTGGTGGTCGGTCCCTCTTGCCGTGGTCGTAGGTATCCCGCTCTACTCGAATGCTACGGGAATGATCCCCATAGCTGAGAGCCTGCTGCTCAAGGGCCTTCCCATCGGGACGACCCTGGCCTTCATGATGAGCACCGTGGCGGCAAGCTTCCCGGAGTTCATACTGCTGAAACAGGTGATGAAGCCCCGCCTGCTGGTGATCTTCTTCTTCATGCTCTTGTTCTTCTTCACCCTTGCAGGGTGGATATTCAATCTTGCATTCTGATACGAAAAGGAGTCCTTCATGACTATCAAGATCCTGGGCAGCGGATGCCCGAAATGCCAAAGACTCTATGCCAATGCACTCGATGCGGTGAAACAGGCACAGAGCAGCGCCACTGTCGAGAAAGTCACCGACATGAGTGAGATCCTGAGATACAGGATCCTCTCAACTCCGGCATTGGTCATCGATGAGAAGGTGGTAAGCACCGGACAGCTGCTCAGTGCAGAGTCCATCGTCGCCCTGCTGTAACGATCGCAGGGGTCCCTACTGATGGAGCTGACTGTACATCAGGCGGTCAAAGGCCCTGTCAGTGAGGATCCGTCGGAGCAGGAGGATCGTCGGAGCCAGATGGCCGCTCACATAGCGGGTCTTCGGCCGTGCAGCCGTGACGGCGCGGCAGATACTCCGGGCGACCGCATCGGGGCCTGAGGTCCTGGGGTTTTTGTACATCCTTGAGAAGTAGGAGGCGAACCCCTGTGCTTCATTCCCATACGCATCATTGTCAGAGTGTTTGAGTAGAGACGCTACGGCGATCGAATCCCATTCACTCCTGATGCCGCCGGGCTCGATGAGTACGACCGAGATCCCAAAGGGAGCAGCTTCCAACCTGAGGGAATCAGAGAACCCCTCAAGGGCATGCTTGGTCGCATGGTACCACGCCCCGAACGGCAGAGCCATCTTACCGCCGATCGATGATATATTGATGATCCTGCCGCTCTTCTGTGCTCTCATCACCGGGAGCACCAGCTGAGTGATACGGGCAAGTCCGAAGAGATTCACCTCGAACTGTCGTTTCGCCTCATCCATCGGGACATCTTCGACTGAGCCATAGGAGCCGTACCCTGCATTGTTGATCAGGACATCGATGCGGCCCTGCTCCTGCATGATCGTGTCTACGACCTCTGTGCACATCCGATCATCGGTGATGTCAAGGGGCAGCGCGATGAGCCCCCTCTCTGCCAGCGCTGCCATACGCTCTGTGCGTCGTGCAGCACCATATACGATGTACCCCTGCGCAAGAAGCCGTGAGGCTGCTGCCTCCCCTATTCCCGAGGATGCCCCTGTGATGAGAATGACCTGCTGATCTGCTGTACGTCTGTTCATTATTCTGCTCCTGTATGAAGACCTGTGTCTCCATAATACAGAAGATCAGAGAAAAAGGAAAACCGAAAAACCATCATGATGGGTACGAGAGCCAGAGGTCCCGCAGACCATCCAGAGTAGAAGACTTCCTGAATCAGAGGTTGAGCAGCCACTGATAGGTGAACCAGACAGCTTCTACGGTGATCTGTTCACAGGGGTGGGGAGGATCGTTCTCCCTGAACCCCTCAGGACGCAGGTCTCTGCAGGAGATCGAGGAGTAGTTCGCCTCAAAGGCTTTCGCATAATCATAGCAGAGCTGCACGATCCGCTCACGGCCGAGTTGCTTTGCTGACCCATGGATGCCGATGAACAGCAGCCCGCCTTCGACCAGGCCGCACTGTGCACGATAGCCCCCGGCTCCGTGCATGCCAAGAGATGCCGCATACACCTGATCATCGATTTCGGTCCCGAACAGCTTCGCAAGACAGCTGATCACTGCCGTGGTACAGTTATGGTCCTCGACCCAGTAGTGATCATGCACCCATCGGGCGATCTGTTCCTGAATACTGTTCATTCCATCATGTGCTGACATCGATCCACTCTCCTTGAACGTAATGCTGAAACTGCGATACGGGGACCAGGACTGCCGAACTGGGGGTGCCTGCAGCAGGATAGACCGTATCGAACTGCCGAAGTGAGACATCAAGATAGACCGGGATACCGACAGGCAGCCCAAAGGGACACACTCCGCCGACCTCATGGCCGGTAGCGGTACGGACCTCCTCGGGTGAGAGCATGCGTGCCTTCACGCCGAAGTACTGCCTGAACTTCCTGTTATCGATACGGGCGGTCCCAGCCAGTACGATGAGCAGCGGGTCGTCATGGACCTTGAAGGCCATGGTCTTCGCGATCCTGTCAGGCTCCACACCCAGGACACCTGCAGCAAGATCCACGGTCGCTGAGCTCCGATCGAACTCCAGTACCGTAAGATCGTACCCCTTCTGTTTGAACTCATCGCGCACCTGTTCGATTCCCATAGGCCTCGTTCCCCTTCTGTTCGATCATCTACCATCTGACTATACCAACTTAGCATGATTGAATAAAGATGACAGGCCCCACTCAATACGAAAATAGCACATCAGCACGATCTGCACAGCCTCGGTCCAAGATCATAGCAGCATCCATACGGCCCCTCAAAGCGCCTGCAGCGTCCGGTCAGCAGTTCCGATTCTTTTTTGAAAAAGTGTTGATTATACCTCCGGAGTTCCGTATCTTTTCTTGACCACACTACAAGAGATAGACAAAGAGAGAGATAAGCATGCTTGAAGATGAAGTATTTGATTCGCAGTATGAGATCACGATGAACCGACTGAAGGAGCAGGCTCTGGCTCAGGATTTCACCATCGAGAAGCTCGAAGGCGAGCTGCAGTCATTGGTGAAGTATGAGGGGCTTGACTGGACAGGAAGAGGGAACCTGAAGGCAGCAGAGATCTCCGGAGCCATCCTGGCTTATCAGGCTTTCATCTATCGATACAAGAACAGGGGTCTGCAGGATACCGACTAGGAGCTGCGGCGCCTAGTGATCCTTCTCAAGAGATGCATCAAACAGCTCTTCCTGCTTTCCCTTCATCGCTTCATGGATCAGTCCCACTACCCGATCGAGATCGGTGGGGTTCTCGATGATGTCGATACTGCCGGTATCGATGGTCAGTACCGGACTGAGTGCATAGCGGTCTATCCACTGCTCGTACAGTCGATTCAGACTACTGAGATAGTCATCGGAGATATCGTCTTCGATCTCCCTGCCGCGAAGTGCTATCCGCCTCCTGAGGGTCGGGAGCGAGGATCTGAGATAGACCAGCAGATCAGGCGGCTGCAGGAACGAGAGCCCGGTCTCATAGACCTTCATATAGGTGGAAAGATCCCGCTCTGACAACAATCCCCTCTCATGAAGATTACGTGCGAAGATCTCAGCATCCTCGAAAACCGAGCGATCCTGAACGACCTTGCCGCTCTGGTCCTGCAGTGACAGATGCATCTGCAGACGGCTTGTGAGAAAGAAGAGCTGTGAGTGGAAGGCCCACTGCTGCATATCCCGGTAGAAATCCCCAAGATACGGGTTCTCAGCTACCGGTTCATAGTACGGTATCCAGTTGAACCGTGCACTCAACCGCTCCACCAGCGTCGATTTCCCAGCTCCGATATTCCCCGCAATCACGATATAGTGTTCCATGAACCCATTCTATCTGCTCTTTGCACTTCTGTATATCCGTTTTTCTGTTTCACAGCCTCCTGCGGTATGATATGATACAGAACATATGAAATACATCGCCTTCGCCCTTGCCATAGTAGTCGGCATACCGGGCATGATGATGGTCTCTATCATCATGCCGAAGATCAAATACCTGCTGGTCTCCTTCATGATCTTCACGACGATGCTCGGAGCCAGGGTGAGTATAAACTTCCTTTCGATGGAGCACTACCGAGGCCCTTCGCGGGGGTTTGAGATCACCATAACCGATATCATCGTCATGGCGCTGATCCTGGTCCTCGTTGCCACGAAACCCAGGCAGATCATCTGGATTCCCAAGACGTTCCTCATATGCCTGCTCTTCTTCATCCTGGCAGTGATCAATGTGGTGATCAGTCCGGTACCGATCTACGGGTACTTCTTTCTCTGGCAGATCTTCCGAGCCGCCATGCTCTACTGGTGCATCATCAATCTGATCGTGACCGAAGAGGGCGGTACAGAGATCCTCACGGCAATCTGGGCAGGATTCGTCGCGATCGGTATCTTCATGCTCCTGATCGCCTTCAAACAGAAATATCTTGATGGATACTACCGGATCCCGGCACTGTTCGATCACTCCAATACCGTCCCCTCCTTTCTCATCATGCCGCTGTGCATGCTCCTGATCTGGGGCATGGCCGATAAACGGCTGGGCTTCATACAGTACGGTCTGTCCATGGCAGCATCGCTCGGAATGATCTTTGCCATCTTCGCTACCGGTTCCCGAACCGGCTACGTGGTGGCAGCCGGTTCGGTCGTAGCAGCGATCATGATCGTGAATCTGCGGAAACGACGGCTTTCGGTGGACCAGTTACGCATACGGTTCTCTACTCTGGTGATCATCATCGCCATGGCGATCGGCGGTCTGATGGTGATCGATACGGTGATCTACCGATTCCTCCATGCCCCCGAGGAGAGCGAAGGGGCTCGCGAGGAGTTCAATTATGCTGCAGAGATGATGGCTGAAGACAAGTTCTTCGGAGTCGGTCTCAATCAGTACTCATATGCCCTCACCAATGTGGAGAAATATCGTGAGCACATCGTGATCATGGCCAACGAGGAAGAGGGAGGGGTCGCACACCATATCTATCTGCTCACTGCAGCGGAGATGGGGTACACCGGGCTGGCCGTGTTCATCCTGCTGCTGGCATCCATCGTCCTCCCGATCGGATTGAACGGACTGAGATGGAAGCATCTCGATCATCTGCTGATGCTCGGACTTGCGGTGGGTATCGTGGCCTTCCTGATGATCGGGTTCCTCGAATGGGTCTTCCGGCTGACCCCGGTGATCTATATGTTCGCCATGACTTCGGGAGTCGGGATAGCGCTGGTGACCCTCGACAAACAGCGGCGGAAAGAGGCGAAGCTGCAGAGGGTCTCCGTAGACTGATCATGTTGCACTGTCAGGGCAGAATCAGCCCGAAGCAGGCAAACAGTGTTATCATCTCAACAAATCACGTCAGATCTGTTGCATTCTCACGGTTTGCAGCAACATTCCTGCAAAAATCCCACTCCAGAGTCCCCCTCATTCATTGACCTGTTTTCGGTAAAGTACCTATACTGTGGTTCAGTATAGATTAAGGAGTGTTACGTATATGTCACTAATTCAGCCGATCATAGAACAGATCGAAAAGCGGGACCCCAACGAGACGGAGTTCCATCAAGCGGTTCAGGAAGTCCTGTACTCTCTTGAAAAAGTCATTGATGCCTTTCCGGCAGTCCAGTTCCACAAGGTCGTGGAACGGATGGTGGAACCCGAGCGCGTCGTCTCCTTTCGTGTACCCTGGGTAGATGATAACGAGGACCTGCAGATCAACAGAGGGTTCCGCGTCGAGATGAACAGCGCACTCGGCCCCTACAAGGGCGGTCTGCGACTCCATGCATCGGTCAACCAGAGTATCATGAAGTTCCTCGCCTTCGAGCAGGTGTTCAAGAACAGTCTCACCGGCCTCAGCCTCGGTGGAGGAAAGGGTGGTTCAGACTTCAATCCAAAAGGGAAGAGTGATCTGGAAGTCATGCGATTCTGCCAGAGCTTCATGACCGAACTCTACCGTCATATAGGCGAACATACCGATGTCCCTGCAGGAGACATCGGGGTGGGAGCACGAGAGATAGGCTTCATGTTCGGTCAGTACAAGCGTATCACCAACCAGTTCACCGGAGTACTAACCGGTAAGGGACTGGGATGGGGTGGTTCGCTCATCCGTCCGGAAGCGACCGGATACGGATTGATCTACTTCTCAAGCCATATGCTCGAGACCAGAGGCGACACCTTCGAAGGGAAGACCTGTCTGGTTTCGGGTTCCGGTAACGTTGCCCAGTACACGATCGAGAAACTCCTTGAACTCGGAGCCAAGGTCGTCACCATCTCTGACTCCTCCGGATTCATCTATGATGCAGAAGGTATCGACCGAGCGAAACTTGACTTCATCATGGAGCTGAAGAACGTCAGACGGGGTCGTGTTGCAGAATACGAGCAGAAGTACCCTCAGGCAGTCTACACAGCAACACGGCAGAATGCCGACCACAACCCGCTCTGGGATATCAAAGCTGATTGTGCATTCCCTTGTGCGACTCAGAACGAGATCAATGAGAAAGATGCGAAGAACCTCATGAAGAACGGCATCATGCTCGTTGCAGAGGGTGCGAACATGCCTACCTGCGAAGAGGGTGTCAAGATATTCCTCGATAAGGGGATCCTCTACGGACCGGCAAAGGCCACCAATGCCGGAGGCGTGGCAGTCTCAGGACTCGAGATGGCACAGAACAGTTCACGGATGGTATGGACTCGAGAACGGGTCGATACCGAGCTGCAGAAGATCATGAAGAGCATTCATGGGATGTGCATCGAGTATTCCAGCCAGTACAGCACCGAAGGCAACTACGTCGACGGTGCGAACATCGCCGGATTCATTCGTGTCGCCAATGCGATGCTCGATCAGGGCTATATCTAGGATTCGGCGGGGTCATATCTCCTGCAGGAGAGCTGACCCCGCTTCCCGTCGCACCCCTGACCGCTTTCTGCTCCCCTCCCTCCAGGCACATCCTCAGATCACCATCTCTGCACTTTCGTATGAGAATCATCGGCTGCATACTTGATTTTTCTCCCATGGGACTTCATTATATCGGTGTTTTCCCAAGCGGGGTGGTTCATCTGATGTTCTCATAGTATACTGGAACATGAGATGCTTTTTTTGAAGATCTTCAGTATACTCGATGATATGCGGGACATCAGTCTCGACAGGGAGGCCAACCGATTGAGCAAGAAGCAGTTACTGGAAAGCTGGGATCTGACGAAATCTTCAGAACTATACGGTATCGAGACCTGGGGTGCAGGATATTTCAACGTATCACCTGACGGAGAGGTCACCATATCAGCATCGACCAATTCGCATAAGAACACACCAGTGCCTATCGTTGATATCATAGAGGGTATCAAAGAACGGGGACTGGAACCCCCTATCCTGCTTCGTATAGAGAATCTGCTTGACAATCAGATCACCATGCTCAACGAGAGTTTCCAGCGTGCGATCAAAACCCTCGAGTACAAGGGAGACTATCGCGGTGTGTTCCCGATCAAAGTGAATCAGCAGGAACAGGTCATCGACGAGATCACCATGTTCGGCAGAAGATACCATCACGGGCTTGAAGCCGGCAGCAAGGCAGAACTGATCGCAGCTCTGGCTATGCTCGAAGACCCTGAGGCCTGTCTGATCTGCAACGGCTATAAGGATGCGGAGTTCATCGACCTCGCCCTCAATGCACTGAAGATCGGCTACTCCTGTTTTCTGGTCATCGAGCGCCCAGGTGAACTGGAACTGATCCTTGAACGGGCGGCACAGCTGCATGTGGACCCGAGGATCGGAGTACGTCTCAAACTCTCCTCGAAAGTCGGCGGCAACTGGAGTGAGTCCGGGGGTGACCGCAGTATCTTCGGACTGACGACCTCTCAGCTCATCGATGTCGTCGATCGATTGAAGGAGACCGGTCAGCTTCCCTGCCTGCAGCTGCTGCACTACCATCTCGGCTCGCAGATCCCCAACATCCGAGACATCCGACAGGGAGTCCTGGAGGCGAGCAGGTTCTATGCCGATCTGGTCAGTGAGGGAGCCCCGATGGGCTACTTCGATCTCGGCGGAGGCCTTGCGGTCGACTATGACGGATCACAGACGAACTATGTCCACAGTAAGAACTACTCACTCGATGAGTACACCTCCGATGTGATCGAAGTGGTACTGAGTGTTCTGGATGAGACCGGGGTCCCCCATCCGACCATCATCACAGAATCAGGCCGTTCGACGGTAGCCTACTACTCTGTCCTGATCGTGAACGTCCTTGACTCGGCGCAGTTCAAACCCAAACCACAGATCATACCGGAACCGGATGATTCGATGCCTGAACAGATCATCAATCTGCTGCAGATATCGACGGATCTGACGGTCAAGAACATCCAGGAATGCTTCAACGATGCGATCTTCTACCGCGATGAGATAAGGCAGCGATTCCGACTGGGTCAGATATCATTGAGAGAACGCTCCATGGGAGAGTCGATCTTCCTGAAGACGATAGAACAGATCGCCAGAACAGCGAAATCGATGAAGAGGAAGATGCCCGGACTCGACGGCCTGGATGAGGCCCTCTCTGATGTCTACTATGCCAATTTCAGTATCTTCCAGTCTCTCCCCGACTCATGGGCGATCGATCAGGTATTTCCTATCATGCCGATACACCGGCTGAAAGAGGAGCCTACACGGCATGCGGTCGTTGCCGATATCACCTGCGACTGTGACGGGGTCATCGACCGATTCGTCGATCTGCACGATGAGAAGAAGACCCTGCTGCTCCATGAACTCAGATCGAATGAAGAGTACTATCTGGGCTTCTTCCTCGTCGGAGCGTATCAGGAGACGTTGGGGGATCTGCACAATCTCTTTGGTGATACCAATGTGGTGAGCGTCAGGCTGGAGCCCGACGGGACCTTCAGTATCGTCAAGGAGATCGAAGGGGACAGCATCGCAGATGTGCTCAGCTATGTGGAATATGATCCGAAGAAGCTGCTCTCCCAGTACCGAAAACGTGCTGAGCAGGCGGTGAGACATCAGATGATCACCCCCAAGGAGCGAATGCTCATGGTAAAGAACTTTGAAGAGAGCCTGAGAGGGTATACCTATTTCGAGAACCATCGTTAAGAAAGGAGCAAAACTCATGTCACGAGTATTGATCATTGGTGCAGGGGGTGTAGGCAGCGTCGTCACCCATAAATGTGCACAGCTTCCCGAGACCTTCTCATCGATCCTGCTTGCCAGCAGGACGAAGTCGAAGTGTGATGCCATCGCTGCAGCCGTCTCCCGTCCCATCGAGACCGCTCAGATCGATGCCGATGATGTCGCAGAGCTCACAGCCCTGCTGAACTCCTGGAAACCGGAGCTGGTGATCAATGTGGCCCTGCCCTATCAGGACCTCTCGATCATGGACGCCTGTCTTGCCGCCGGGATCAGCTATCTTGATACGGCGAACTACGAACCACCGGAGGTGGCCAGATTCGAATACAGCTGGCAATGGGCCTACCACGAGCGGTTCAAGCAGGCAGGTCTTACAGCCCTGCTGGGCAGCGGCTTCGATCCAGGAGTCACCAATGTGTTCACCGCCTATGCACAGAAGCACTTCTTTGACGAGATCCACGAGCTTGACATCATCGATGTGAACGGTGGATCCCATGGGTATGCCTTTGCTACGAACTTCAACCCTGAGATCAACATCAGGGAGGTCACCGCACCCTGCAGGCACTGGGAAGAGGGGACCTTCATAGAGACCCCGGCGATGAGCATGTCAAAGGAGTTCTCCTGTCCGGAAGAGGTGGGAACCTATACGATCTACCGCATGTACCATGAGGAACTGGAGTCCCTGGTACGACAGTACCCCACCCTCAGACGGGCACAGTTCTGGATGAGCTTCTCTGAGCAGTACCTGACACATCTTGAAGTGCTGCAGCACGTAGGCATGACACGCATCGATCCGGTCGAGTATGAGGGACATCAGATCATCCCCATCCAGTTCCTCAAGGCCCTGCTGCCAAAACCTTCTGAACTCGGATCACGCACGACCGGGAAGACCTGTATAGGATGCCTGATCAAAGGCATCAAAGACGGCAGGGAGAAGACGATATACATCTACAACATCTGTGATCATCAGGAGGCCTACAAAGAGGTGGGGTCTCAGGCGATCAGCTATACCACCGGTGTCCCTGCGATGATCGGTGCCAAGATGCTGATCGAGGGAACCTGGAGAGGCCCAGGGGTGTATAATATGGAACAGTTCGATCCTGATCCCTTTATGGAGGCACTAGGTGCATATGGACTACCATGGAACGTGATGGATTTATAGGGTTCGACCCATACGCAGTCCCCTCTCCGGGGTATGTCGTGGATCTTGCACTGCTGGAAGAGAACTGTCAGATCCTGGACAGCATCCAGCAGCAGACCCATGCACAGATCCTGCTTGCCCTCAAAGGGTTCAGCATGTTCTCGACATTCCCCCTGATCAGATCCTATCTTCACGGGGTCTGTGCCAGCTCCCCGGACGAGGCACGTCTGGGCAGAGAGGAGATGGGACAGCAGGTTCACAGCTATGCAGCAGGGTTCGATGAACAGATGCTCAGTTCGTTCCTCCGCTATTCAGACCATCTGATCTTCAACTCCTTCTCCCTGTGGGACCGTTTCCGTCCTACGACCCGCCAGTGGCAGGATAGGGTCTCCTTCGGGCTGCGTATCAACCCGCAGCAGCAGGAGGCCGAGACTCCCATGTATGACCCCTCCGCACCGTACTCACGACTGGGGATCACCAGAGACCAGTTCCCGCAGGAGGTCTTTACCGCCGGATACATAGAGGGGATAGAGGGCTTCCACATACACAACCTCTGTGAACAGAACTCCGATGCCCTGATCCGCACCTGGGACCGTGTCGAAGAGGATTACTCACCACTGCTGCACTCGGCAGCATGGATCAATCTTGGTGGAGGTCACCATATCACGCGGGCTGACTATGACCGGCAGGCCCTGATCGATCTCATCAGCAGGATCGAGTCGACCTACCAGGTACAGGTCTATCTGGAACCGGGAGAGGCTGTGGCACTCGACACCGGGATCCTCGTGGCGACGGTACTCGACATCACCCGTAACGGTATGCCGATCGCGATCCTTGATACGTCAGCAAGCTGTCACATGCCTGATGTCCTCGAGATGCCCTATCGGCCGCAGATCATCGGTGCAGCTCATCCACAGGTGAAACCCCATACCTATCGCCTCGGCGGCATGACCTGCCTTGCGGGAGATGTCATCGGGGACTACAGTTTCGATGCTCCACTGGAAGTGGGACAGCGGCTGATCTTCACCGATATGGCTCACTACACCATGGTCAAGACCACCACCTTCAATGGCATCCGACTCCCCTCCATCTCGACGTATGACTCAAGGACTGCAGAACTCTCGATCATCAAAGAGTTCGGGTATGAGGACTTCAAAGGACGACTTTCATGAATGCACTGCCATGGTTCCTGGCATCGGAGATCCCAAACGGACCGGTAGACCGTTCCCGTTTCCATATCATACCGGCACCGCTGGAACGCAGTGTCTCCTACGGCGGAGGTACTGCACGGGGTCCTGAAGCGATCCTCAGGGCCTCTGACCAGCTCGAAGTCCTGACAGGAGGGAAAGACCCCTCTACAGGAGGCATCCATACCCAGCGAATGATCGATCCTCAGCTGGAGACAGCTGCGTTCCTTGCTGAACTCGAAGGACGTACATCAGCAGCA
This sequence comes from Spirochaetia bacterium, assembly GCA_021736385.1. Classification (GTDB taxonomy): domain Bacteria; phylum Spirochaetota; class Spirochaetia; order CAKZLE01; family CAKZLE01; genus JAIPFY01. The sequence continues at coordinate 56,489 of JAIPFY010000004.1, read as the reverse complement.
CTGGACCATCATGCGATCCCGGTGACCCTCGGTGGTGAACATACGGTCTCCTTCGCTCCCATCGCAGCGTGCTGCAGGACCACTGGATCACTGGGAGTGATCCAGTTCGATGCACATGCAGATCTCAGAAAAGCCTATGAAGGCAACCGGTACTCCCATGCATCGGTCATGCAGCGCGTCACTGACGAGCTGCAGCTGCCGATCTTCCAGCTGGGAGTCAGAGCTCTGTGTGAACAGGAGGTCTCCTTCCGTCTGGAGCATGACATCCATCATGTCGACGGAGACCGGTTGTACCGGATGAGACAGACCTTCGGCGAACAGTTCGCACAGCAGGTGCTCTCCTGTATACCGGACGATTTCCCGAACGACATCTACATCACCATCGATGTCGATGCCTTCGATCCCTCGTTCATGCCTGCCACAGGGACCCCTGTCCCGGGAGGTGTATCCTGGTATGATATGGCTCAGCTGCTGCAGCTGATCTGCAGCAGGTATACACTCAGAGGTTTCGACGTTGTCGAGCTTGCTCCTATCGAACATCTGCCCTACTGCGACTTCTCTGCCGCACAGCTGATCTACGATATCATGGGGTACTGCAGCTGACCTGCAGGTCACTCGTCATACACCAAGAGGATCCTCAACTCCCCGAACCAGGGATTATTCATCCGCAGCAGAAGAGCATCGACATAGATCACCCTGCCGACATAGGGGGCGAGTGCATGCTGCGTCTGTCGGGTGACCACATAGGATATGCGGCTGCGTGAGCCCGGGTTCTCTATCAGATAGACCGTTCCGTCCTCTGCCCTCTCAACGAACACTTCCATATGGTAGATGGGCCTGTTGTAGCGATATCGCACATAGGGGAAAAGACAGGAGGAGAAGACCAGCAGCATGAGGATACTGATCATCGATAGCATCATGAACTTCTTCATATACTGCTCCTACCACTTGCGGTGATCGATCATCACCACTGATAGTATACACCTGAGTACCAGTACAGGCCAGATACTCACCGTCGGTTTTTCATCAGATTGCCAGCATGCTCTGCTGCTTCCTGCAGCAGACTCATACGTGAGGGAGGAGCCTCTTGGACACTGATGAGATCCTGCTCGAGCGGTGTCAGGGAACAGTACAGGAGGGCATGGCAGGCAGTCATGGTCGTTTGATGGTGTGTTGTGTTTCCATCCCTGCAGCATGTAGCATCTGTGATGTTTTGTTCAGTACTAATTTTTGGGTATCAGGCAGTCCCAGGAGGAGATCGCTGCTCAGCTTGGATACAGTCAATCATATACGTACCACGTGCATCGTAAGGCGCTCTCGCTGGTAAAGGTCCCTGTGGCATGAGAGCCTCTTACCTGTGTAATAACCAAGAATAGGCGGGCACAAGATGGATGGTTCTACCTGTCTTCTCATCTTCGAATTCCTCTTCTTCGTACGCGGTAATTATCCATGACTCTTGAAGTCCAAGTTCTTCCATGCCATCAATAAGAGGTTTCAGTTCCCGTTCTCTTGTGCGGCTCTCCCTACTCATTTCCCAGCAAACTTGAATCAGTTTGATATCAGTATCTGGACCAACGGCAAAATCAATCTCATCACCAAGTGCAGTCTTGTAGTAGTATATATGTTCGGTGGAGCGCCTGAGCGCAATGAACACCATGTTCTCCAATACAAATCCATTATTTTCAGATGTAGCTCGAGAAAAAGCCTGAACCAGCGCATGATCAACACAGTAAACTTTCTTTGGGTTCACAGCCTGAACAGCCATATTGTATGAGCGGATAGGAATTGTACATATCAGATAGCAGTCAATGAGCTTATCAATATAGTCACTGATCAATTCTGGGGAAAGTTTGTTTCGCTCTCCGGCAAGACGCTGTTTGAGCTTATTTACCGTGATGAGTCGGGAATAACTGTTCATCAGGATATGAACGAGTCGTTTCAACTGAACTGGGTGTTGCATATTATACCTGAGTAGCATATCACGGGTGATTACATCGTTGACCAGGTTCTGGAAATAGATGGGAGCCATCGCGTCCTTGGGGAGCACCAACCGCTCCGGCATTCCTCCCAACTCTACATATGCACCAAATGCGCTGATGATTGCATCTCTGCTTGCAATATCAGTGATGGCTTGCGGTTTCCCGTTCGCTCGTAAAAATTCACGGAATGAGAATGGGAACATCTCCCAGGTGAACGACCTTCCTCCCAACTCCGTTGCTATCTCCTTAGAAAGGAGTTTAGCTGATGATCCGGTGATATAGATCTCACAGGATTCTGTGACCTGTAATCTGTTAACCAGCTGAGCCCACCTGTTGACATACTGCAATTCATCAAAGAAGAAGTACACCTTCTGATCGTGCTTTTGGGGATACATCCCATAGTAAGTATCTGTGATCACTGCGGGGTCCGAGTCTACAAGTCTGAGGAATTCGAGACGATCATCAGAGAAATCAATATAGCAGATGTTCTCATGAGCTACACCCTCATCCAAGAGCGATCCCATTTTTTCATGCTGCCACGTGGACTTCCCGCTCCGTCTGATTCCAATGATAATAGTGGCTTTTCTTGGGACCGGGAGGATCTCTGTATCCCGAGATACAATCGGGAAACTGCTTTTCAATCTTTGCTGTTGCTGCGCGATAATCAGGCGCAATATATCATTCATATCTGTATGATATGCCCAATCATCCAACAAGTCAAATAGTTTACGAATATATGGAAGCTATTTAAGTTAAGTTTTCAATATTTTGGTAACTATAACTATCAAACACTACCTATCGTACAAACACACAACAATCTCACATATACAGTATCTGCTCGGGAGATTATGAACACTCACGGGAAAAATATCAGGCAGATGAAGGTTTCGTGACCATGAATGGGTCATTATGAGGCACGAAGCCTCATTTGTTCACATGGATCGGTCGTAGATGATCTCCAGATGGAGTGCCTTCTCTCTGAAGGCACTGACATAGTGGTCATTCATATCCATTGCTACTGCAACAAGATGGCTCATCCAGTCAGGCCCCATCTGATTGATGAAATGGTATACCTGTTCCTTCTTCTTCCCTTCTTCACAGAACAACACATGACCAGTATCAAGATCCTTAACCACCGTAGCATATCGAGGGTGTGTGTATGCAGGAGAGATTCATCTATGCCGATATGCCTACTGTAGCACTCTGGTGGCTTGTCCTTGAACTTCGATTCCAACCGCTTCTTGTCAATATCTTTCACCAATGAGGGGTTCACATCAAGCAGTTCAGAGACATCCTTTAGCGTAAAGCCGTTTTCCAGAAGGGAGATGATACTCTTTTGCAGAGGATAGGTTATTCGGTGTCCTTCAACCTTGAATGGGACCTCCTGCAGCAGACTCATACATGAGGGAGGAGCCTCTTGGACACTGATGAGATCCTGCTCGAGCGGTGTCAGGGAACGTTGCAGGAAGGCATGGCAGGCAGTCATGGCCGTTTGATGAGGAAACCCACGTATGCAGAGGATCAGGTTCAGGCTGTGAGTGCAGGAGCCACAGACTTCACACGCAGGTGTTCACCATAGCTGCGGGGAAGGACGATCAGACGTCCTGTGGTATCTTCAGCCAACTCGAGCTCCTCGGTCAGCATCCGGGTGATGCGGTAGGTAGTACCCGGGACTACCCCTTCCAGATAGCACAGATGCAGCAGTCCCTCTACCCGCTCCCCCTCTTCGGTGATACGCACGATCTCGATATGCTCACCTTCGGTGCAGTCGATGAGCCTCGGGGCACTGAGGATCTCAGGTGCATCAGGATTACAGGGAAAGGGATTCCCATGAGGACATACTCTGGGATGTCCGAGCTCCTGCTCGAGATGGTCAGTGAAGTCATCAGAGACCTTGTCCTGCAGATGTTCGGCCTCCTTGTCAGCGAGATCCCAGGGGAAGTGCAGTTTCCTGACCATCAGATGTTCAAGCAGGTAGTGCCTTCTGAGGATCTGCTCGGCGAGGATGACCCCGGTCTCTCTGAGCATGATCATCCCGTACTTGTCCTGCTCTGCGATATCGAGCCGTTTGAGACGACCCACCGCCTGTGAGACTGCAGATGGTGAGACCCCGATATGATCGGCAAGGCGGCGGTTATTGCAGTAGGTATAATCTCGCAAGATGAGATAGATCTGTGATATATATTCGGAGGCTGTCGGATAGCGTTTAGCCAATTCATTCACGTTCATATAGATACCTTATCATACTCCTGAGAACTAATCGAGAAGAAAGGACGGTCTGCCGGTGCTGAACCGTTGATCCGGGATCTCAGCACGAGCAGACCGCTTGATGTTCGTTGAGAATCTGCCCCCTTCCCTAGAGGAACAGGGCTGCTTCCATCTTGTCTTCACGCTTTCCGAGGAGGATCAGACTCAGGTAGATCAGCGCACTGATCCCCACAGAGACCGTGATCCAGAGGGGAGAATGCCCCTCGGCAACCTGATAGACGAAGACCGATACCACCCAGGCAAGGATCGTCAGGTAGGAGGCAAGCAGGATCCCGTAGAATCTGCCGGCCTCTCTGAAGACCGCACCGAGGGCAGCGACACAGGGGAAGTAGATCAGGATGAACAGCAGATAGGCATAGGCTGCTGCAGGGGTGAACATCGCTCTGAGGATACCGAAGAGCTGTGAATCAGCACCGACCTCTTCGGCTGTCTCCTGCTCTTCTGCACCGAGGATGCCGAGTCCCAGGGGATCAGCCAGTCCTCCTGCGATACCTGCGAGGTTCTCACCGATGGAGCTGAAGGCTGCAAGGATCTCTCCTGAGAGGCTGAAAGGTTCTGTATCCTCTTCTACCCCCCCATCGGATGTCAGGTAGAGACTGTTCAAGGTACCCACTACGGCCTCTTTGGCAAAGATCCCGGTAAACAGGCCTACGGTTGCCGGCCAGTTATCTTCGGTGATCCCCATAGGTCCGAAGATGGGAGTGATCGTCTTACCGATGGCAGCGAGTACCGAGTTCTGGCTATCCTCGTTCCCGAACGATCCATCGGTCCCGAAGCTGCCGAGCAGAGTCAGGATGCAGACGACCACGATGATCACCTTCCCTGCACGGAACATGAACAGCGTGAGTCGGTCCCAGGAATACTTCATGACCTTCCTGAGCTTGGGGATATGGTACTCGGGGAGTTCCATGATGAAGGGAGAGAACTCACCCTTGAACAGCGTCCTCTTCAGGATCATCCCGGTCATGATCGACAGGAGAATACCTGCCATGTAGATCGAGAAGACCACCAGTCCCGCATGGGTACTGAAGAAGGCTGCAGCGAACAACGCATAGACCGGCAGTCGTGCCCCGCAGGACATGAACGGTACCATGAAGATCGCGAGGAACCGATCCCGTTTCGAATCCAGCGTCCTGGTCGCCATGATCGCAGGGACGGTACATCCGAAGCCTACCAGCATGGGTACGAACGCTTTACCGGGAAGCCCGACGAACCGCATGAAGCGGTCCATGACAAAGGCAGCCCGTGCCATATACCCGGAATCTTCCAGGATACCGAGCATCAGGAACATGAAGAAGATGATAGGTATGAAGGTCGCGATCGTCTGGATACCACCGCCGACACCACCAGCTAAGAAGGTGATCACCCACTCAGGAGCCTGGATGAGGGAGAGGAGCGCCCCGAACCCGTCAACGAAGAAGGCACCGAAGAGGATATCGAAGAAGTCGATGAAGGCTCCACCGAGGGTCATGGTGACCATGAAGACCAGATACATCATGGCGAAGAATACCGGGACTCCCAGGTATCGATGCATGACGATCCTGTCAAGATCGAAGCCCTTCTTCCCTGAGGTCTCAGAGGAGGCGGTATGCTCAAGTGCATCGATAGCGGCATAGCGCCGTTCTGCCAGGATGATATCCAGATCATCTCCGACCGCTTTATAGACCTCTTCTCGCCGCTGAAGGATCTCATCCTTCGAGACACCACTCGAGCAGATCATCTCGATGACGATGGGATCATCCTCGAGCAGTGCGATCGATGCACTTCGCTGCCCCATCCGTCCCAATGCGCCGAGGGCATCGTTCGATACGATCCCGCTTGCGATGAACCGCTCTATAGCTTCCCCGTAGGAGACACTGAACGGGGTGTTGATGAGCGTATCCTGCACAAGATACCGGCTCAATCCCTTCTTCAGACGTGCGATGTCATGTTCATCGACGGCACTGATCGAGATGACCGGAGCTCCAAGGCCCTTGCTCATCTTCTCCGCATCGATGTTCAGCCCATGTTTTGCGGCAAGGTCCTGCTTATTGATCACGATGATCATGGGAATATCCATCTCACGAAGCTGTGTCGTCAGATAGAGATTCCTCACCAGGTTGGAGGCATCGATCACATTGATCACCACATCATACTCCGCTGATGCCAGGAATCTTCGTGCCACGATCTCATCTTCCGAGTCAGGACTCAGTGAATAGATCCCCGGAAGGTCTATGACCTCTCCTGAGACATGGGGGAAGGTGAACTTGCCCGACTTCTTCTCAACGGTGACCCCGGGCCAGTTCCCTACCCGCTGATCACTACCGGTGAGGGCATTGAAGATGGTGGTCTTCCCACAGTTCGGATTCCCCGCGATCGCGATCGAGGGGTGAGCTTTGCTGTTCATCTGTCCACTCCCCTGAGCTGAAGCACTTCTGCTTCTGCTCTCCTCAGGCTCAGGGCATAGCCCCGGACCTTGATCTCTATCGGGTCACCCATCGGGGCTGCCTGGACGAACTCGATCTCCACCCCCCGGGTCAGCCCCATCGACAACAGTTTCCTTCGATAGGCACTCCCGTTCTCAGAGAACCCTGTCAGGATAGCCTTATCACCTTTGCTCATCTGCTTCAATCCCATCACGTCACTCATATCGATCCCCCAACTTGTATCTGCTCAGCCAGAGAGCTGTCTATGCAGAACTCACTTCTATCGATCCTGACACAGAGACCTGACTTGCCGTTGGTCCGTACGCAGGTCACTCGTGTCCCGGGCAGCATCCCCAATGATATCAATCGTTTCCGATGTTTCCCCTGGCAGGGCAGTTCGGTGATTATGGCACTCTCACCGGGTGTCATCCCATGCAGAGCCCGACGGCGTCTTGCACAGCATTCACCATCAGAGCATCCTTTCGGTCCATGTCCACGTCCTCGTCCGCCGCCCCGGCCTCTACCAAACATTCCCTGTCCGAATCCTCTCATATCTTCACCTCTGAAATTAGCCTATTCTTATATTGTTAGCTCATTCTAACTTTAGTGTGGATTCATGTCAATACATATAGTTAATACACATAAACATTATTTCTCTATAAAAGAATCCAATGGTAGGGTATACTTACCTCATGACAGCTTCACCGTCCCGACAGCATCAGAACCCACTCTCTGCAATGGATGAACTGCTTAGCCGGTTCGACCCGATCAGCCTCAAAGAGACCACAGAAGTGGGACTGCTCAACCGGTTCGATACCAAGTATGTCTTCTCATCACATCGCCTGCCTGAGATACTCGCAGCCTGTGCTCATGAGTACAGGGTCACCACCGAAGGGGGAATGCAGCTGTTCCCCTACTACACGGCCTATTTCGATACCCCCTCGTACGATATGTTCCTCTCACATCACAACGGTAAGGAGCACCGATACAAACTGCGACTCAGGGAATACCGGGGATTCGATCTGGTATTTGCAGAGATAAAAGAGAAGTTCAAGGGGAAGACCAGAAAACATCGTCTCAGGCTTGCTGATACCAGCGATCTCGATGAGTTGCTATCTGACAGCAGGCTCCTTGAGACGATCATCGACTTCGCAGGACCGATCCTGCCCTACGACCCCCAGTCGCTCATGAAGGCCCTGTCCCTCGAATTCAACCGGGTCACCCTGGTGCATCTGTCAGGGGCTGAGCGAATCACCATAGATACTTCACTGGTCTTCTCATCTGCTGAACATACGAATCGGCCCGAGAGGCTGGTCATCGCAGAGATCAAGCATGAAGGGGCTGTCCCGAGACTGACCTTTGCACGGATCCTGCATGATCTCGGGATCCAACCTTCGGGCTTCAGCAAATACTGTATCGGCATGATCGAGCTGGATCCCAGCCTGAAATACAACAGCTTCAAAAGCAAACAACTCCTGATAAAGAGGTTATCACATGAACAGTCCCCTATTTGATCTTGCTGTGCGTTTTCTGATCAACACCGTGATGCTCATACTCATCACCCGGTTTCTCTACTATACCGGGTCCCGTAAGAAGGAGTATGTCTTCACGTCCAATATCATAGGTGTCGCCGTATTCTTTCTCTGTTATCTGCTCTCGAGTATCAATCTCGAACTCGGTCTCGCTCTGGGTCTCTTTGCGATCTTCGGGATCCTGCGCTACCGTACCACGACCGTACAGATCCGGGAGATGACCTACATGTTCCTGGCTATCACCGTATCGGTGATCAACTCCCTGACCGCAGCCGGGTACAGTGCCCTGATCATCCTCGGAGTCAATACGGTGATCCTGCTGATCACTGCGATCCTTGAGCTGCTCTGGTTCCGACGCTCCAAGAGTATTCTGACGGTACGGTATGAGAAGATCGAGTTGATCAGACCAGAGAACAGACCGGCTCTGATCGAAGACCTTGAGAAGCGACTGGGCATCGAGGTGCTTGATGTCCATATTGGGGCGATAAACTTCCTGAGAGATACCGCCATGCTGGAGATCCTCTACGATGCAAAACGGTATCCCAGCTTCCTGTCTGACTTTCAGGAGAGTTAATCAGCTGTGACCGGGAGATTCTCCTCTCCCGGACTCATCTCCATGGGACCCCACTGATCAGCCCCATCAGGATACCGGCCATGAGAGTTCACATGCTCACCCCAGCGATAGCTGTCGAAGATACGATCTTTGTATCTGAGGATGACACTGTCAGAGCTGCCGAACTTCACTGAGAAGTCATCATGCCCTGTTCGCAGCAGCACATACCCTTCTGCCGGGATCTCCAATGATCCCGGGATCTCATAGTCCCGGTCCTTTCTGATATCTTCGATGACCCAATCACCTTCGGTGAACGAGAATGGTGTGTCACCGCTATTGTACAGCTCGACATAGTCATCACCTCTGGAGTTGATCTCATTGATCCGTATCGGGAACGATCCCCGTGCGACAGGTTCAGTCCTGTTCTGCATCCCGGGGGTCGGTACCAGCTCATCTGAGATCTCCGCAAGACCATCGGTCACCCTGCCGATCGAGTTCACATCATGTTCCCACGAGAGGCTGTCAACCAGCAGTGAATCGTAGTACAGGGATACCGAATCGTTGGAACCCAGAGAGAAGGAGATGTCACAGAGGGCATCGGCGGGAACATCGGGATCGTTGAGGACGTCCTTGGCCCTGGCCTCGGTGAACGGACAGATCAGCAGATACCCGTAGGCCGGGATGACTGTCCCCTCAGGGATGATGAAGGCCTTCTCCCCTTCACTGAAGTTGTTCGCATTATCGATCAGGCTCCAGCCGGATGAGAAGATCACCGGGTGGGGGGTGATGGCAAAGAGTTCTATGAACTCAAAGTCGCCCTCCGAGGCGGCCTCGTTGATCACGATGAAGGCAGGCACGGCCTCTACCGGTTCCCGGTCCGAGACTGCAGGAGGTGCAGTCGTGCAGCCAAGAATCATGCTCATCAGAGCCAGGATCAGGATCGTCTGTTTCATATCACTACTCCACTATCGTCATGGTAATCGAATCGATGAGGATCTCACGCCCCTCTTTGAGCGTACCGACGCGAAACTGCAGGCGACCATTGAACATCAGAGGACCGGTATACCGGACTCTGATCTTCTCCCGCTCCCACTCGAGAGATGGCACGACATCCAGAGAGAAGACCCGTTCGTTGGTATCTGCCTGAAAGAGGACCACCCTGACATATTCACCGCTCGAGAGGCGGCTGCTGCTTCTCATATCGAAGGCGAACTCGATCTCAGTCTGCTCTTCGAGGAATATGTTGTCATAGACGAAGGATACCGAATCCCACGGGTAGGTCATACCCTTGATGATCTGTATGGATCCCACATGTCCATCACCGTCCTTCACCACTTCTGATCGTACATTCTCTTCTGACCAGCGCAGATTCCACATGCTCAAATCCTCTCCCTCGAAGTCACCATTGGCGATCCGTAGCTGCTCGACCGGTTCATGCTCCACAGCAAAAGCGGCCAGATGTTCTCTCACATGGGCAGTCCGTTCACGGGCGAACTCATAGAGCACAGAGAGTTCCTGCTCCCAGGCCTCCTGCGAGAAATAGTACTGGTTGTCCTTATACGTATCCAGGATCGACCACCGCTGCGCGTGTCTGGGGATCTCCTGTGCGATCACAGCAGCATGTCTGGACACTTCAGCAGTCAGGTATGCAGGGGTGAGATGGGTATCGAGCAGTTCCGTGTAGCGGGTGATGAACTGATCATAGAACCGCCGGTTGCGGATCAGGGACTTGAAGAGTCTGCTGATCACATCGGAACGTAAATCGGTCGCAAGATAGTGGAGCATATCATGATCAGCACGCCCTTTCGGGAATCGCTCGGGGTCAGGGAAGCTCTGAGTGAAATACTCGGTGGTATCGAACCCGGCATCGGTATCATAGAAGATGAATCGCCATTTCCCTTCCGGTGTCTGAGGTCGCCACATCTTCATGTTGCTCCACGGCCAGTCAGTATTATTGATGAACGTCTGAAAGATGATGTAGTCGATGAAGTTCTCGATATCGACCATCTCAGCGAACCGATCATAGAGGACATCGTACGAGGCATCGGCACTGGTGATGTACTCATAGAGCTCGGTGACAGCCGCCATCGATCCTTCGCTGGCTACCATCTCATCAAAGTAGGATCCCTCAATGAGATCGACCACGTCAGGGTCGATCCCTGCATGGTCTTCGAGAAAGTACTCATTGACCTTCTCGCGTATGTTCAGGATCCCCCAGTACTGTCCGTTGAGGAACACCACAGAGGGTCGTATATCCTGTTTCTCCAACCCATGATCCGTAGCGAGCCCGGTCATCAGTCCGTCTCGGATCATCGCCCGTTCATAGTCCCCTCCCGAGGTTCTCAATACCACAGCATAGAGCTCATCGATATGGGCAGCAGATCCGGTGAAGAACCGGTTGGGGATCCGCTTCTGTGATGCGGGTGCCTTCGCATAGAGTGCAAGCGACTTGCTCAGGAAGTATCTGGAGGAGTTCCCGAAGATCCTCATGAGATAGGTATCGGAGAACGAGGGACTCTGCTGCCGGTCATGGTCAAAGAACTCCGTATGCACCATCCTGAAGCCTTTCTTGGTAAAGTTCGGCTCATCAGTGCTCTCCGCGGCAGTATAGATGCCATACTCGGCACTCCAGAGATCAGCAGGATCAGCAGTCAGAGACCAGATGGGCAGTTCAGTGGATTCATCGATGAGATAGGTCCGTACGATCATGCGGCTGCAGGCCCCCGTAGGGGTATAGACCCGTGCCTTCACCACAGCAGTCGCATCCAGCGGTACCGGTCCTGTATAGAGCTGTCCCTCGTGCTGCGTCGGGTACTTCCACAGCTTCCGGGTGTCATAGATGTCCTCTCCACGGGTATACCCGTCGTTGATCGTATACCGGATCTCATAGTCTGCCGGAAGGTCCTCTGTCGAGAACTCCAGTGCAAGTGAATCATAGAAACCTGAAGAGACTGTGAACACAGGGGTCGGGATTCCCAGCTCGTTGTCCATACCGGGACTGGGTGAGGTGCTCCTTCGGATCAGGCGGCCGTGGTCGGCTTCACGGGCATAGGAGATATCACGCGGGGGGGGATCTTCCCAGGAACTGACTTCGGTCTCCTCGATCAGGAACCGGTCAACGGTCACCTGCTGCGCATCGACCAGTTCGACCGCTGCAGTGGTCACAGGCAGCGCTTCAGTGAACCTGATCGCAGAGACAGGGAGCCTCGAAGCCTGCGGTACGAACGCAAGGAGCCTGATCGAGCCGGCTTCCATGGTCAGGGAGGGAAACGGCAGGAAGCGGGTGACCGTGCCGTCCCGGTCGGTCACCACGATACGCCAGCCCTCGAGCTGTAGATCTTCTTCGGTCACGTTGCGTAGTTCGATCCACTGGGGGAACGTGCCGTCATCCGCCTGAAGTTCCGTGGTATTCCACAGGGAGACCTCATTGATGATCAGCTGCTGTCCCGGCTGCAGCTTCGCCTGGGCGAACTGCTGATTCCGCTCGGCAAGCAGCTGCTCATACGCCTGCTGCGAAGGCTCTGTCGTACATCCCGCTGCAAGGATCAGTATCACTGACAGCAGGACAGCCGTACCTGTCGTTCGTCCTCTCATGCTCTGTCTCCTGTCATTTCCTGTTCGTTCGTCCGGGGGTCAGAAAGAGATCTGCCACCCAGAGATCACCACCGTCGGGCAATCTCCCCGTACTTGCCGCATGAAGTCTCCATCCGATCGTATCAACGATCTTCCCATCATACTTCAGAAAGACCCTGTCACTCTCTCCCAGACCGAAACGGTTCCCTGCAGTGGAGGCATAACTGTTCTTCCGTGCAGAGAGGGGCAATCGGACCAGATCGGGATAGATGGTCAGGAATCCCTGTGCAGGTATCACTGCCGCTTCAGGGAAGCGGAACACATCGTTGCGTCCTGTATCATGGAGTTCCCAGCTTCCGGGCTCCAGCTGATAGTCACGGTCTGAGGTATTGAAGAGCTCGATGTAATCGAGTCCTTTCGAGCAGACTTCATTGATCTTCACCGGAAGCTCTCCGGTATGATAGATCTCCTGTCTGTTTTCAGTACCGGGGGTGGGTATGAGCAGATCAGTGAGCGTATTGCTGTCAACAGGAGATCTCCCATAGCTGTTGATCGCCGTATCCCAGGAGAACCGGTCTACGATCTGCATCCCCTGAAGCAGCGTGACGCTATCTTGGGAACCGAGGGCAAAGGATCTCAGTGGTATGGCAGCTTCAGGGAGGTCTTTCGGGACCTTCGATGAGAGCAGCTGCACTTTATACGGGGCCAGGAGGAGGTACCCGTTCGCAGGGATCACGGTCCCTGCAGGGATCACCGCCGGCTTATCGCCGTCGGCAGAGCCCTCGAGATCATCGATGAGGGACCATGAGCCATCGAAGATGGCATCCTCGGAACCGAGATTCCTCAGCTCGACAAAATCATACGCACCGGTCGAGGCCGCTTCATTGATCACGATCATCTCAGGACGTGCTGCAGCAGGTTCAGCTGCGGCGATACTGAGGGCTGCCATGATCACACCAGCAATACTTATATACTTTTTCATATCTACCCTGTCATCACATAATAGCTCATTATAGCATACGGGAATACCGTATCACCATGTTTTTAGCTCTTCTGTCAGCTGTTTATCACAGCTGTGGGGGTACCGGTTCTCTGATGCCGCAGAAGACTACAACGGTCTATCGGATCCCGCAATCAGTCTGCAGAGCCTGTCGGGATCCGAACTTGACACCCTGTGTGAGAATCCTATAGGATAACGGGGAATGGAGATGGGGTTCCTCCTGCTAACCGCCGGTAACGGCTGATGACTCCTGCAAACAGACTCATACACAGGCCTGTCCTGTATCTATTTGCCGGAGGTATGCATATGGCTTTTGGGATAGCGGAACTGATTCTCATAGGACTCCTGGTCGCCTGGCTCTTCGAACAGATGCACCTGCCGGGTCTTATCGGCCTGCTGGTCACCGGCATGCTCCTCGGTCCGTTCGCATTGGATCTCATCACCCCGGAACTGCAGCGTGTCTCATCGGATCTCAGACTCATAGCACTGATCGTCATCCTCCTGAGAGCAGGTTTCGAACTGAGCAGGCTGGCACTGCAGCGGGTCGGGTTCCGAGCACTGCTCATGGCGTTCGTCCCCTGTCTGTTCGAAGTCTCCACCATCACCCTGACAGCTCCCCATATCCTTCCGATCTCGACCCTCGAGGCTGCGATGCTCGGCAGCGTGCTCGCTGCCGTCTCTCCGGCAGTGATCGTCCCTCATATGATCGAACTCATCGAAGAGGGACGGGGTGTGGATTCAGGGGTCCCTACCCTGATCCTTGCGGGAGCTTCCAGCGATGATGCCTTCGCTATCGTGCTGGCTACCTCGTTCATCGGGATGTATGTGGGAGAGTCGGTCTCTCTGCTTCAGAACATCATCTCGGTCCCTGTCTCTATCGTCACGGGGATCGCAACGGGGATCGGGATCGGGTATCTGTGTTATCTGCTGTTCAGGAAGATGGATCCCCGTGCCACCAAACGAACGCTCATCGTCATCGGGATCGCAGTCATGCTCCTCTCGTTCGAACGGGGGATCAACTCCCTGTTCCCCTTCTCCGCACTGCTCGCGGTGATGGCCATAGGCTTCTACATCCTGGAGAGAGACGAACATATGGCTCATGAGATCTCATCCAAACTGGGTAAGGTATGGGTCTTCGCGCAGATCCTGCTGTTCGCCCTCATCGGCGCGGAGGTCGATATCCCCACAGCCCTGCAGGCAGGCGCAGGAGGTATCGCAGTCATAGCCATCGGGCTTGCAGGCAGGAGTGCCGGTGTTCAGCTCTCGCTCTTCAGGAGCCGTTTCACAGCCAGAGAGCGACTGTTCATCACCATCGCCTATCTGCCGAAAGCTACGGTACAGGCTGCGATCGGTTCGTATCCACTGATCGCCATGCAGAGTTCCGGTATGGAGACTGCCCCAGGGATGCTCATCCTTGCTGTCGCCGTCATGAGTATCATCCTCACCGCACCGCTGGGTTCAGCCCTCATCACGTTGACAAAAGGTCCGCTGCTCACCGTCTGTGCAGCACAGCAGGGACAGGATGCCTATCTGGCTGCAGAAGAGAGCAGATAGCCCTGCTATGACATCTCATAGCCTGCAGCTGCATACTCTTCCATGCGGGCTCTCAGGTACCTGTCGATCTCAGTGAAGATCTCAGCTATGGCCGGCTGATCAGGAAGAGCCGACTGGATCGATCTCAGATACTTCCTCTGGCATACAGCTTCAAGGGTTGCCGGGAAGTTGCAGTCATAGACCCATCCGGCCTGCAGGAGCTTGAAGTCATTGAGGTTCTTCACATCTGCCGTCTTCACGATCTGATGTGCCAGAAGGCCATCGTATACCGCCTGTGAGACTCCCGGGGTATCTTCCAGGTCCAACTGGAGACCTTTGTTCTCTGTCTTGTCCTCCCGCTCATAATAGGTGATCACCACACGCCAGATATCAAGTTTATCGGCATCGCGGAGCATGCGGGAGAAGTAGAGACACTCAGGAGTCTCCTCGTGCGGAAGCTGCGCCCTGTTGTGATACCCGATACACCTCAGGGCGAGTTCCTGTACATGCGGATCGAGCAGATGCAGCACGTCCTGCTCCCTGAGGATCTGAACGCCCAGCTGCGCATGATCGACTGATCGGGCATCAGCGAAGGTCCTGTAGGTACGGTACTGTTCGAATCTGCCGATGTCATGGAACAGGGCTATGATCCGGGCGAATCGTTTCTCCCCTTCATCAAGATCCTGTGACCGTGCGATCATCAGGATCTCCTCACAGACCCTTCTGGTATGATCTATCTTCAGGGTGATGTTCTCTTCGGTCGCCCTATCATCAAGGTACCTCTTCACATAGCCATCGAACCAATGGGAGAGTCCTTTCAGCTGTTCTTCGGTTATCTCATGCATGTACGTGCGCTATTCCTTCTTCTGATCAGGGGAGACGCACAGCGAACTGTGCACTCTGGTAGGGAATCTGGACACTCTCTACCGAGAGTATCACCTGATCCCCTATCTCGATGCCATGGATCAGCGGAAGCTGTGTCTCCATCGCGAGCGAGGGGATCAATACCGTACAGGTGTTCTTTCTGATCTCCACGACTACCCCGGGACCTTCCCAGTCCGGATGCTGCTTCAGATAGACCAGCTTCCACTGGTAGTTGGCCGCCCGTTCGAGCCGCTGGGTCTGCTTTGCCTGCTCGAAGGCGGTACTTGCCTTATAGAGCAGTTCCTGATCATCCATCATCGGTTCACCGCTCAGATACGCCCCCAGCTGCTGATGTGCCAGCAGATCTACATAGCGGCGAAGAGGGCTGGTGACCCTGCTGTACGCTGCGACCCCGAGGCCTGAGTGTACATCGGGGGAGAGCCTCACTTCGCTTGGCTTGAGCTGCCGGCGAAAGGCATACATCTGGGTAAGAGAGGCCTGCTCAGGCAGACTGCCTTCAGGCGGGACCTGGACCGCATAGGGAAACGGGATCTGATGGGAGGAGGCGAACTGAGCTGCCGCCTCACCGGCCATGATCATGGCATTACTGACCAGCTCCCGTGAAGGATAGGTGACTATGGGGGAGATCTCCACCTGATGGTCCTCTCTGACCCTGATGCGGACTTCCGGCAGAGAGAGTTCGATCGCCCCGAAGTCCTTCCGTCCTTGCTGGTATCGGGCAAGCAGCTCATCGATCTCCTTCAGCGGAGAGCTGGTCACTGCCTGCTGTGCCTGTTCATAGGTGATCCTCGTCACCCTGACGGTGGATCTGCAGATCTGAACGTCGTGTATATGCCCCTCGTCATCGAGCCGCACTCCAAAGGAGAGTGCAGGAGAGAGTTCCTGCAGCCCCAGCCCGAAGAGGTCTGCACTCTCGCGGTGCAGCATCGGTACGGTGATCTCCGGTAGATAGAGCGTGGCTCCCTGTGATGCGGCAGACAGGTCTGCCGGGCTTCCCGGGCTCACAGCAGATGCGACATCAGCCACATGCACCCATATGCGATCCCCGTCGATACTGATCGCATCATCGGGGTCGGTGTTGCCCTCATCATCGATGGCAAACGAACTCAGATGCGTCAGATCGACCCGTTCGATGGATCCTGCGATCTCACTGAGAGGATGGTCGGGTTCGGTGGTACAGCCGAACCGGGCGATATGAGGATTCACATGGTCATCCCAGATACCATATTTCAGCAGTACGGCATGGGCATGTTCTGCATCCTCTTTGATCCCCAGTTCCTTAAGGATCCTGCTCGAGGTGGTATGTCCCTGTGCCAGGTTCTCGACATCGAAGAATCTGGCAGTATCCTCTGCTTCAAGCTTCTTTGTTCGCAGCCGTTCGATGAACGACTCCCACTGCTGCTGCTGTGCAGCTTTCTGCTGTCGTCGCTCCCGCTCCTGTGCTATGACCTCTTCGGTATGAACCGTGATCTCCCAGGGTTCTCCACTGAGCAGGAGTCCATCTCCAAGCAGTCTGATGACTTCCCAGGCAGAGGATGGGGTCCATGCTTCATAGGCGAGCTCTGAGAACTCCTGTATGTTCGTCTGTTCTCCATAGAGCATCTCACAGGCAGCCTCGAGTTCACTCGAAGCCGCAGGTGCAGAAGATAGTTCTTTCAGATTCTGTATCGGACCGGGGTGCAGGAGCGTGATGTCCTTGGGACGTACACTCACCGTCTTCCCGGTCTCCAGTTCGATGGTCACTTTCGCACCGGTCTGGCGAATGACTGCCGGTTTTGCTTTATAGAGTACCAGATTGCCTTTTCCTGTAATTTCCATACCGGAGTCTATCATGATTCATACGAACGGGCAAAGGGCTATAGCTGTCTGTTCTGTGTTCATTCTCTTCTTGTATAATCCTATAAAGGCTCCTATGATAGGAGAAGGACACATCTTCAGGGAGGATCACAGCCATGTATGCTGATCTCAAGGGGAAAGGGGTATTGATCACAGGGAGCAGAGGCCTGCTCGGTACGGCTCTGGCAACAGCTTTCGCCGCAGAAGGGGCTCACCTCTTCCTTCAGGCACGATCGTGGACCGGAGAACTGCCTGTCTGGATCAGCACGCTGCCCGCAGGCTCATACCACCTGCTTGAGGCCGATCTCAGCTCACACGATGCGATCGTGCAGCTGTTCTCAGAGATCTCATCACACACGGAGTGTATTGATGTACTGATCAATAATGCCGGGATACAGGATCTGCAGCCGATCATGGAGACCAATGAAGGATTGCTGGGCAGCATGAGCGCAGTGAATCTCTTCGCACCGATCTACTGCACTGCACAGATGGCCAGACAGGCACGCAGCAGGGGAATAGATATACAGCGCTCGATCATCAACATCCTGTCGATAGAAGCGGAGAACCCGGCTGCAGGTCACAGTCAGTACGGGGCTCTCAAGGGCGGGCTGCTGCAGTTCACCCGTGCATCGGCTCTTGAACTCGGTCCGTATTCGATCAGAGTGAATGGCATCTCACCGGGGGTCATCCATCGTGAGGGCATAGAGCAGGCATGGCCTGACGGAGTGCGGAGGTATACAGAGAACTCTCCTCTGCATACTCTCATAGACGCTGAGGATGTGGCACACACTGCCCTGTTCCTGGCAAGCAGTCAGGCTTCGAAGATCACCGGGATCAACATACGCGTCGATGCAGGGATCGGGGTCCAAACCGGTTATTAGAGCGTAAGAGCATCAAAACCCTGCTCATCAGTGGTCTTCACCCAAAGCGTAATAGCATTTGTGCTTTCCCCGCAGTATGTGCTCAAAAACGAGGGTGTAAGACCACTGAGCACCAAATTAACGATTTCCACTTTCTGCTGAAACTGTGCATCATTGGTTGAAGATATGATCATCTGTTCTTCAGCGAGAAGCTCGGCAGGATCAGTACACTAATCTCGATGTGGCATGCTATTCTCCTGAGCATAGTATATGCATACCTCATCCGAAATATTCATGCACAATGAGTTATGTCGTATACTATACATATACCGTCTACTATGAGTAGTTGGAACGAGGACCATTTTCTTACCGACTGATACATGCAGCCGAATACCTAATCCCCGAGCAGTTCGCGCAGGATCATGATACCTTCCATCATCCTCGGGAATCCTGTGGTCGGAGCGATCATCAATATGGCGTGTTCGATCTCTTCACGGGTGCACCCCGCGGCCAGGGCCTTGTTGATGTGGGTCCGAAGAGCGAACTGGTATTCACTCGCACTGGATATGGCAACCTTGATCAGCCATCGGGTCTTCTCATCAAGAGGCCCTCCATCAGTATGGACCAGCCTCCCGTACTGCTCATAGGCAGCATAGATATCACCATGCTTCTCCATGATATACTGCAGATTCTCTTTGATCTCTTTCATAGGCAGCTCTCCTTACAGTCCTGGATCTCCTCTCTCCATCATACGGTACACGTATCCGCAGCACAAGAATCTATCGCAAAACTGGGCCTTAGAATCTTCCTCCGAGAATGTTCCAGTACCAGAGGGACCAGAGAAAGGACAGAAGGACCAGAAGCTGAAGGACAGAACGGAACAGGCTCTTCCCTGAGAGCACGAGGGTCCGCAGCGAGACGATCAGGCCGGAGGCTGCAGCAAGAAAGCAGCATACCAGCAGATACGGCAGGGCATAGAGCAGATAGATCAGGGAGGAACCTCCTGTCATCAGTGCTGTGATATCAGAGATAAGCAGCCCCATGACGGTCAGAAGGGCGATCGCGAGTCCGGAGAAGCCCAGCATGCCGGCATCGAAGAGACAGGGACGACCGGTCATGCGGTACCCCGCAGTCCCGAGGAGACGTCTCTTTAGATGCAAGACGATCCATAGGAGAGAAATCACCAGGGTGACCACCATGATCCCCAGATGCACTGCTGCTGATTCATACCAGGGGATCCTCTGGAAGACCAGAAAGGGGGCGGTATCAAGAAAAGCCCTCATACTCCCCTGCTCATCCTCGGAGAAGACCAGTCTGAGTGCACTTCCCTCTCGTTCATAGACCATGGGAGCGACAGCCCTGAAGAGTTCCGGTCCCTTCGGACCGTCAAGCAGGATCGTTCCCGCATCGACCTTCTCGATGCTGATGGTCGAAAGCAGCTGCATGAGACGCTCGGGGGTAGAGAAAGACATCCTGTTCATGCGATAGGTCCCGCTGACCATATCGGTATCAGCAGGGATGAAGGGATCTGAGCGCTGCTGTTCCACACCGAGGAAGTGATCGGTGAAGGTATCGACGATCTCTGTGCCCAGTTCCTCAGATCCGGCACTGTTGAACGAGACGAACAGCCCGATCTCATGGGAGGGGATCAGGGCCAGACGGGAGTGGAACCAGAGGGTATCTCCCCCATGGCCTATGATCCTCACCCCGTTCCGGTGGGTCTCATAGAAACCGAGGGCCATGCCGTCATGCAGGTTCTGATCATGTTTGAACTGGACAGACTGCATCACAGCTGCACTCTCGCTCAGCAGAAGCTGCTCTTGAGCATACCTGCCCGACTGCAGCTGCATGATCATGAGGCGACTCATATCCTCAGCAGTGGAATAGACCGAGCCTGCAGGAGCAGGCAGGAGCAGAGGCAGGTCCTGAACCACATAGCGGCCCTGCTCGAATCGATACCCGAGAGAGGCAAGAGGCTGAAGATTTTCCGGGATCGGCTGTGCTGAAGAGGTATGATCCATCATGAGCGGGGAGAAGAGGGATCGCTCGAGGAGGGTATCATAATCCATCCCCGATACCCTTGAGGCTATATGCCCGGCAAGGGCGAAGCCGTAGTTGGAATAGGCAGCATAGGAGCCTGGCCTGCGGACCTGCTCCGGCATATCGGTCACAAGCCAGGATGCCAGGGAGAGAGGGAGAGCATCCTTCTGGACCCAGGTACCGAATCCCCGATCCTCGAACCCTGCGGTATGGGTCAGCAGATGTCTCATCGTCACAGGCTCATCGAAGGCTCTGGTGATCGGGAACTCCAGATACCGTTCGATATCGGCATCAAGATCGATCAAGCCCTGCTCTACCAGCTGCATCACTACCGTCGCGGTACACAGCTTCGTGATCGACCCGATACGTACCAGAGTATCAGAGGGGTCCATCGGTCTTCGGTGCTCAAGATCTGCATAGCCGTATCCATGGGAGAAGACCACCTCCCCCCGGTGTACGACGGTGACCACTGCTCCTGCTATATGCTGCTGCTGCAGCTGCAGGGGGATCAGCCCCCCGAAGAACGCATCAAGAGCCGCGGTGGTCAGGTTCACGCCGGTAAGAGACGCCGAGGAGACGATCAGAAAGAGAGACAGGACCACTGCAGGTAAGAAGTTCACTCGTTTCATGGTGGATGCAGTATATCATAGGATGGGAGGTCGTTTCACGAAAAAGATGCATGCACGGAAACGGACTGTGGGAGTACTCTTCAGCCGCAGGGACAGCTTCCTAAAAAAAGATGTGAGACAAGGTGCGGTCTGTACCGCACCCCGTCTCACATCAGGCCTATGGTGCTTTCAGGAGACTTTAGCTCTATATTTCTCTACTTCCCAGTTCCTGATGAAACTGATCTGATCATCATCCATGAATCGTGCTCCACCGAAGGACTCAGTGTAGGCTGCTACCTTCACGGTATCCTGAAAGAGGATGACAGCACGTTCTTCCAAGGCGAAGATACCGGTATTCTGTACAGCAAGACACTTGGGGGCTACTCCGTATGCTTTTTCATACGCCCTGCATCGTGCCGCCACCGCCGCGACCGGGTCCTCCTCGCTGAAGACAGTATGGTCGATCCACAGCGGTTTGAATCCGCTGTAGACGATATGATCGGGGGTGAAGGCTGAACTGAGCGGATAGAAGGACTCTTCATCCTGCAGCCGTGAGGTCAGCTCCTCGTTCATCAGCACATGGCATGCCTGTTCTGAACCGGCATAGGTTTGCAGAGCCTCTGTGATCAGCTCCTTCCGTTTCGGATCCACAGCCACAGGAGCCATCTGAGGGGTTCTCTTGAGTGCTGCTGTGAGGGTGCTCATGATCCTGTCATAGTTCCTGTCGATCTCATCCAGGGTATCAGCGCTCACGAACACGCCGTGGTTCTGCAGGAAGATACTGGCAGGGTAGACTCCGGTTCGCCCTTCGTGCTCCCTGATGGCATCCCTGACAGTCTTTGCCAGGATATAACCGGGGTTCACCAGCGGGATCCAGACAGCATCGTCCCCGAAGAGCCGGTGTACCGTCTCCTCACCGTCCTGTGCACAGGTCACACCGTTGACCAGACCAGGATGCAGGTGTACCACATAGACCGGTTTCAGGAGACTGTGCAGCAGCGCTTCGACACTCGGTCGTGCCTGCTCACCGGCGAACCGTGCCTCCATCATGTCGGCGAGGACTTGATTCTCACGTTCATCAGTATCTTCAGGGTACTCTTTGTCCCAGATCTGCTCAAGTGCTGACAGGTCCATCTTCACGAACCCGGAAGCATCGATATCTGCAAGCATGTGACCGGAAGCCTTCACATACATCTCTCCTCCCAGCTTCTTGGAGGTATTCCCCCCTCCTGCCAGGACCATCTGTTCATCAGCTCCGTACCGCCTTGATACCTCGATCAGGTCTGCGATATCCATCAGGTACGCTCCTTCAGGACCTGCTGCTCATAGGTCAGCACCTCCTGGATGACCTCTGATTCCCTGCAGACCCCTTCTCGTGCACAGAACTCATCCCAGATGATACCGAAGGGCATGCTCTTGAGCTGTTCGAGCAGTCCGAGCCGAGCATAGAGGTTCCCCGACTCCTCATATTCCTTGAGCAATCCTGTCGGCTCGAGCAGGGCCATCAGCAGCCCTTTCTGCGTAGCACGTGCTCCGGTGACCCAGGCACCTGCCCGGTTGATCGTGGCATCGAAGAAGTCAAGTCCGATATGGATCTGATCGAGTTTTCCGCATCGTACCAGTTCCTGTGTCAGATAGATGATATCATCATTGAGGATCACCACGTGATCACTGTCCCAGCGCATCGGCCGGCTCACATGCAGCAGCATCTCATCGGAGAAGACCATCATCGCGGAGATCTTATCAGCGATCTGCTCGGTCGGGTGGAAGTGTCCGAGGTCCAGACAGACCATCTTGTCGTTTCTGATCGCATAGTTCATATAGAACTCATGGGAACCGACGACAAAGGATTCACTGCCGATACCGAAGAGCTTGGTCTCCACAGCATCTTTGAGATATGCTTTCGGGTACTCCACCGCAAAGATCTCATCGAGCGCTTCTTTGAGCAGTTCGCGATACCCGGTCTTGTCGATGGTAAGGTCTTTGGAACCATCGGGTATCCAGGTGTTGTGCACCGAAGGTGTACCGAGTTCCTTACCGAAATGGGCAGCGATCTTACGCGCCCGTTTGACATGTTCGATCCAGAAAGCCCGGATCTCGGGATCTTTGCTCGCAAGGGTGAAACCGTCCTCGGCCTTGGGGTGGGAGAAGCAGGTGGCGTTGAAATCGACTCCGATCCCCAGTCGCTTTGCCCACTCGACCCAGACGGTGAAATGTTCGATCTCGATCTGATCGCGATCGACGAACGTATCCCCGAACTCACCATAGCTCGCATGCAGGTTCAGCCGGTGGACCCCCGGGATGATGGTATAGACCTTCTCGATATCAGCCTGCAGTTCTTTGATCGAACGGGCTTTCCCGGGATAGTTCCCGGTGACCTGGATCCCTCCACCGGAGAGGGTGGCTCCGGGGGTCTCGAATCCGCCTACGTCATCGCCCTGCCAGCAGTGCAGCGAGATGGGGATCGTCTGCAGTCGTGCTATGGCGGCCTCTGTGTCAACTCCCAGAGCAGCATAGGCCTCTTGTGCCCATCGGTATGCTCCCGTATCTTCAAATGTGTTCATGTATTACTCCTTCTTATGCTCTTATCATCTATAGTACTGCCATATTCGTCTGCATGCCTTGACTATCGTCTCATTTACTAGCACTATTCTGTCATGTTTGATTCCGAAAACCAGTCAACGCATCTATCATCCTACACCTTCTTCTCCGAGGATGATTTTCATCTCAGGCTCCTTGAGAGAAAACCTCAGGTCCCCTATCCGCTGCATACGCATGATTTTCATGAACTGGTCATCGTGACCAGCGGGACCGGCATCCATTTCTCCTGCAGCGCAGAGTACCAGGTCTTTCCCGGTGATGTGTTCGTCATCGAAGCAGGCTATGCCCACGGGTACCGTGATACGAAGGATCTGCAGCTCTATAATATCATCTTCGACAAGAAGCTGCTCAGCCAGATGTTCTTTGACATCAAGGAGATGCCGGGATACCATGCGATCTTCAACATCGAACCCCGATACCGCGACTCTCATGAGTTCAACAGCAGACTGAGGCTCGGTTCTGCAGATCTTACCTATATGATCGAACGCATAGACATGGTCAAGGAAGAACTCGATCGGCAGCATCACGGGAGCGGTAACAAAGCTCTTGCTCTGGCCTATTTCATCGAGATCGTCGTATACCTCTCACGACGATACACGCAGACAGAGATCCCTGATTCAAGCATGATCATGCGCCTGGCAGGTGCCTTCACCTGCATCGAGCAGAACAGTGACCGCACAGTGACGATCGATGAGCTGTGCTCGATCGCTCATATGTCGCACAGCAGTCTCAACAGGGCCTTTCATAAAGCCGCAGGCTGTTCACCGATCGAGTACCAGCTGCGGCTGCGTATCGAGCGGTCCTGCCGCCTGTTGAGGACGACAGGATACTCGATCACCAGGATCTCCGAACTGACCGGCTTCTCTGACAGCAACTACTTCTCACGGCAGTTCCGCCGGATCATGCAGGCAAGTCCACGGGAATACAAGAAGGCATACCGTGACAGGATCAACCGCCCGATCAGTAGTCAATGATCTCCTGAGAGGTCCGTATGATCTGTCTGCCGGCACTTCGGTCCGGGATATCACCGCAGGCAAGGGCCTGGATCAGGATGTTCCCCAAGGCTGTGGCCTCCACAGGACCTGATGAGACCCTGATCTTCGCCTCTTCTGCCGTCCACTGGTTCAGGATGGCGTTCTTACTCCCCCCTCCTATGATATAGAGGCGGTCGAACTGTATGCCGGTAAGCTCCTGGATCTGCTGCAGGTAGAAGGCATAGGCTTTCGCCAGACCGCGATAGATCGCAGTCATGAACTGCCCGTGATTCTCCGGCTCGCTCATCCCCTGCTCTCTGCAGTAACTGCATATCCGGTCAGGCATGGATGATGAAGATGTGTTGGGTTTGAGGAAACGGGGATCATTGGGATCGATGAATGAGGGGAAATCAGCTTCAGCAAGGGTCTGCTGATCAAGGACCTTCCACGAGATCTCCTCTCCGCCTGCTTCCCACCACCGTATGCACTCCTGCTGGATCCACATGCCCATGATGTTCTTCAGGAACCTGATCTTGCCGCTCGCAGCTCCCTCGTTGGTGAAGTTATAGGCAAGGGTCTTCTCCGAGATGATCGGATGATCACTCTCTATACCGAGCAGCGACCAGGTACCGCTTGAGAGGTAGAGGTACTGTTCATCTGAGAGAACCGGCACTGCAGCCACAGCAGAGGCTGTGTCATGGCTGCCCGAGGCTATGACGGTCACCCCTTCAGGGGCATGGAGTTCTTTCGCGACCTCTGCTGAAAGGGGTCCGAGTACCGTCCCGCTGGGGACGATCTGTCCGAAGAGGCCACGATCGAGTCCCAGGGCATCAATGATCTCCCAGGCCCAATCCCCGCTGTTCGGATCATAGAGCTGGGTGGTGGTGGCATGGGAGTACTCGTTCTTCATCACCCCGGTCAGCCAGTAGCACAGCAGGTCGGGGATCGATAGATAGTGCCTGGCAGCTGCGAGCAGCTGAGGATGGTCCTTCTTCAGTGCAGCCAGCTGGTAGATGGTGTTGAGCTGCATGAACTGGATGCCGGTCGCCTGATAGATCTGCTCTTTCGGGATCAGGGAGAAGACGTGTTCCATCATACCGTCTGTCCGGTTATCCCGGTAGTGGTAGGGATTGCCAAGCAGTTCACCTGCTTCATCCAGCAGGCCGAAATCGACTCCCCAGGTATCGATCCCTATGGAGACGATCTGGTCCCCGTAGAGGGAGAAGGCACTCTTGATCCCCTTCTTGATCTCTGAGAAGATACCAATGATGTCCCAGTACACCCGTCCGTTCACCAGCTCGTTCTTCGTGACGAACCTGTTGGTTACTTCGAAGTGCTCGAGGTCACCGACGATCACCCTGCCGTTCGATGCCCCGAGGTCTACAGCGATATATTTGTTCATGCAGACTCCTTTTGTTTCTGTTCGTTATGCCTGCTTCGTAGAGAGCAGATGATCTTCAGCCTCTTTTGACCACAATCCGTTATGCCGTGCTACGATCCCGGCAAGTTCTGCAAAGAAGGGATCCTCTGCACCAAGCGCTGCAAAATCATCAATAGCCGTCAGCGGCATGCGTATGTGGGTATAGATCAGTTTCTTACCACCAGGGATCGCCGGGAGGTCTATGATGGTCTGTGCCACCGCATCAAGTCCACCCACATGGGTGATCATCGATGCCGGGTTGAGCTGCCCTGCTTCCATCATGCTCAGTGATTCTTTCATATCGGCCGTATTACCGCCGCTGGTCCCCACGATGTGGTGAGCAGCGTAGTGTACATCATAGAAATTCATCTGTGCATAAAAATCTGTCCTGTTCGGTCCGGCGAAGAAGTTCAGACAGCCGTCCTTCCCGAGGATCGCATCTCCCTGTTCCACGACAGGCCTCACAGGAGCCATGACCATCACGTCATCGAACCCGGTACCACCGGTGAGCGCGATGAGCTGCTCATTGGCATCGTCCATCGAACCGGTGTTCAGATAGACCAGTTCCACCCCGTGTGCTTTCGCATCCTCGACGGTGAACAGGGAGGCTGCACGATCGATGCGTGCCTGATCGATATCGGTGACGACCAGCAGTCCCGGTCGCCGGCTGTTATGGATGGCATAATCGATCGCACCGAGGCCCATGGGTCCCACGCCTGCAAGGATCGCCATCTTGCCGCCTTCGACTATCTCCATATCATGGATGTATGAGCCCTGTCGGGTATGATACATCGCATGGAAGGTCCCTACGATACAGGAGACCGGTTCTGAGAGAGAGCCCAGGAAATAGGCATCACCCTTATAGGGGAGCAGGCAGTCCATCTCCATGACTTCATGAGGTATCACGATATAGGTGGCATTCCCCCCGATCCATCGGTAGGAGTACCCCGGGGCATCGAGAGACCCCTTGTAGTTCAGAGCCGGCTGGATAGAGAACCTGTCCCCCGCTTTGAACTTGTCAGCCCATCGCGAGCCAACGCTCACGATCTCGCCGCAGAACTCATGTCCGACGATCACCGGATGCTCTGCGATATCAGCGGGGACCCGCTTGTGTGCAGCGCCCTGTTCTGCAGCCTTGTGACTGGACATGCAGATACTGTTGGTGATGACTTTTGCCAGGATCTCATCATCTTTGATCTCCGGCAAGTCGAACTCTTCCATACGCAGGTCATTGACTCCATAGAGTCTTACAGCTGTTGTCTTCATTGATTGATCTCCCTTTGATCACAGGTGTGCATCAGTTGAGCATCACCTGTCCGCCGGTAACAGGGATAGCCTGTCCGGTCTCATAGTGCTGTTCGATGCAATACAGCAGTGCCTTCATCACATCATCGGTAGTACATCCGCGGCCTAGGGGAACCTTCGCCTCATAGAATCTTCTGACATCCGCAAGGGTCTCAGCTCCAGGTACTTTCCCGGTCTGCAGGTACTGTACGAACAGTCCCTTCTCAGGGTCGGACCACAGCGGTCCGTCGAGGAAGTTCCCGGGACAGATCGCATTGACTTTGATCCCATCGGTCACCAACTCCAGCGCAAAGCTCTGTGTCAATCCGATGGTACCGAACTTCGCTCCGGAATAGGCCCCGTTCTTGTTGGACCCCTCGAGTCCCGACTTCGAGCTGATCGCGATGATATCGGCACGGTAGTCCGAAGAGCCCTGATGCTGCAGAGCCATCACACGGGAGGTGTGTTTGGTACAGATGAAGAAGCCGACATAATCGACGGAGGTAACGAAATTGAAGTCCCTGAGGGTCATCTCCTTGACACTCCCGGCTCTGAGGACGCCGGCATTGCTGATGAAGATATCGAGCCCGCCGGTGAGTTGTGTCACCTCGTAGAGCATCTTCTCCACCGACGACTCATCAGTGACATTCACTTCGACCGCAAGAGCCGTCGTTCTTCCATTCTCGGCATTCAGGGTCTCCGCGAGTGCTGTGGCTCCGGTGAGGTTCATATCGGCGATGAAGACGAATGCACCCTCTGCAGCCAGTCCTCTGACCATGCCCTCGCCGAATCCCTGAGCCCCCCCTGTCACCAGAGCGATCTTGTTCCGTACCACATCTGAGCGGGAGGTCGATCCCTTCACTTGGGGCAGGATCGAACATCCTGCAGCTGCTGAGGCCTCCTGGTAGTCGACGCCCAATCCGAAGACGGCCCCTGTTGAGAGTCGTACTGCAGCAGGGTAGCTCTGATGCTTGTGGGTATATGCATGGAACTGCTTTCCTGCATCTTCAAGCAGTTGTTCCTGACTCTGGTCTTCTTCACCGCACTCGATCGTCAGGACCTCCCCTGCAGGAGGTGTGTCAATACGGGTTATACATAATCCTTTCACGCCATCATAGGTCAATCCCCGCAGATAGGGCGGGATGACCGCTTCAGGACGTTCCATCGGTTCTCTACTCATGATTCTTACTCCTCTGTCTGTTCCATCAGTTCCACTACAGATTCGGGTCTTCCGGGATCCATCTCCCGTCCGATCCGTGCATATCGTTCGATCCGCTTCGAGAGCGGCTGGTCATGCAGGGGGTTGCTGTCACTGAACAGAGCCAGCGACGGGTCATGGAAGGCAAGTTTCTCATGGGCGACTAGCGCCCATGCAGAATCGATCAGATGTTCGAACTCCGGTTCCAAGAGCTCAGGACAGTTGAACTTCTGTCGTGAGGAGTTGATATCCACTCCGCTGATCTCCATCAATCCATGGGTACGTGCAAGGCTCTGCACCCGCAGCAGCTGTTCCTTTGAATTTCTCGGCGGCATATAGGTCACCGCCTGGAAACCGATCTCATCAAGCAGGTCGAACAGCTCATCAAGGAAGCTGTCTTCGAACTTCTCCGCCTTCTTATCGCCGGTAGGGCTCTCTGTGACATCACCGAGATAGGCATAGGCAGGGATGGCACCGATCGTTCTGCAGAAGTTCACCACCTCCTCAACCGGTATCGTCTCTTCCCGAGACGGCTGGATGAAGAACTCAGGGAGATAGGCACTTTTGAGGATACCCAGCAGGTCATATCGATAGTGAGGGTTCTGCTCATCAAGCAGATACTCTCTGATCGCACCGGAGAGAGAGAGCTGCAGGGTCTGTTCAAGGAATGCCACCAGGGGAGCACCGATACCGCAGCTGTCTATCAGTCTTCCTGCCAGCGCATAGAGGATATGGCGCTCTGTGATACTCCCGTCTTCGTTCATCTGAGACAGGGAAGCTACATCATCCATGAAATCCAGCGCGGTGATGCCGCTCGGTGCCATGAGTGCATTGAGCGCTTCGACCTCTGCCCGGTTTCTGATGTTCCGAACCCGGTTGACCGGTCTGAGGAACTCTTTCACCTGTTCGATATGCTGTGCGGGCACCCCGTGTACGCACATGTAGACGATCCCCCGAGAGTCAGGGTTGTTGATCTTCTTATCCGCAAGTGGCGTATCCAGGAAACTGCATCGGACTTCGAAGCCGACGGTGGTCGCTATGCCAATGGATGCTCCCGCAAGCAGCATCTCTTCTGCTGCAGAGATGCTGTCGTGATCGATACTGCCGACTATCTGCAGACCTGCTTCCCATGCACGGAAGGCCGCCATCGCAGGATAGTAGGGACTGAAAGAATATTGGGTGTGTACGTGATTGTTCACTTCACGAAGAGGTTCTCTGGTGATCAGCTGCTGATCGATCAGACGGCCGACCTCTTCAGCAGCCGCCAGACGCTCTGACCGCTCTTGAGCATTGAGCCTGTCGATCACTTCTGCTGGATTGATCCGTTCTGTACTGTTCATATAGTCCCTCACGAAGGCAGCACCGGTTCTGCCTCACCATGGACAGTGAACCGGTGCTGCCGATCATCATAGTGTTATACGCCTGAACGCTGTGTTCTGATGAACTCCCCATCAGTCTGTACTGTGGTCACTGCATGCCCTTTGAGCGGAATGATCTGCTCATGGATGGCATCGAGCATCCACTTCGCTGTGGGGAAGTAGTAGTCTTCCATCTCAGCCGGCGGAGTGATCCAGTTCCTTGACCCGAGCACCACAGGAGGTGCATCAAGGTAATCAAAGGCCAGTCGGCCGAGGTTCGATGCCACCGTGTGGAGGAAGGACCCTCGCTCACTGGCATCTGAGGTCAGCAGCACTCTGCCGGTCTTCTTCACCGATTCCACCAGCGGTCCATAGTTCAGCGGGTTGATGAATCTCAGGTCAATGACTTCTGCACTCATCCCATAGGTCTCTTCCAGCAGCTTCGCAGCATCGATGGCAGGATACAGGGTCGCACCGATGGTGATGATCGTGACGTCGGTCCCCGTTCTGCGTACCGCAGGCTCTCCCTCGGGCACTTCATAATACCCCTCCGGTACGCCGTCCTTCTCGAACTCCTCTCCGATACCATAGAGTTTCTGGCTCTCGAAGAAGACTACCGGGTCGGTACCTCTCAGGGCCAGGTTCAGCATGCCCTTCGCATCATAGGGGGTCGATGGGAACATGACTTTCAGTCCCGGGATATGGCCGGTCAGGGCGGTCCAGTCCTGTGAGTGCTGGGCACCGTACTTGTTCCCGACCGATACGCGAAGTACCAGCGGCATCTTCAGGACACCGGCACTCATCGCCTGCCATTTGGGCATCTGGTTGAAGATCTGATCCCCTGCTCTTCCCATGAAGTCACAGTACATCAGTTCTACCACAGCACGTCCACCACTTAAGGCATACCCGACACCGCTGCCGACGATAGAGGCTTCTGAGATCGGTGAGTTGAAGAGTCGGTGATAGGGAAGGATCTCGGTCAGTCCTCGGTAACAGGCGAATGCACCACCCCAGTCCCGGTTCTCCTCGCCGTAGGCGACCATGGTCGGGTCTATTGCAAAGCGGTGGAGCATGGCCTCGAAGATCGCATCCCGGTAGGCGTACATGCGTGCAGCCGGTACCTTCTTCCCACCGACCGTGGCAGTCCTTGTCTTTTTGGCGATCTGCTGGACTCGTATGTTCTCTTCGATCGGTGTGAGCAGTTCAGCCTCACCTGCACCGAAGGCTTCTACAGAACCATTCGAGAACATCACGGATTCGATGAATGCCCCGTCCACTCTCGGGGAGATCTCATCATCGATCGCAAGTCTCATGGTCGTGGTGATCTTAGCGGTGATCTGTTCCTTATAGGAGGCGATCTCTTCTTCGGTGATGATGCCGTTCTTCTGCAGGTAATCGGCGAATGCAGGGATAGCATCATGTTCTTTGAAGGAGTCAACCTCTTCTTTCGTTCGATAGGATGAGGCATCAGACGGGGAGTGCCCGGAGAGGCGGTAGGTGATCGTATCCATCAGGACAGGTCCTTTCCCCTCGAGCATCAGCTTCCGTTTACGTTCGATGGCATCTGCGACAGCCAGCGGGTTGAAACCATCGACTCGTTCTGCATGCATGCCATCTGCATTGACTCCGGCTCCTATTCGTGCCGGGATCCCGTAGCCCATGGTCTCTCCGGAGGTCTGTCCGCCCATCCCATAGAAGTTGTTGAAGACATTGAGCATATAGGGAGGTGCACCTGCACGGTCACCCCAGAGGGTGTGGTACTGGTCCATCGCAGCAAGCATCAACCCTTCCCATACCGGGCCGCAGGCCATTGCCGCATCACCGATGTTGGCAATGACGATCCCCGGTCTCTTGTTGATCTTCTTATAGAGTGCTGCACCTACCGCGATATCCCCACTTCCGCCGACGATGGCATTGTTCGGCATACTGCCGAAGGGAGCGAAGAAGGTGTGCATCGAACCGCCGAGTCCGCGGCTGAACCCGGTCTTTCGTGCAAAGATCTCAGCTAATGCCCCATAGAGGACGAAGTTCTCTGCACGGTCCTTGACGCTCGTTCCTGCGAAGTGGGTCTCTACCACAGACAGGACATCCCCATCCATGAACTCCTTCATGATCAGTTCCAGGGCATCATCATCGAGCTTCTGGATCGCAGAGAAGCACTTTGCCAGGATCTCTCCATGACTTCGGTGAGAGCCGAAGATGTGATCTTCGGGCATGAGGTTGACACACTGTCCCACAGCGGCAGATTCCTGTCCGGCTGAGAGGTGTGCAGGTCCTCGATGGTCATAGGTCATCCCCTGATAGGAACCCTCACGCTTGATCTGGTCGAGCATGTCCTCGAACTCTCTGATCATCAGCATGTCGTAGTACATGCGCTTGAGACCCTCTTTCCCGTACTTCTTCACTTCCGCTTTGATATCCGGTTTGTACTGATTGACCGGGATCGGATTGATCTTCACACTATCGCTCTTTCGGATCGCTACCGGATCCACTGTTATCGTTCTAGGCATGGTTCGTTCTCTCCTCTGGTATATATATGCTGCTCTGCTTCCTTGCTGCTCTACAGCTCGAAACAGACGTCTTTGATGATCTCTGAGACACTCGGGTGCGGGAAGACTATCTCCTGTACGTCCTGTATTCTCAGTTCTGACTCAATGATCACAGATGCACTGTGGATCATCTCACTGCTCACTGCCCCGAGCAGATGGATCCCGAGGATCACTCTGCTGTCGGCATCGGCTACGACTTTACACAACCCCCCTGCACGTTTACCGTGTTCTGCAAGGAATCTGCCGTTCGATCGCATCTGTGCCGAGGCACTGATCACTCTGTGGCCGTTCTTCTTGGCGTCCTCTTCGGTCATACCGCATCCGGCAGCTTCCGGCAGGGTATAGATGGCCCACGGGATCGCATGGTAGCGCATCTGCTGCGGGGTGCCGAACATATGGGAGATCGCCACGTCAGCCATCCTTGAGGCAGAGTGTGCCAGCAGGGATCTGCCATTGACATCACCGATCGCATAGACTCCCGGGAGATTGGTCCTCATGTACTGATCGACGACCACTCCTGTCCGATCTATATCCAGCCCCAGCTCCTTGAGCCCCCCTGTGTTCGGTCTTCTTCCAACACTCAGCAGTACCGCATCAGCTTCGAGCTGTTGTCTCTTACCTTTCTTATCTGTATAGACCAGTCCGTCAGGCAGGATCTCTTCGACCCTGCAGCTGGTCTTACAGGTGATCTTCTTCATCTCCCTGCGCATCAGCTTCGCGAACTCACCATCCATCATGGGAAGGATCTCCGGCATCATCTCGATGACCGTCACTTCACTGCCGATCGAGCTGAACAGTGATCCGAATTCCATACCGATGACTCCTCCTCCGATCACTGCAAGCTTACGGGGGATACGATCGATGGAGAGGATCTGCTTGCTGGTCATGACCAGCTCGTTCTCCACCCCGGGGATCGGGGGTACGAACGGGGATGAACCGGTCGCTATGATGAGGTTGGTGCACTCATAGACCGTCTCCCCGACTGCCACATGATTTCGGTCAATACATACGGCCTCACCTGCGACCACTTCCACGTTGTGCTTCTTCATCAGAAAGGTGATCCCAGAACGAAGGGTCTGGACGACCTCATCCTTCCAGGCCATAGCCTCGGAGAGTTCGAAAGTCACATCCCCGCAGTGTACTCCGTACTTACTGCTCTCCTGTGCATGGACAAGGTGTTTCGCAGAGTTCAGGAGCGACTTCGTAGGGATACATCCCCAGTTGGTACAGACTCCTCCCATCTCTGCTTTCTCTATGAGCAGGACTCGCTTGCCAAGTGCTCCTGCACGTTCAGCTGCCACGTACCCGCCGGGTCCGGCGCCGATGACGATCAGATCATATATGCTCATATGTATGCTCCTTACTTCTTTTTCGTTATCGTGCCATCAACAGGTCGATATTCTTGATATTCTCGCTCAGCGCCTTGAGAAATCGTGCTGCCGGAGCTCCGTCGAAGGCCTGATGGTCGAAGGTCAGTGATAATCCCAGATAGGGAACGAACTGGACACCGGAGGGTGTCTCGACCGGTCGCTGCTGTATGGTACAGACTCCGAGGATAGCCGTCTCGGGTACATTGAGTACCGGAGTGAAGCTGTCGATTCCCAGAGCTCCCAGATTGGTCACGGTGAAGGTCCCACCCTGCAGGTCCTCAGGTGCGGCCTTTCCCTCCAGCGAGTTGTTGATCAGCCCCTTGGCAGTATCAGAGAGTGCTTTGAGGCTCATCAGGTCAGCGTATCGGATCACCGGGACCATGAGTCCTTTCGGGGTATCCACCGCACACCCGAGGTGTACGTGCTCGAACTCGACGATGGTATCGCCAAGGAAGTGTGAATTGATCGACGGGTACTCCTTGAGGGTCTTTGCCACAACATAGAGTACCAGATCGTTGATGGTGATATTGTTGAGCCCGAGTTTCGGGTCGCTCTGCTTCAGCCGTGCTCTGAGCGCCTTGAGGGCTGTCGCATCAGCGGCACTGTTGAGAGTCAGCTGTGCAGAGACTGCCAGTGATTCTCTCATCCGCTGTGCAGTGATCTTCCGGACACTCCGTACCGGTGTCTTCACCACAGGTCCGGGGAATCCGAGGGCACTTGTCACCGTCTCTACCTGTGCTTCATCCAGCTGCTGTGATCGTGAGGTCAACAGGTCAGCAGCGACGACACGTCCGCCGATGCCTGAGCCTGATTCCGGTGCACTGAGTTGTTCTTTTGCCATCAGCTCTCTGGCAGTCGGTGTCAGAGGAGCTCTTCCGGCTTCTGCTGCAGCCACATCACGCTCGATCACCCGCCCTTTCGGTCCGCTCCCTGTCAGCACGGAGGCATCGATACCTCGTTTCGCTGCAAGCATCTTTGCCCGTGGTGAGGCAAAACCAGTTCCTGCAGGGATCGGTGAAGACGATGCAGGTGAGGCCTGCGCGATCGCGATCCTGTCATCGGGGACTGGTGTTTCGGGCTCTTCTTCAGCAGCCGGGGGCTCTTCACCGCTGACCAGCGATGAGATATCTTCTCCGGGTTCTCCCACGATAGCGATCGGGACCTGTACCGGGACATCGTCATCTGCACTGTAGAGCAGCTTCAGAACGGTTCCCTCTGCGGTGGCTTCGACCTCTATGGTCGCTTTATCTGTCTCCACTTCACAGATGACATCTCCTGTCGCTATGCTGTCACCCTCTTTGATCTTCCACTCAAGGATGATGCATGATTCTACTGAATTACCCTGTTTGGGCATCAGGATCTGCTTTGCCATATTTCATTCTCCTTATAACTGACAGGGTCTGTATCAGACCCTGTGTACTTCTATTCCCAGCTTCTCGATGCTCTCTGCGGTCTGCTGATCAAGACCGGTATCGGTGATGATGATATCGATCGCTTCGAGCGGCAGGATCTTCACGAACCCCTTCTTCCCGAACTTCGATGAATCAACCACCAGTACCCGTGTCTCTGCCTGTTCGCACATCTTACGGACGATCTCAGCACTTTCCACCAGATGGGTCGTGAGCCCATGTTCGGAGGTCACCCCGTCAGTCCCGGTGATGGTCATCGAGACATGGAACTGATCGATACGATGGATAGCTTCAGGTCCTACCAGCGCTTCTGCCGATGGTCTGAACTCACCTCCGACAAAGGTGATGTTCAGATTCGGGTTCACCCGTGCATAGGGGAGCAGCAGGGTCGAGTTGGTCACGATCTGCACATCACGCCTCCCGAGCAGGTATCGGCCGACCAGGGCCGAGGTCGTCCCGTTGGTGATCATGATCTTATCGCCGTCCTTGACCAGGTCTGCAGCAGCTTTTGCTATCCGCTCCTTCT
Source organism: Spirochaetia bacterium (assembly GCA_021736385.1). Taxonomy (GTDB): domain Bacteria; phylum Spirochaetota; class Spirochaetia; order CAKZLE01; family CAKZLE01; genus JAIPFY01. The sequence continues at coordinate 20,728 of JAIPFY010000004.1, read as the reverse complement.
CAGGAGTCCTGCTGCCGATCCTGTCCATCATCTCCGGATGGAATGCAGGGATGGCCCCTCCCCGTGTGCGGACGATGACCCCCTTCTCTTCCATGGACTTGAGATCAGCCCTGATCGTGACAACAGAGACACCCAGCTCATGACTCAGCTCTGAAACAGAGTTCTTCTCCCCGTTCCGCAAGGTCTCCAGTATCTGGTTCTCTCTACTGCTTAATCCGATCATGCCATATCAACCTTTCTATATTCTTTCTATATACTTTCTATTTACTTTCTTTATGCTTTCTATAGTATGACGAGTTGATATGAAATGCAAGAGGGAATTCTCAAAGATGCATGAAAAAAAGAGGTAAAAAGATGTGCACCTCAGAGCCCATGCAGGAAGGGAGGCAGGATGCTGCTCACGACATGGCAGAGAAGGAGCTCCAGCATCAGCCGGGCTCCTGACATGGCAGGGTGATCTCATTGAGGGGGATGATCGGAGGATGCTGCTACAGAGAAGGAAGAGCCTCATATACCAGTTGTGTACAGACCAGAGGTTCCTGTATCCCGTTCTGTGCGTGATAGATCCCTGCAGTCAATCCTGTGAAAGAGTCGGCGACCTCGCTCGAGATCAGTTTTGCTTCAGCGTCCCCGACCGGTTCCCCATCCAGAGAGAAGGAGCAGAGATCATGGGCAAGAGAGACGGAGAACCGATGGACAGGCCTCTTTTCGATCTGGGTATATCGGATATCACAGATATGATCTCCCAGCACCTTCTTCAGACAGCAGGAATCAGGAGCGTTCAGAGACAGGCTGTAATAATGCTTCTCATCCATAAGGATCATCAGGCCTGCATCCATTGATACGCTCGCCAGTTCTACAGTGAGCGTACACTGCGGATCCCTGATCCTCAGGCCGATGAAGGAGAATGGATCGATGGACTCAGGATCGTACTCAGGAGCCAGGAGCTGCAATCTGTGATTCTTCCGATCATGCACTGCTATCTGGCTGATAGGAGTCCTTCTGGAACACAGGTAGTGACATACCCTCTCATGTGAGAAATCTTCATGAACCGAGGTGTCAAGGTGCTGCTCGGATGCGAAGGCCGGAAGCTCAGAGCCGCAGGCAAGCATCGGATCGATATGGGGCCACTGGTTCTCATCCCAGGTCACCGGGAACAGGAAGGTCTCTCTTCCCAGATAGTGATGGGCACCGGAGGGTCTGGTCCCAAGACACATCAGCCACCAGGATCCATCATGAGCCTGCAGCAGATCACCATGGCCGAGTGACTGGATGGGATCAAGGACCATATGCCGGTGAGTGAGCAGAGGGTTGTGAGGACACGAGAGATATGGACCGGTCACACTCCTGCTTCTGGCACATGTGATCATATGGCCACGATAGGTGCCCCCTTCAGCAGCAAGCAGATAATACCAGGAGCCGATCCTGTAGATATGGGGTCCTTCACACAACCTGTCTTCGAACCCATCCCAGATCAGCATCTCATCCCCGAGGAGTCTGCCGTTGCTGATATCGATCTCCCACATCCTGATACCATGCCCTTGTATATCCTCACGCACGAAGTAGATCCTTCCATCATCATCAAAGAACAGATCCGGGTCGAATCCGCTGCCTTCTACATGGATCGGATCGGACCAGCTGCCGAACGGATCTTCCGTAGTGACGAAGAAATGACCGCTTCCTCTGACATCTGTCGTGATCATATAGAATACATGATCGTGGTAGCGTATCGATGGAGCGAATATGCCGCAGGAAGAGGGTCGGGCATGCAGATCAAGCTGTGAGAGCCGGTCAAGCACATGACCGATGCACTGCCAGTTGACCAGATCCCTGCTGTGAAACAACGGTACGGCAGGGAAGTATTCGAACGAGCTGTGTACCATGAAATAGTCATCTCCTCGCCTGCAGATACTGGGATCTGGATAGAACCCCGGGTTCACTGGATTCGCAAACGTCATAGTGTATCCCTCTTCTGTGCTGTTGACTCTCTGATGACGAGTTTCATGGGTATGAGCCTATCCTGAGCGCTGTGATGCTGGATATCATGATAGAGGATGTTGAAAGCCAGCGAACCCATCTCATAGTTATCAACATGGATCGAAGTCAGTCTTGGAGTAAAATAATCACAGTAGATATTATCATCGATGCCGGCGATGGAGATGTCCCGGGGGATCTGCACCTGCTGCTCTTTCAGATAGGTGGCAATACCCATGGCCAGCAGGTCATTGGTACAGATACAGGCGGTGAAGGTCTCCAGCTGTGCGAATACCTGAGGACCCATCTCATATCCGGATCTGAGCGTCATGGCTGTTGCCTCAGGGGACTGGATGATGATCGGAGTCAGCTGCCGCTCAGCACAGATACGTTCATATGCGGCATAACGGGCTTCACTGCTGCCGACATCTGGAGAGAGTCCGGTCACATACGCGATCGCACGATGCCCCAGAGAGAGCAGATGATCCATAGTATCCTGTACACCACCGAGATAGTCATTCCGGAGAAACGAACATCTGGGATCTCTGAATCCTGTATCATTATACAGCACCACTTTGATCTGCTTATCGAGCAGCTGCTCGATGATGCCGGTCTTCAGCTGTCGAGGCAGAGGCTCTATGAGAACACCGTCCCAACGATTCAGAATGATCTTATTGAAATACTCCCGCGTGTCCTCATACCCCGTACAGATATTCACCGTATATGCGTATAGAGCTGCTGTTGCTTCGAACCCTTTGACGAACTCGGCATAGATCGGGTTCTCCATGTTGCTCAGTACCAGACCGACCTGCATCGATCTGTTCGTCTTCATACTGCGTGCAATGCTGTTGGGTATATAGTTCAGGGTCTCAATAGCCTGTTCCACACGTATACGGAGATCCTCAGAGACCGGTTTCGTATTGTTTATGACATGCGATACAGTCGCAGGTGACACCTCAGCCAGTCGGGCAACATCGTTGCGAGTCGTTTTCACCATCCCCTCTTCTCCTGAATACAGTATACATGAGTTCCCCCCATTGTACATGTGCAAAATTAAAACTTGACATTTGTGGCTGCTCATCCTATAGTAATAGTTACACGTGTAACTGTCAATACTTTACATGATTCAAGTTAAGTATTTATAGAATATAACACGTGTAAATAAGGAGAAGGTTATGAAAAGAGTACTGGTTATCACTGCTATGCTGCTATGTGTAACAGCACTGGTTTTTGCTGCCGGGCAGCAGGAACCGAAGTCACAAGTCACCGCTTTTAGCGAAAAAGCCCCGTCTGAATACACAGGAGAGATCTCAGTCTGGTCATTCACCAATGAACCCGAATACCAGATCGAGAAATTCAATGAAGTGTACCCGAATGTGAAGGTGAATTTCACCCACATCAGCGGAGGCCAGAATTATATCACAAAGATCAATTCCGCTGCATCAGCCAACAATGCACCGGATGTGTTCTCTGCTGAGGTCTCATTCATCAAGCAGTGGATCGATGCCGGGGTATGGGCCGATATCGGGAGTGCTCCCTACCATGCTGACGCACTCACACATGATCTGATCCCCTATGTGGTAGATATGGGAAGAGATGCAAACGGAGTCCTGCGTGCTCTTTCAAATCAGGCAACCCCCGGTGGTATCTTCTACCGAAGAAGCCTTGCACAAGACTATCTGGGAACCGATGATCCTGCTGAAGTGGGTAAGATGATGACCAGCATGGAAGACTACCTTGATCTTGCAGCAAAGATCCGTGATGACAGTGACAACACGGTACATCTGTTTGCTAGCTGGAAGGACCTCAGATGGTTCCCCTTCAATGCACGAACCAATCCCTGGGTCAAGGATGGGAAGCTCTACGTAGATCAGGTGATCCTGGACTACTTCGATCTGGCAAAGGAGATTCGGGATAACGATCTGAGTGCCAAAGCCGATCCAAGTGATCCTTCATGGTATTCAGTGATGGCAGATGGCTCAGTGATGAGCTATATTCTACCTACCTGGGGGTTGCACTATGAACTCAAACCCGGCGCTGAACCCGATGTGAAGGATCCATCACAGTATTCAGGTGATTGGGGCCTGACTTCCGGTCCACAGCCCTACTACTGGGGAGGCACATGGTACGGTATCTCAGAGAACACGAAGGACCCTGAACTGGCTTGGCTGTTTGTGAAGTTCCTCATGTTCGATCAGGGGTTCCTGAACGATTATGTGACTGAGAAAGGCGATTTTGTCAGTAATCTGAAGACCATCGCAAAAGTTCAGAATGACTTCAGTGAACCATTTCTCGGTGGACAGAACAGCTACGCATTCTTCGCTGATTCTGCCATGGGTATCGATGTCTCGAAAGTGACGAAATATGATCAGCATATCGAGAAGATGCTGCTCAATGCGATCAGCCTCCACGTAGACAGTGATGTCCCGAAAGAAGAAGCCCTGAAAGGTTTCAAGGACGAGGTTCGTAACGCATTCCCGGAACTTACCGTTGAGTAATACGTTGTGATCATCGGGTAATGGCACACTGCTGCCATTACCCTCTATGTGAGGGAGCTATGAGTAGAAACACATCAAAGAACCGATCAATATCATATGCACGATACGGCCTGTTCTTTGTATTGCCGTATGTTATCGTATTTGCACTATTTCAACTGTACCCGATCCTCTATACGTTTGTGTTGACCTTCTTTCGATGGGACGGGCTGCAGGACTGGGTATTCATCGGATTCAAGAACTACAGACGTCTGGTAACAGACGATTTCTTCTATACCGCTCTCTTCAACACCCTCCGCATATGGCTTCTTGCAGCGATCCCGCAGATCAGTCTCGCACTGGTGCTCTCAGCCCTGTTCTCATTCAAGAAGTTCAAAGGAAGGGGGTTCTTTCAGGCTGTCTTCTATCTGCCGAATCTTATCACCGCAACATCCATAGCCGTTCTGTTCAGCATTCTCCTGGATTGGCAGGCCGGGTCGGTCAATCAGATCCTTCTGTCACTTCATCTGATATCAGAGCCGATAAACTGGCTCAAAGAGCCCTTCTGGACCGTGACAGCGACTTCCTACATTCAATGGTGGCAATGGTTCGGGTATACGACCCTCATTGTCATGGCAGGGATGAAAGCCATACCCGAGAATCTCTATGAAGCAGCACGGATCGATGGAGCAGGATATGTGACCATGTTCTTTCGGATCACTATCCCTCTTTTGAAGAACACCCTTACGTATGTGATCGTCACCTCGATAATCGGCGGTATGCAGATCTTCGATGTCCCGAATGTGCTTACAGGAGGTCTGGGAGAACCTAACAGGTCCATTCTCACGATGGTGATGTACCTCTACAATACCTCGTTCCGATATACCAACTACGGATATGGTTCAACGATCGCCTATGGATTACTGATGGTGATCATGCTCTTCTCCTTCACAGCCTATAAGAATCTGCAGAAAAGAGGTTCCTGATGAGATGGAAAACACCTGCCACCCTGACAGTCATACGATATGCATGCCTCATTCTTCTTGCTGCCATCAGTATCATGCCCTTCTATATCACGATCATGAACAGCACTCACAGCAACGTTGAGATCGCACGTGATCTCAACCTCCTGCCCGGGGACGATCTCAAGGCGAACTATGAGCAGATCGTCAAACACATGAACATCTTCAGGGGATTCTACAACAGCCTCAAAGTGACCATACCATCGGTGGTGCTCTCCCTCTATTTCGGAGCCTTGACGGCGTTCGGCTTTGCCAAGTACAAGTTCCGGGGATCAGGGTTCCTGTTCTCTACCGTCCTTATCACGATGATGATCCCCATGCAGCTCGGGCTGATCGGCTACTACCATCTGCATAACACCCTCAGGCTGCTGGATACGACCATCCCGCTGATCATACCCTGGATAGCCCACCCTGCTACGGTCTTCTTCATCAAGATGTATATTGATTCTGCCATCCCTGATGCGCTGCTGGAAGCAGCAAGGATCGATGGTTCACATGAATTCAGAAGTTTCAACACACTGGTACTGCCCCTGCTGACACCTGCTCTTGCGACTCTTGCTATCTTCAATTTTGTCGGGTCCTGGAATAACTATATCATGCCCCTGATCATCCTGTTCTCCAAAGACAAGTTCACCCTCCCGCTGCTGATCTCCATGCTCAAAGGTGTCTATACCAATAACTACGGAGCGATCTATCTCGGTGTCACGATCTCGATCGTCCCGATCATAGCAGTGTATGCGTTTTTCTCTCGACGTATCATAGGCGGGCTGGTAGTCGGCTCGGTCAAAGGATAACCTCATGAAACAGCATCCGATGTTCATCAATGCACGACCATATGTACGATGGTGGTGGTTCTCAGGTCCGCTATCAGAGCAGGCCATAGTGAAACAGCTCGAGTGGATCGCTGATATGGGATTCGGAGGGGTGGAGATCGCTTGGGTCTACCCCCTGCAAGATACAGGTAGTGCTGAAGGTCCCCGATTCCTTGATGAAGAATTCACCTCCTATGTCATGTTCGCTGTACAGACCTGCAGAGATCTTCATATCGGCTGTGATCTGACGTTCGGGACCTTATGGCCATTCGGCGGATCGTTCATCCCTCACACATATGCCAGCAAGGTCTTTTCCGGGAGTTCACAGCAGCGATTACGTAAGAGTTGGGAGTCCCGGTATCTGTCCAAACCGGGTCTGATTCTGGATCATCTCAATGCAGAAGCACTGACATATTATGCAGACCACCTGCTGTCTTATGGGTTTTCAGACTTTGCAGAAGAGTACCCGGGAATGAGCTTCTTCTGTGATTCATGGGAGATAGACCCTGAAGGACTCTCCTATGACGGCCTGTTCACTGACTTCAGCAGCTCCTATGGGTATGATCTGGCGGCATTCAGTACCGATCTGGACCGATTCCCCGAGGTCCGATACGATTATCGCAAACTTTTGGCGCAAAGGACTATTGAAGAGTTCTACAGGCCCTTTGGTGCGATCTCACATGCTGCAGGAGCATATGCAAGAGTCCAGTGTCATGGTGCTCCTACAGATATCCTGCAGGCATATGGATGCTCTGACATACCAGAGACGGAGACGATGCTCTTTGACCCGGACTTCGCTCTCTTTGCAGCTTCTTCCGCTGCTCTGTACGGCAAGCCTGTGGTATCAAGCGAATCCTTCACCTGTATTTACGGATGGGTCCCCAGCCCCGAAGAGGCCCCTGGACTGGGAGAAGAGGATGTCTATGATCTGCGATGTGTAGCAGATGCTCAGTTCGCCTGCGGTGTGAATCAGGTCGTATGGCACGGGATGCCCTATGAACAGGTTCCACATGACACACGTTTCTATGCGACTGTGCACGTGGGGAGAGATGGGACGTTGAACCAGGAACTCAGATGGTTCAATGACTACCTCACTTCCATGAGTGAGCAGTTACGGTTCGGAAACGTGTATGCACCATCTTTGATCTACCTGCCGCTGGAAGATCAGTGGATGGCAGACAGACTCCCTCAGGAACTCACTAAACCGAGCAGTCATTATTTCTGGGAACTGCAGGAAACGAAGATCCCGGATGATCTGCTTGCGTATCGGCCTCTCTGGATATCTGGAGCACTGCTGAAACAGCTTGCATATGACCAACAGACACACCAGTTAGTATACGGGGACCTGCAATTCTCATTCCTCTATGTCGATGCACACTATATCGACTTCGAGTACCTGCTGGAGATCGATCGGCTGGTACGGGAAGGGGCCCCGATAGTACTGCGCCAGTCCCCGAACGAACCCGGCAGGCAACAACACGAGTCGTACAGGGAGCTTGCAGAGCAGACCATGGCACGGGCTCTGGGGGACCTGCCGACTGTGAATCCCGTCCTGCAGACCGAGACTCCTGTCGATTTCTGGGTAAGGAACGACCGGGACATCTACAGACTGTTCGTGCTGCATCCGGACCTTCGGAACCTGCACTACCCTCTTGTACAGGGGTTCTCTCATCAGATCCAGGACAGACAGCTCAGTGCCTGCTTCAGTACACCGGAACACAGCTACCACCTTGATCTGCATTTCACAGGATCTCAAAGTCTTCTGTATGAGATAGATGACAGGAACCAGAGCATCACCCGTATCGATCTCGATACTGATGAGATGCATCACGCCAACGAGGCACTGCAGTAGGCCTTTCACTCTGCTTCTCATACGAAAGCAGTATCGTCTCTTGTTGAGACGATACTGCAAAAAGGAGGTTCTGCCTGAGATGATCCACTCATGGATGGGATCATCTCAGGAGATATCGGTTATATGCCATACAGGCTTGTCAGATGCTTTTCGATGTTCGTGCACTCATAATGGTTCAGGACATCTGTATAACGATAGAGTGTCCTGAACAATTCTGCACGTAGTTCCGTATCTGCTAAGATACCGCCGTAGGTTATGTGTACAAGCTGTCTGGAATCATCACTGTTGAGATACTCAGCATAGTCTTCCTGTTCTACGTGGTCGATTGGAACCACCTGTTTCAGATCACAGGAAACATGATAGTACGTTGATGCAGTCGGGAAGAAAGCCAGTGCTTTTGCATGGATCTGCCGGTATAACGGGGAGTTCTCTGTAGCAACTACTCGCAGAGCTTCAAGCCAGCTGGTACCGGAGGTCTTCACGTGCAGGTGCATGCCGGTTCTTGCACCGATGATACCGAATACCGAATACTTATCACTTCCAGAGTGTATGGAAAGCTTGTATGATGCAAAATATTCAGCTATAGCGGCGTGCTGATCGAACTGGATTGTGAAATCCTCGAGGTTCCCACGGTAATCAACACCTTTTTGGAATTCACCGATAAACCGAGGGGCGAGGGAGCTGAACGCTACGCCCTCTGACTGCAGAGCTACGGCAATGAACAGGTGATGCAGAGGCAGTGTCGGTGTGGATGTCTCATCGATACTGATCTCAAGATCATATTGATCGCCTCGCCGCATACGAATATGCTGCTCGACGTCTCTGGTATAGTGTATTGCATCAAGATAGATCAAGGTGCACCGATAGATCTCTTCACGGGAGAAGCTGTACTGCTGCCCACCGATATTCCACTGCCGATGATAGAACAGCTCCATGACAAAGGTGATGGCATCCAGCGAGAGCTTATGGAATCGCTTTTCCAGTTCTTCAGCAGACCATTGAGCAGCTTCCGGATGCATCTGATCAGAAAGATCCAAAGTGATCATCGGCATGTGTGCATCAAGTGCTGAGTCGATATCTTCCAAGGTCTTCAGATGATCACCATCGGCACCATACCCTCTGGTAAACCCTTCCTGGAACACTTGGAAACTCACATCGGTGACAACGTCCTGATAAGTCCTGCCGGTGAGATGCAGCTCCCTCATCGATTGCTGGGCTAACACCGGATAGACATCGGGGTACTGTGCAATAGCCTGGATATGGCCGATGGAAGCCAGCCCCAACCGATCGCCACAGCCGAAGGTAGTACGTCTGTCCTTCAGTGAGACCGGTTTCGTAAAGGGAAACACCTCATGAAGGATCTGTGTATTGTGCCAGGAGAGTTCTGCAACCTGCAGATAGAAGAGATCATGATCTCGTACCATCCCCAAGAATCGAAGTTCTTCCTGTTTTTCTGAGCAGATGATCAGTGCAGTTTTACAGGAGTCGAGTTCTGAGACCATGAGATAGAAACAACTTCCCTCCTGACGTATCGATCGTGCAGCATACAGGTACTCCGAGTCTTCAGTGTTGGCTTTCTCCACAGCACGCACAATGATCTCTGTACTCAAAGTATACGATCTCTGCTGCACGAACTCATGTATGATATAGTTTCCCAATGATGGTTCCATAGCTATTACATCCTTTTCACTCTATTTTAGAGTGTACTCTATGTACGAGAAGTCAACACCTCTCTATACAGGCATATGTGCATATGCTGCTCGCTCAGGAGATCTGTATGTGTATAGAGTCGTGCCCCCCATACAGAGGGGGGTGTCCCCGTACTGCATCACATAGTGATGATAGAGCCGGTATCGACAGCTTCCTTGGCTTTCAGAGCCCACTCAACGGCTTTATACCCATCAATGAGGTTTACTTTGGGTTCCTTACCGGTAATGATGCAATCAACAAAATCTGCGATCTCAGCAAGATAGGTCTGTTCCCAGTATGCAAAGAACCAGGTCGTGCAGGACCGGTTCACCCCATCAGCATTCAGATAGATACTTCTGTCACGGAATGAGTTCTCACCGATCTTGATACATCCTTCGCTTCCATAGATCTCCATGGGCGCATGATACCCATAAGCACTGTTTCTGCTTGCTTCCAGCTGTACCATCACACCATTCTTGAATCGCATCAGGATCACGGTATTATCGATATCATCAACAGCTTTCAATCCTTCATAGGCATACACACCGCCCAGACCGTATATCGTCTCTGCTTCAGATCCGGTAAACCATCGTGCGGTATCATAGTCATGGGTGAGCATGTCAGCTACAAGCCCACCGCTTGACGGAGCGAACTTGACCAGGAACTCTTCCAGACCAGCCTGATCGCGTGAGGCCATCTTTATGAGTATCGGGTTTCCAATGAATCCTTCATCTACTTTCTTCTTCGCTTCACACAGATCATGATCAAATCGATGATTGTATCCAACTTGACATAGTCGTACCTTGTGTTCGGTCACTGCCTGCCTGATCTTGTCGATTTCCTGTTGAGACATGCCAATAGGCTTCTCGGTATATATGTTCTTGACACCGGCGGCGGCAGCTTTACAGATGATCTCACAATGGGTGGCTGAATTCGTCGAGATCACAAGACCATCGAGATCCCTGTCCGTAAGAAGATCCATATAATCGTTCGTCACGATCCGTGGATCCATCTCTTCTGATACAAGATCCAACTCACTCTGGACCACACTGCAAATAGCTGTCAGATCTGCCTGAGGTATATTGTAATAGATATTCTTCGCATGTTCCCGACCAAGTCTCCCCAGTCCGATGATTCCCAACTGTACTCTTTTCATGATTTCACCTCTATAACGAAGCGTATAGGAAGGATGCCTATACGCTTCGTTGAATTATTTCATAATGTGATCAATTCCAGGATGATACTCGTTCCAGGTAGACCTGTGCGTTTTCGGTCGTTACCTCTTCATAGGGAATATCATAGACCTTTGGATATGTTTCACCATTGACCAGTCCAATAGCGACGTTCACCGCTTCTGAACCCTGTGCTTTTGAATTCTGGAACACGGTAAGCTTCAACCCACCGTCGATCACAGACTGGATAGCATCCGGTGTAGCATCGATCCCGAGAACTGCGATATCAAGTCCTGCTTCCTGGACTGCCTGCAGAGCACCTAAAGCCATCTCATCGTTCTGAGCTGCGATGACATCGATCTCGTTACCGTACGTCTGAATCCAGTCCTCTGTGATTCTCAGACCTTCACTTCGTTTCCACTCGCCGGTCATATCAGCAAGCAGCGTCCAACCGGGATACTGATCAAGCAGGCTCTGTTTCACACCTTCAAACCTACCGATCTGACCGGAGTGACCCATCACACCATAGAGGATGCAGATGTTCCCGCTCTCACCCATATTCTTCGCAACCCAATTACCTTGAGTCTTTCCGGCTACGACTTCATCCGACCCGACATAGACATCATACTTGTCGTTGTTCGTGAAGGTGTTGACTTCGACCAGAGGGATACCTGCAGCTTTTACATTATCAACAGATCTGCCAAGGCCCGCACGGTCGAGGGGATTGAGGATGATTGCATCGACCCCTCGTGTGATAAGGCTTTCAACATCATTGATCTGTGTATCGATGTCATCATTACCATTCATCGATATGATCTCAACACCACGTTCCTCTGCCTGAGCAAGCGCCGCATCAGTCACATTTTCCAGAAACTGTGTATGTGCCGACATACTCAGACCGAGGACTATCGTGTCTTTCTCTTCGCTGCTTCCCTGCCCAAAGACAAACCCTGCTGTCAGTATCAGTACTAACATCACTCCCATCGTTCTCTTCATCATAATACCCCTTTATTTATTTTTTCCATCCTTTCGGATAGATGCATACACTAACTCTTGAGCATCCGTTTCGAAGACTGCATATCAAGTATGACAGCCAAGAGGATCACTACTCCCAGAACAACCATCTGATTGAACGGAGATACATTCAGTAGATTCATACTGTTTCGGATCAGTCCGATGATGATGGCACCGATGATAGTCCCCCCGATCGATCCGATCCCCCCGTTCAAGCTGGTACCTCCGATCACGACAGCCGCGATCGCATAGAGTTCATATGTGAGACCAGCTTGAGGTTGACCGGAATTGATTCGAGAAGAGAGGATCACACCGGCAAATCCTGCACAAATACCGGCAAGCACATAGACCAAGATGAGGATCCTTGAGACATTGACGCCCGAAACCCTCGCAGCTTCTTCATTGCCTCCGATGTAATAGACATACCTGCCGAACCTTGTCCTCTGCAGCAGAACATACCCTATAGCGACGACTACGATCATCATGATCACCATAATAGGCAACCCCATGAATGCCTCCTGCCCGATTATCAGGAATCTCTTTGGCAGATCGACGATAGGACGCCCATTGGACAGCAGATAGGCAATACCACGAGCTATCTGCATCATTGCCAATGTAGAGATGAAAGGCGGAACCTTGAGTTTGGCGATCGACAACCCGTTGACCAGACCTAAGAGCCCACCTACTATCGATGCGATAATTGTTACAAGCAGGATCGAATCGACTGATCCATTCTTCAGCAGCGATGAGGCGACCACCCCGGATACCGCGAGGATCGAGCCGACACTCAGATCGATACCACCGGTCATGATCACAAAGGTCATTCCCACCGCCAGGATCATGTTGACAGATATCTGCCTGACGACATTCATGATATTCCTACCACTGAGAAACACATCACTGGCAAATGACATCACAATGATCATCAGTAGTAATATGATGACCATTTTGAATCTATCAAGATTTTTAATCACTTCAGTTCTATTGATTTGCATACGATCCCTCCCTGTTCTCAACCATCGCGCACTGCAGCAATTTCTCTTGTGTGGCTTCTTCTCGGAGGAATTCTCCTTTGATACGACCTTCATGCATAACCAGTATCCTGTCACTCATCCCAAGGACTTCCGGCAATTCGGAAGAGATCAATATGATAGCCAGACCTTCTTTTACGAACGATGTCATCAGCTTGTGAATCTCTGATTTTGCCCCGACATCAATACCTCTGGTAGGCTCATCCAGGATGATGAGTCCGGGTTTTATGGCAAGCCATTTCGCAACAACCACTTTCTGCTGATTCCCACCACTAAGTGAATTAGCCTTCACATGCTGATTCGGTGTCTTGATCCTCAGCATCTCGATCTTCGACTGGGCATGTGCAGTCTCTTTTCTGTCGTTGATGAGCGACAGTCTGCAGTAATCTTTCATCGTGACCATGGAGATATTCTCTTTGATCGACCTGATCAGACATAGGCCTTCAACCTTTCTATCTTCCGTTACCATCCCCAACCCAAGAGAGATGGCTTTCTGGGGAGAATGGATGTTCACTTTCTCTCCACGTAAAAATACTTCACCACTATCGAGTCTATCGATCCCGAACAGAGCCCGCATGACTTCTGTCCGACCGGCACCCATCAGACCGGAAAAACCCAGGATCTCACCCTTTCTTACGGAAAAACTGATGTTCTCAAAGACCCCTTTTCGAGTCAGGTTCTTTGCTTCCAGCAGCACGTCACCGATCGCTACATCTTCTTTAGGGAATATCTGATTCAATTCCCGACCAACCATCATGGTAACAAGCAGTTCCTTATTGAATTCTTTATTATTCTTCACACCGACGAGCTCTCCATCGCGAAGAACTGTAGTTCGATCTGCGATCCTGAATATCTCTTCTAGTTTATGCGAGATGAATATGACCGATACATGTTCCTTTTTCAGGCCGTTGATGATGGTATAGAGCGTATTGACTTCTTTATCAGTCAACGCGGATGTCGGTTCATCCATGATGATCAATTTTGACTTATACGAGACAGCTCTGGCGATCTCTATCATCTGCTGCTGTGAGACGGTAAGATCACTGACCTTTTGCTGCGGGTCGAATACCATACCTATTGTCCGCATCAAGCTTTCAGCTTCAGCATAGAGTCTTTTCCAGTCCAGAAGGCCTAATGCGTTCACCGGTTCTCTGCCAATAAAGATATTTTCAGCGACCGTCCTATCTGGCACTAAGCTTAATTCCTGATGTATCATGGAGATACCTGTCTTCAATGCATCATGTGGTGAGTCGATCACCACGTCTTTCCCTGCAAACGAGATCGTTCCGCTATTTGGTGTGTACATGCCTAACAGGACTTTCATCAGGGTGGATTTTCCAGCCCCGTTCTCACCGATCAAAGCATGGACCTCTCCGTAACGAACAGAAAAATCAACCTGATTCAAAGCTTTCACGCCTGGAAACTGTTTGCTGATACCTTTCATTTCCAGTAGACTATCTTCACTCACAAGCCACCCCTTTTTTATTCAGGCGCCCTGCTGATACAGAAGCGCCTGAATTGTTCCATGGAAACGGTACTATTCGTCGAACGTAAGCATCACTTTCAATGCATGTGCTTTTTCATGAATCGCAACATCAAAAGCGTCATGAAGCTGACTGAACGGATAGAAATGAGAATTCAATGCATCAAAATCATAGGTTTCTTTGATTCTGTTCATAAAACGTATCGTTCGCTGACCAAAATCCTTAGTCCCTCCGGATCCTGAAATACTGAGTGTCTTCCAGATGGTTTTCCCGATCTCTACCGGTACTTTTCGACCGATCGAGTGACCGATAAGCTTGACCCTGCCACTATGAGCTGCAATATCGAAAACAGAGGCGATGGCTGTATCATTCCCTGATGCCTCGACGACTACGTCGCCTCCATGCCCGTTAGTGACATCCATCACCTGTTTGACGATATCTGAAGCTGTCGGATCGAGTACGATCTCCGCACCATACTTCAATGCCGTCTCTCTTCTTTTTGCAAGAGGATCTATCACTATGGTCTTCGCCCCGGATGTGGCGGCAACCATCGTAGCTGATAATCCAACCGGTCCAGCACCGTTGATGATGCAGATATCACTGGCATCGATATATCCGCCGTTGCCCCAGATACCAAAGTAACCTATCGAGAAGGTCTCGACCCATGCCCCATCAGCATAGCTCCAGTGATCAGGGATCTTATGTACATACTGCTCCCCTACGACCATATACTCGCCCATTCCTCCTGGAGAGTCCGGGCGGAACCCTATCTCTTTAAAATTCAGACAGGCAGAGGGCATTCGTCCGTCTTTGCAGTTCTCACAGACTCCGCATCCCATGACACAATCACCGGTCACCTTATCACCGACACGAAGGGTACTCTTGAGGCCAGATCCAACCTCGACGATCTTACCGCCCCATTCGTGTCCCGGGGTATATGGACCCAGATCATAACGGCCTTCTGCAGACTCCCCCTCATAACACTCGACATCAGACCCGCAGATCCCGCAGGCTCCTACTTTGATGAGTACTTCATTCGGTTGGAGTTTTGGTACTTCTACTTCTTCAACACGCAGGTCTTTCGGACCATACAAAAAAGCGATCTTGGCTTTCATAAACATATCTCCTTATTAGTGTATAAAATGTACTATGATTACATATCCTCAAGTTCGGGACCTGGTCCCAACCCTTTCAAATAGGTGATTCCCATCCGAGCACTTGTCACAGCATCAGGGTCAGGCATATGTTCCCCCGATATATACCCGTTGTATCCGGTACTGTACAAAGCCGTTAGTAGTGAATCGAAGTTCAGATGTCCGGCTCCTGGATACCATCTGTTGGAATCCGCATAATGGAAGTGGAAGATCCTCTCCCCTGCAAGTCTTATGCTATCCTCGATGTTCGGTTCTTCGATGTTCATATGAAAGGTATCGAGCAGCATTCCCAGATTCTCTGCACCGACATGCTCGATGAACTCAAGCCCCTGCCTGACAGAGTTCAAACTGTTGACCTCGAACCTGTTGATCGGTTCGAAGGCTATCCTGACCCCGGATGCACCAGCGGCTTTGCAGCAGTAGCTGAAGGCTTCCTTCATCCACGCATTTGCCTGAGTGGGGGAGACCGACTCAGGATAGAGCCCCCTCAGCAGTCCGATGATGATCACAGCCCCATGCCTCCTGGCAAAGGGGATGTGACTGATCGTCCTTTCGATCGCTGCCTGCCTGACGTTCTCATCCGGGTCGGTATAGGAGAGGTGCTCTTCACCCCAGGCTTGTCCTGTCCCGATGGCAGGGACCTCAAGATCATACTTCCGGACCAATGCTGTCAGTCCATCCTGGTCGACAAGCCGGGGATCCCGTATAGCCAGTTCGACTCCGTCGTATCCTAGAGCACTGATCGTCTCAAGGTTCTTCTCCAGGTCACCCTTGAAGCTTACCGCAGAGAATCTGGCAGGATTCGTTGAAAGACATATGGAAATCTTCACAGGCTCATCTCCTCAGGTGCTTCTTCTAATGTTTTACGAACGGTCCTATCGCAGGAAGTTCATACACAGACTTCCAACCTTCCGACCAGGGTTCCTGCAGAAATGGTGCAACTTCCTTGGGATCTCGTAGAGAGATCTTCTCTGTTGGAGGAAGTGTTCCCGGTGGGAAGGCCTCCAGGATGTCATCCATCATCTTCGTCATATATTTCAGGATAGCGGCAACCGGTCGTTTTGCCTTATAGGCAGCGGCTTTGCTCGGTGACCCTACGACACCTTCAGGAACAGCATATCGTTCGATCGCATAGTGTCCCTCCCCTTCAGACCATCGATGAGGTCTTCGGTAGGGATCCACAGAAAGATCGAAATGGCCTTCAGGTAAAAAGGTCTCCCCTTCTGCATCTCGAACATAATCCATATTGATCATATCCTTGAACATCAGTAATCCGGTGGAGGTCTCAGCCTCGGCAGCGTGGATGAAATTCGTTTCCATACTGTCGTCTTTATCTGTACACATGAAGAACTCACGAACAGCTCTGTGCCAATCGATCACCTGGACTATTGCCGGAAGCTGAAATCGTTTCATGAATTCCTGGACTGCATCGACGAGGTTCCACAGATGTCCGTGGTTGTTGACCAGAATGATCTTCCGATACCCGTCGTTCCATAAGCCGAGCATGGTGTAGATCACCATCTCCCGTACTACTTCTCCGGGAATGATGACGGTTCCCGGCATCCCGAGGTGATGGTAGGGATGACCACCATAGTTGATCGGAGTGAATGCCAGGTTCACCTCTCTACCCTGCTTTGCCGTATAACGTCGCAGCCCTTCGCAGATCTGTGTGACCATGAAGGTATCAAGTCCCGTATTGTTGTGATCCCCATGGCACTCCGAACAACCGATCGGGACCAGGACGATATCATTCTTCTTTCGTTTAGCAACCGCTTCAGCACGCGGGGTATTCTGGATATAGGTACCAGGCTTCCCCAGTTCTGAATCAGATGGGATGCCGTACTCTTCGAGGATCGCATCGATCTCCTCATCTGAAGCTTCAAACAGATCCTTCTTCAGACGCCCTACTCCATTATCTTCGAACACGATTTCCGGGTAGTTGGTTGTCAACCATACTTTATCTTTAGCGCTCATGTAGCCCTCCGTATGTTATTCTTATAATCCTATTGTAATACAATAATATAGTATGTCAATGAAAAGTTTTGAAAACCTATTGCTATTTCTATCTAAATATCAGACAATAGATCTATAATAAGACGAGGAGCCCTATAGTGAAATATGAACCTATCAAACAGAAGACGGTAGTCGCCCAGGTCATGGAACAGATCAAAGACCTCATAGCCTCGGGAAAATACAAACCGGGAGATAAGTTCCTCACAGAGTTCGAACTTGCTGAGATGTTCGGACTCGGACGTTCCTCCATTCGTGAAGCTATCAAGATATTCCAGCATCTTGGTGTATTGGAGTCCAAGGTCCCGAAGGGCACCTATGTATGTGACAGCTCAAATATTTCAAAAGAGGCTCTTACCTGGGCTATCCTTCTGGGGAACAATGATTTCTATGATCTCATGGAGTTCAGACTCGTCATGGAGCAACAGGGATTATGGTATCTGCTGGTCTTTCGATCAGACGATACGGAATTCAAGCAGGGGGTGATCGACCAGCTGCAGGAAGAAGTCAATCAGATGTATCAGGCCATAGAGCTCAATGATCATGAAGCTCAGGTTCAGGCCGACTACCGATTTCATCAGCATCTCATCTCTGCATGTAACAACGACCTGTTCAATTCAATCTACGTGACCCTCAACGTCTTTCTCAAAGAAGAGATAAAGAATGCCGAAGAAAACGATGAATATATCGTGAAAAGCCCTGAACGACACCAGTATCTGATTGATACCATCGTAGAGGGGGACTACCAGAAAGCCACTGACGCGTATCGTTCTCACATCCATAATGTACAAGAGGTGTTCATTCACCCTTCAGAGGCGACCGATAACACCTGAGAGCAGCAGCATGTTCCGTGATCACTCAATACATCAGCCCACCCCTCTGCAGCAGTCATACAGGGTCTGAAAGGACCAGGTATCCGGCCGGTCGGCTGAGGATCATGAGTCCTGACCGACTGCGGTCAGGACTCATGGCACGTTACAGGTATCCTGCATCAGCGCCGTTCACAGGTCACTTCAGGGCAATAAGCTCTTTGGCGGCACTGACGATCTTCTCAGCGGTCAGGCCGAATCGCTCCTGCAGGTACTGCTGTGTGCCTACCTCACCGAACTCATCATGCACTCCCACCCGGCGCATGCGCGTAGGACAGCTCTCACTGAGATACTCACTCACCGCTGAGCCGAGTCCTCCGATGCGCTGGGCGTTCTCACAGGTCACCACCGCCCGGGTCTTCTTCGCATAGGTCCCTACCAGCTCCTCATCCAGCGGCTTGATCGTATGCATGTCGATCACCGCCGCACTGATCCCCTCTGCTGAGAGCAGCTGCTCTGCCTTGATCGCTTCGGCTACCATGACCATACCGCTGGCTATGAGGGTCACATCACTGCCGTCACTGATCACGATCCCCTTCCCGAGGGTCACCTCCTGATCCTCTTCGTAGATGGTCATCGCTCCCTTGCGGTGCATCCTCATATAGACGCATCCGGGATGGGCATAGACCTGTCTGAGCAGTTTGTAGAGCGAGACGGTATCTGCTGCATCCACGACCACCAGATCGGGGATCACCCGCATCAGGCTCATGTCACAGAAGGGCATATGGGTCCCGCCGTTGAACTGCGCGGTGACTCCCGGATCGGTCCCGATCAGCTTCACCTGTCTTCTGGCATAGTTCGCCGAGAGGAAGAACTGATCGAAGGCCCTGCGGGTGGCGAAGCATCCGAAGGTGGAGGCGAAGGGGATGAAGCCCCTTGATGAGAGTCCTGCCGCCACCCCGACCATGTTCGCTTCTGCCACCCCCACGTTGATCATCCGCTGCGGATACAGCCTGCGGAACTCCGCGGTCCCGTTCGCCGCGATCAGGTCCGCATCCAATGCCACGACCCGCTCATCCTCTCCGGCCAGCTCGATGAGGGTGTCGGCATAGACTGCCCGCATGTCTGTGTACTCGTTCAGTGCTTTCATCTGCTCCCCTCCTGTTCCAGCTGCGCGATCGCCTCCTGTGCACGTGCATAGTCAAAGGCCATACTGTGTGATCCCACCTTCCCCTCTCCGGGAAAGAACCCCTTGCCCTTGATCGTGTCACAGATGATCATCGAGGGTCGTTCCTGCTCCTGCTGTGCGGCGGCGATCGCATCTGAAATCTGTCCCACATCATGTCCATCGATCCGCTGCACGTGCCAGCCGAACCCGCTCCATTTCCCCATGATGTCCTCGATCCCCATGACAGCTGCCACTTCACCGTCTATCTGCATCTTATTGAAGTCGGTGAAGGCGATCATCTTCCCAAGCCGGTAGTGGGCTGCGAACATCGCTGCTTCCCAGACCTGTCCCTCCTGACTCTCCCCGTCTCCGATGATCAGATAGGTATAGGCATCTATATCCTTCATACGATCGCCCAGGGCGATCCCCATCGCAGCGGAGGTTCCCTGACCCAGGGAGCCGGTGGTGAAATCGATCCCGGGAGTCCGGTTCATGTCACAGTGGCTCGGCAGGTTGGTCCCCCCGATGTTCAGGGTATGCAGCCAGCTCTGCGGAAAGTAGCCCTTGTCGGCAAGGACCGCATACACAGCCGGTCCCGCATGCCCTTTCGATACCACCAGTTTGTCCCGCTCTTCCCATGAGGGGTTCTCTGCATCGATCTTCATCACCTTGTAGTACAGGACCGTCAGGATGTCGATCACCGACATCGCTCCCCCGATATGTCCTACTCCCAGATACCCGATCTCATCGATCGTCATCTTCCGTATCGTTCGAGCCTTGTCTTCCAGCGCCGCCCGTTCTTGTGCTTCCATCTGTCTGTGTTCTCCTGTCTGTTTGTATGAGAGGTCCTCTCACCGGCTGCAGGGAGAGGGGTGTATCCTCCCTCTCCCTGCCGGTGTCCCTCTGGTGTCTGCGGTTATCGGGTACGTTCCCGTCTTTCTGCCTCTTCCATCGCTTCGATCAGCGGCAGCGGTCTGCCTGAGAGGTAGCGGACCATCGCACCGCCTGCGGTGCAGATGTAGTCCATCCGGCTCGGGTCGGTGAATCGCGCCGCTGCGCTGAC
>JAIPFY010000075.1 GCA_021736385.1 Spirochaetia bacterium | reverse complement strand
ATAACAGTGACCCACTGGAGCGAGACGGCTACACATTCGTAAGATGGAACACCGCTAATGATGGAACCGGTACGGATTATGCCGAAGGAGCCACCTACAGTGCGAATGAGGATGCCACGTTGTATGCGCAGTGGAGTGCAGAAACTCACAGCCTGAGTTTCGATGCCAATGACGGGACAGGGTCGATGGATGATGTGGATTTGGACACTGACGAAGAAACGACCCTGCCGGCCAATGAGTTCTCAAAAGACGGTAAAAGTTTTTCCGGCTGGGCAACGAGTGCAGAAGGAAGTGTGGAATATGAAGATGAGGATGACTACACCATGGGAACCGAGGATACCACCTTGTATGCAGTATGGGCTGAGCCGACTGTAGGGGATCTGGGGCCTGCCGGCGGATATATCTTCTATGATGATACAGTGGGCTATGATTTTGACGGAGATTTAACGATAGCCAGCGATGAGAAAGACCTGCTGGACGGGAACAATGACGGAACGGTAAGTGGAGATCGCTATCTGGAGGCTGCTCCCTACGGATGGTATACCACAAATACTGATGACCCCACTATGGCATGGGGTGGTAATGGTACATATATCGCAGGACTTTCTGATGCGCTCGGAGCAGGTGAAGCCAACACTGTTGCGATTGTTACAGCTCTTAGCAGCCGTTCAAGAGTTGCAACAGAACCAGAACCAGAACCAGAACCAGAACCAGAATATGCCGCTACAGCCTGTGCCGATTATTCGGTAACGGTGGATGGAGAAGTGTACGATGACTGGTTTCTGCCATCGAAAGATGAGAGTAATCTGATATACATGAATCTGCATGTTTCCAGTTTAGGTGGATTCCTTTCAACAGGTTCTTCTGGTTCTGCTTCATACTGGACTTCTTCAGTAACTTCCCGTAATGACCTTGCATGTGCTAAAATATTCGACTTTCACTATGGAGGAGCTACAGGGTATTATTCCAGGGATCTTCTTAAGTATATCAGACCTGTACGGGCTTTCTAACATTGCCTGATTTCTGACGATTCAATGATGTTCCTGCGCAGGGGAGATGATACCTGCGCAGGAGTCATCTCAGGGGGCTGGAGCTCCCTGTTCAGGAAACGATATCGGTGGGGAAATTGCTCAAACGCCGGGCCATATGTACTATGTGCATTTCACCAGAGGTGTGACGATTATGCACTCCTGGAATAGCATCAAGGTCGATGTGAGCATACATATGGGCATCAGGCAGGCATGGGTTTTTCCCATGCCAGTGCACCTGTAGGATCCGCCTCCCTCAGCGGCGAACCCCCGCTGAGGGAGGCGGTCACATGTCCCAGGCTGCTCTTCTGCTCTGATACTCCTGCGGTGGATCCCGCCCCGCAGGCTGAACACCCATGTGTGACCTTCTCCTGCCGCTTACAACTCGCTATCCAGCTGAATATCCTCTGATGTGATCCCATAGCTACGGTCTGATACCTAGCGTGAGTTCTCTCTCTCTCTCTCTCTCTCTCTCTCTCTCAGCATCGCGGACCCTTCGGGGCTAATCTGATAAATGGGAAGGTGTGAAGAGCTTCCCCGATCGGCTGCTGCTCATGCTCTTAATCTCTGAAAGTTTTTATTGACATACATATTATAAGAGTTATAATAAGTATAATAATAAACAAGATAAGGAGCATGTTGATGACTAAACTGGGATTTGCGTTCAACTTCAATATACAGCGATGTGAGATAGAAGTAGGGGATGAGATGCGTATCATCTCCGAGGGGTACCGTCCCCTCATCGCACTGTTCAAGAAATACGGGTTGAAGGCAGACTGCTTCTTCTCAGGATTCACCTCCGAACTGCTCCAGCAGATGGACCCAGAGCTGCTTGATGATATCAAAGCACATAAGGGAAAGAACTTCGAGCTGGGGACCTACACCTACACCCATCCGATCCCGCAGCTGCTGGTGCCCAAAGAGTTCGAGATGCAGATGGCTAAGGGGCTGGAACTCGATCGCAGTATCCTGGAGACGGAGACCGAAGGGTTCCTTCCTCCTGAGTTCGCCTACAGCAGTGAGATGGGAGAAGTCCTCAGTGCACAGGGGATCAAGTGGTTCGTAGCACTGGCTTCCCAGATCGAGAAGGGGCTCTCACAGAGAGGGATCCTGCAGGACCCCTATGAACCCTGCACGGTTCTGCTGCCGAGCGGCAAGACCCTCATCGCAGTCCCTGCGGTCTACCAGCTGCCCGATACCCCCGCACGATTCTTCAAGCTCATGATGAAGGGGCTGCTCCCGGTCGATACAGTCATCGAAGGGGTACGGCAGTTTGCCGCCGCACATCCTGACGGAGTGCTCCTGTTCAAGAGAGATGCTGAGACGATCTTCATCGATAACTTCAACAGCGGGTTCACCGGGACCCTGGAAGTCATGGAGGAATTCCTCTCCAAAGTCAGTGCCCTCGAAGGAGTAGAGCCTGCATGGATCGGGGAGGTGGCTGTTGCCACCCCGGAGACTGCAGAGATCGAACTTCCCGATTATCTGGGGAACACGAAGATCGAGACCTTTACCGAAGGTGCTGCGCAGGAGATCTGGGAGCTGACCAAGGCAGTCCGCGATGCGATCCTTGCAGGAGAGGCCGCCGGTATGGATGAGAAGATCCTGCAGCAGGCATGGGATCATCTGATGCTCTCTCACAACTCGGACGGCAGGATCGGCTACTGGTTCTCGGAGTGGAATCCCGGCGAACATCAGGTCGCACCGAGTAGAAGACAGTTCGTCGAAGATAATCTGCGTGCAGCGCAGGCCCTGCTTGCACAGTAGAAGGAGCAGTTGATGATCTCCTATCTGCAGCGCGATACACTCACCCTCAATGATGCACACGGGTTCAGCCGGTATGCACAGCACCGCGGGTATGACCGGGAATGGATCCTCGAGCTGTGTGAGCAGATCGCCCGAAGTGTTCAGGACCCGAGGGTGCTTGAGAGCAGCAGACTTCTGGGACTTCTCGGCTCTGAAGAACAGCCGACAGATCAGCAGCTGCAGCGATGGGTATCGCTTGCGAGCGTGAAGGTCCAGGGGACTGACGGGATCCGGGGACTCGTTGCAGAGAATGGTGAGGAGGACCGGTATCAGGAGCTCTTTCGTACGATCGATGATCACCTGATCACCCGGGCATTCTGCGTGAGATACATGAGGGCATGGGTCCGTCAGCTCAAGTCCTGCCTGCCCGAAGGGACCCTCACGACGATCGCGATCGCAGAGGATGGCAGGGACTTCCACGAGGGTACCGCCCTCAAAGCGTCCCTGATCGAGTCGATCAGTCAGATGGGCCTGAGTGTCATCGATCTGGGTATCATCCCGACACCCTTCCTTGCTGCCTGGTCTCTCGAACAGCACCAGCCGGGGGTGATGCTCACCGCATCACACAACCCTGCCTCGCACAACGGGATCAAGCTCTTTCTTGACGGGAAGAAACTCTATCCTGAAGGACCATGCGGTGAGTATGCATTGAGCTGGTATCTGCTGACATCAGCGTATGCCCCTGCCGGTGAGTCCGGGAATACGCAGTGTTCTGATCCTGTTCTGGAGAGAGTGGATCAGCGTATCGAGATCCTATCGTTCTTCGAACGGAATATCGGGGAGGTGCCTGAACAGGTGAGAGCAATCCCCCTGCTGCTCGATGCAGCTCACGGGGCCTACTCGGGACTGGCGTCCGTGGTATGCACGCACCTCGGGTTGCACGTCATCCCCGCAGCCTGCTCACCGGGGCCGGGCATGATCAACCATGGGCGGGGAGCTGCCCTGCTGCAGGATCTGCCCAGTCAGCTTTCGTATGATGAGCAGCTGCCCAAGAGTATCAAAGAGCTCTTCGTGCTGGGAAGATCCTCAGCAGCTGATCGGAGCTATGCGGTGGTACTCGATGGAGACGGGGACCGGGGCTATCTCCTGTCCTACAGCAGGACAGAAGACCGGGTGCAGCTCTATGATGGAGATGATCTGGGGCTCATCCTGGCACATGAGCTCAAGAGATCGACAGGAGTGGAGGTCTCGATCAGAGGGACGGTCGAGAGCGATGCCGCTCTGATCGGGGCAGCAGAAGCTGCAGGATTGACGGCGCTGCCGCCGGCGGGTGTCGGTGATAGATGGCTCACCTCGGATCTGGGATGCGAATGGACAGCTCAGATCGGCTGTGAGAGATCAGGCCATGTGATCCTCCCGGCCATGCTGCCAGCTGCCTCAGAGGTACTCTATGCCGGGAACGGCCTGCTCACTGCCCTGAAGGCGATCATCTCCATCGAGCAGCAGATCGCCGAGGGGGCACAGGTACCCTATATTCCCTATGTGAAGGGGATGCATCTGCAGTTCTCTATCCATGACTGTGACCGCACCCTTTGGTATCGTGATTCACCCCTGTGGCAGGACATGGCCCTGCTGGTGAGATCTGCGATGAGACTGGAAGCACGGGAACAGATCAATGAGCAGGAGGAGCATATGCTGCTCTTCGAGCTCAGGGATGGATCCGGTGAACGAGTCGGAAGATGCTATATACGGGCATCGGGAACGGAACCGAAGATGAACCTCTGCCTGACTGCAGAGCGATCATACGAGAAGTGCTGCACAGAAGACCTCTGTGCACTTCATGAGAAGATTCTGCCGCTGCTGCAGCAGAACCCTGCAATGGAATGTCATCCTGATAAGGATTTCATGATATCATACACATCACCCCAGGAGGAAACGAGATGAGAACCATTAAAACCGTGCTGATCCTTGCCGCAGTGCTGCTGGCCGTATCAGCCCCTGTCTTTGCAAAAGGAGCCCAGGAATCAGCAGCTGCTGCCGATCCGGAAGTCACCGAGATCGTCTATTGGCAGTACTTCTACGAGACCAAGAAAGATACCGTAGACACTCTGATCGAGATGTTCGAAGCAGAGAACCCCGATATCCGAGTCGTACAGCAGACCTTCCCGTACGAACAGTACAACACCAAGGTAGCCTCCTCGGTACCCTCAGGTCAGGGACCGAATGTCATCAATCTCTACTATGGCTGGCTCCCGACCTATATCGATTCAGGCTATCTGCAGCCTCTTCCTGAATCGACCTTCAGCAACGAACGCATAGAAGCCGAGTTCTTCCCGCTGGTAGGCGCAGCCAAGTTCGATGGCTCCTACTATGCACTGCCTACCGCTGTCAGATCACTGGCGCTGTTCTGGAACAAGGATCTCTTCGAGGCAGCAGGCCTGGATCCCGAGACCCCTCCTGAGACCGTCGAGGAGCTGATCGAGTTCGCAAAGATCCTGACGAAGACCGACAAGAACGGGAACTACCTGCAGACAGGCCTTACGATGGAACTTCGTGCACAGATGCACCACTGGCTGCGAGAGGTACTGATCAGACAGTACGGCGGAGCTCCCTACAGTGCTGACAGCAGAGAGGTGACCTACGACAGTCAGGCCGGCTATGACGCCTTCCAGTTCTTCACCGATCTCAACAGCGTCGAACACATCGGGATGCCCAACTTCATGACCGATGATGTGACTGCCTTCAGTTCAGGGATGATGGGTATGACCATGGACGGGTCCTTCAGACTCGGTACCTTCGACAAGCTCGATACCCTCAACTACGGTGTGACCGAACTGCCTTCCATGAACGGCGTGAAGTCCAACTTCGCCTCATTCTGGTCGAACGGGATCACCAGCTTCACCACCGGGAAAGAGCTTGAAGCATCGATCAAGTTCCTCGATTACCTGACCTCCGATACGGCGATGTCCATGTGGCTGGAGAATGTGGGGGAACTTCCTGCAAAGAAAGCCCTGGCGATGAAAGAAGAGTTCAAGAACGACCCCAAGTACGGACCGTTCATCAGAGGGCTCGAGTATGCCACAGCGACCAAGTTCATCGATGAGAATGCCCAGAGGATGGTATGGATCGATGCCTATGACCAGGTACTGCTCAACGGCATGCCGGTAGAGGATGCGGTGGATCAGGCAGCGGCTGCAGAACAGCAGGTGCTCGATACCTACTACAAGAACCGCTAGAATCTTACGAACAGTCACACCGGGGGCCATCGGCCTGCAGAAGACCGCTCGGTCCCCGGTGCGTGAACTCCAGAGCAGAAAAAGGTGTCATCATGAACGACTTACCAGCATCCAGAGGATCTCTGGAACGTACAAAACGGGTGTGGGCCTATCTGTTCCTCATCCTTCCGATCATCTTCTATGTCCTCATACGGTTCTATCCCACCTTCTATGCCTTCTATCTTTCACTGACCAACTGGGACATCGTATCGAAGGACAAACAGTTCATCGGTCTTGAGAACTATCGGAACATCATGCAGGATCAGGTGTTCTGGAAGACCCTTTCGAACACGGGCAAGTACGTCCTGTTCGGGCTCCCTGTCAGTCTGCTTCTCGGCTTCTCTCTTGCCTACCATATCGACAAGGCGGGCAGGGGAGAGGGCTTCTTCAAGGCCGTCTACTTCATCCCCTATATCACCTCCATGGTTGCTGTGGCCTGGGTATGGAGATGGCTCTATCAGCCGGCACCGATCGGTGTGTTCAATAAGATCCTGATCAGTATCGGGCTGCCTCAGCAGCAGTTCCTCTTCTCCCAGTCACAGGCGCTCTTCTCGATCCTCGCTACGACGATCTGGGCCGATGTGGGGTTCCAGATGATCATCTTCCTTGCCGGCATCAAAGGTATCTCCGTGCAGTACTATGAGGCTGCGGAGATCGACGGGGCGAACAGCAGGGATAAACTGTTTCGGATCACCCTTCCGCTGCTCAAGCCCACGATCGTCTTCCTGATCGTGACCGGTACGATCCGTTACCTGAGAATATTCACGCAAGTGCTCAATATGACCTATCAGGGAGAAGGCGGTCCACTGAACTCGACCAAGCCGCTGGTACTCTATATCTATAACAGTGCCTTCAGAAGTTTCGACATGGGCTATGCATCGGCGATGACCGTCCTGCTGTTCCTGATCATTCTGCTGATCACACTGATCCAATTGAGGGTGATGAAAAGTGAAGACTAACAAGACGATCTACACGACCATACGCTTTCTGGTGCTGTCGCTCTTCGGCGCACTCATGCTCTTCCCGTTCGTCTGGATGCTTGCCACCTCCTTCAAACGAGGGGCGGATGTGTTCAACCTCTCGATCATCCCTGCAGCCCCGACGTTTGCGAACTACGGCAGACTGCTGAGCAGCAGCAACTTCCCGTGGTGGTTCATGAACTCCCTCATCGTCGGTATGACGGTTACCGTCTCGGTGCTGATCTTTGACTCTCTGGTGGGGTTCACCTTGAGCAAGTACCAGTTCCGGGGCAAGAAGGTGGTCTTCCTGCTGATCCTCTCCACTATGATGATCCCGACCGAGATGCTGGTCATCCCCTGGTACATCATGTCCAATCAGCTCCACTGGGTCGACACCTACTGGGGAGTCATGTTCCCCGGACTCATGTCCGGATTCGGGACCTTCCTCATGCGGCAGTTCTTCAGTTCCGTCCCCGATGACCTGCTCGATGCCGGAAGGATCGATGGTCTCAATGAGTTCCGCATCTGGTACAAGATCGCCATGCCGCTGGTCAGGCCGGCCCTCTCCGCTCTTGCCATCTTCTCGTTCATCGGGAACTGGAATGCCTTCATGTGGCCACTGATCGTATCGAACGATGTGAACATGTACACCCTCCCGGTAGGATTGTCGTTCTTCAACGGAGAGTTCCAGTCGCAGTGGGAGATGGTCATGACCGGAGCCTCGGTAGCCACCATCCCCGTATTCATCATGTTCCTGCTCTTCCAGAAGCAGATCATTCAAGGAATCGCGCTCACCGGTGTCAAAGGCTGAGCAGTCGTCTCGATAGGATTCATCTAAGGAGCCTGCTATGATACAAGATCTTTCTGTCGTTGATTTTCATTGCCATTTCCCTGTGAAGGGGGACTGGTTTCCTGATATGACCCTGCCGGGCAAGGTCGACTTCACCACTCCCGGCAGTCGTGACCACGGAGGGATCTGGCGAAAGGCCTATGATTTCCCGATGCCTGAACCAGCCGGCAGTGACCGGCAGATGGCAGATCTCTGGTATGAGGATATGATCGCCAAAGGGGTGGAGCAGGCAGTCTTCGTCTCAGGCGGGGGCAACAGACGGCTCTCTGAGATCGTTGCCATGCATCCTGACCGGTTCCTGGGATTCGCCCATCATAGCCCTGATGCACCTGATGCTGCAGAGCAGCTCGAGTATGCCCTCGGTACCCTGGGGCTGAAGGGGTACAAGCTCCTCGGACCTCTGATCGATACCCCCCTGTCCGATAAGAAGTACTACCGTTTGTGGGAGATCTGCGAGCAGTACCAGGTGCCGGTGCTCATCCACTTCGGCCTGCTCGGGGCTGCAGGAGGACTGCCCACAGGGGTGAACATCAGTCCCCTGAGCATCGCAGAGGTCACCCGTGATTTCCCTCATGTCAATTTCGTCGTCCCTCACTTCGGCTGTACCCACATGGGTGATCTGCTGCATCTGTGCTGGACCCGTGACAATGTCTTCGTTGACAGTTCCGGTTCCAACCAGTGGGTCAGGTGGATGCCCTACCAGCTTACTCTCGAGGATGTCATACGTAAGTTCGTCGAGACGGTCGGGCCGGGTCGTCTGATCTTCGCGACCGATTCGAGCTGGATGCCCAGAGGCTTCGCATCGATCTATCTGGAGGAACAGCATAAGATCTTCAGGTTCATGGGCCTCTCTGATGAGCAGCTTTCTGCCGTGTTCAACGGGAACGCCCGCTACCTGCTGGGACTCTCATGAGCATGAGCAGGCCGCAAGACCATACTCACTCCTATCTCGATGATCTCACCGATGTGGTGGATCGTGAGATGAAGAGGACCGTAGGCTGTACCGATCCCTCTGCGATCGGGCTTGCAGCTGCAGCGGCAGCTGCTGCCTATCGCAGTGAACAGCAGGGGCTCGGTCTTCCGGAGGCTCCTCTGCAGGAGCTGCTGATCGAGACGGATGTGAACATCTATAAGAATGCGGTGGCTGTCGGGATCCCGGGAACCGGCGAGAAGGGGATCGAGATCGCCGCGGCTCTCGGGGCGGTGATCGCTGATGTCGATCAGCAGCTGATGATCTTCAGGGATCTGTCTGAACAGACGATCGCACAGGCTCGTGAGCTGATGAGGACCGTAGGCGTGATCGTCTCGGTACGCGAGGAGTTCGCCTCCCTGACCATCGCAGCCACCCTCGTATACCGTGATGGCAGTACTGCTCAGGCAATGATCGCTGGAAGTCATGATCGGATCCTGTACACTGAGGTCAACGGCAGAAGGACCGTATACCAGAGTGATGCGGCGCAGGAGCTCAGCAGCAGTGAACCCCTTCCGCTCGAATCGATCGAGTGGCTCATCGACCATGTTACCATGATCGATGAGGCAGCCCTTGAAGGAGTGCGTGAGGGGTTCAGGATCAACCTCGCAGCGGCACATCAGGGGCTCTCACAGGAGTCTGTCAGTGGCGATGTGGCTACGATCATGGGACTCTATGGGATCAAAGATCGGGTGGAGAAGAGCACAGAGCAGGACAACTCACCGATCTCTGATATGGATGCGATCAGCTGTGCGAGGGTTCGGGTAGCAGCTGCCACCCGGCTGAGGATGTCCGGGACGAATGTCCCGATCATGGCCTGCGGAGGGTCGGGGAACCATGGGATCACCTTCTTCATCAGCATGGTAGAGGGCTGGAGGCTGGAGGGGATCCGACCGGACCGTTCGCTGCTGCATGCGGCAGCGATGGGGATGCTGCTGCTCCACCAGATCAAACAGTATACCGGGGTCCTCACTCCGATGTGCGGCTGTGCCATCTCATCGGGACTGGCAGTCTCAGCAGCAGTGACCTGGGGGCTGGGGGGAACATCCTCACAGATGCTTCAGGCTATGAACATCGTATTGAGTACCCTTGGCGGGGTGGTCTGTGACGGAGCGAAACCTGCCTGTGCCTTCAAGACCTCTCTGAGTGCCCAGATCGCCCTTGAAGCTGCGAAGATGGCAGCTGCAGGGGTCTTCATCCCTGAGGATGAGGGACTCTCTTCAGCAGCGTTCCCGCAGCTGCTCGAGAGTATCAGGACACTTCATCAGGAGGGCATGGCCGGCTTCGATACCGCCATGGTATCGATCATCACCAGACGATCAGGAGCACGACGTGAGAGCAGCAGGTGATACGGTCCTGAGTGAGAAGATGATCATCATCGGAGCCGTGGCCGCCTGTACGCTGTGGGCTTCCGCCTTTCTCGGCGGTAAGTATGCCCTCGGGCATATCACTCCGCTCCATCTCGGCGGTATCCGCCTGATCATCGCAGGGGCTCTACTCATGCTCCTGCTCAGGAGAAATCCCTTCACTGGTATGAGAGGCCGTCTGAGATGGGTCTTCCTGCTTTCGTTCCTGCAGACGATCTTCGTCTTCAGTGCCTTCAATCTTGGGCTGAACAGGGTACCGGGATCATTCGGGGCGATCATCATAGGATGTTCTCCCGCGGTCTCCTCGGTCATAGCGGTCATCTTCATACCGGAAGAGCATCTGACCCTGCGGAAGGTGATCGGACTGCTCATCGGGATCCTCGGGATCACGATCCTGGGACTGAGCAGGGCTCCCTGGACGGTCGGCGGTAAGCGTGAACTTCTCGGTGCGGCGCTGCTCATGGGCTGTAACATCTCGACAGCCCTGGGGAACGTCGTGCTCAAGAAGCGGCTGAGTGACCTGCCGTCGCTGCAGCTCAACACCCTGCAGATCCTCATCGGTGCTGTTGCGGTGATGAGCCTCGCACGCATCTTCGAGCCGGCTCAGATGATCGTGGTCACCCCTGCGTTGGTCTTCAGCATGGTCTACCTTGCCTTCGTGACCGCTGCCGCTGTCACGATCTGGATGGTGATCATCAGGCAGCCTCAGGTCAAGGTATCGAGCGTTGCCATGTGGAAATTCCTCATTCCCACACTCGGTCCCATCCTCAGCTGGATCTTCATCCCCGGGGATTCCCCCTCGCTGATCATGATCGCAGGTATGACGGCAGTCGCCGCAGCGATCCTCTTTACCGTTTCTGATCCGAAGCTGCCAGCATCTGATAGGCAGAAGAGACACTCTGATGCTATAATACCGAGTGTCGGGGAGAGTGAGTGATGAAAAGGGTATCAACAACGATCGATGTGAAGATAGCGAATGCGGTGAAGATCTACACGCAGCTGCGCTCGTGTGACGGTCTGTCCAAGTCCCAGCTCGCTCATCAGGTGCAGTTGAGTTTTGCCTCGGTATCGAACATGTGCACGGCTCTCGAAGAGCGGCAGCTGGTCTCGGTAGTCGAGAATGTCCGTTCTACCGGAGGCAGGAAGGCTGCCAGAGTCAGTTTCTGCCCTGATGCGGCATACACCCTCTCTGTCGATATACACCATACCCAGCATATCTACATGGGGCTGGTCAATCTGAAGAATGAGATCCATCGCCAGATCAGGTTCGAGGTCTCATCGGATGATACGCTGGAGATCATTCTGGAGCACATACGCAGCGGCTACCTGCAGCTGTGCGCTAAGCAGCCGATCAGCCTGCTGGGTATCTGCGTTGGGATCTCTGCAGTCCATGATCCGAATACCGGGATGCTGCTGCAGAGTTCCAACCCGGTCTTCGAACGGGTCCCACTGCGGAAGTACCTCTCTGAGATGTTCCCTGATACCTGCATCCTCGTCGATAATGATGCAAACCTCGCCGGGATGTCGCAGATGATGCGCACCGATATGGCGGGGAAGAACCTGCTGTTCATCTTCTTCACCCAGGGGATAGGACTGGGGGTCATGATCGACGGCAGGCTCTACCGGGGGAGCAACGGGTTCGCTGGAGAGCTCGGGCATCTGAAAGTCACGGGGGTCGAAAAGAGCTGCAAGTGCGGCGGCAGGGGGTGCCTGCGTACGATCGCCACCCTGGAATCGATCGCTCAGGACCTCGGGGAGTTCGAGATCCTCCAGAAGATGGAGAAGTCCTCAGACTATGCCCTGGATCTCTCACTGCGCTATGGAGCAGGCGATCGGGCAGTCATCGAACGGGTCGATCTCTCAGCACTCAAGATCGGTGAAGTGATGGCTGATCTGTTCGATCTGTTCAATCCTGAGGAGATCGTCCTCGGGGGGAATATGAGCGAGCTGTTCAAACATACCGATCATATCATCAGAAGACAGTGCAGGGCCCTCTCCAACCTTGCCACCGAGGTGGACCTGCAGATCCGCTGCATCGACAGTCCTACCTATGAACTGGTCATGGCAGGCGGTGCGGAGAAGATGTTCCAGTACTGGCTTGAGCACTCCTTCCCAGAGATCGAAGGGAGACCTTCACAGATCTGAACGGCACAGCACGAACTCTTTCCAGCCTGCACCGGAACGAACTGCTCGTTCTGCGCATGATCCCTCCGTTCTGAGCTCATGCATATCCTGCTGAGCGTTTCATGTATATCATCATCGGTCTGAATTGTGTATACTGCTCTACATATGGAGGGCAATCATATGGCACAAGGGGTAGGACTCGAGATCATCAGAGATAAGAAGGCATTCATCTGTGATATGGATGGTGTGATCTATCATGGGAACAAACTGCTTGACGGGGTCAAGCAGTTCATAGACTGGCTCCAGGCCAACGGGAAGGAGTATCTGTTCCTCACCAATTCCAGTGAACGATCTCCCATGGAGCTGCAGCAGAAACTGGCACGGCTGGGGGTGACCATCGATAAGAAACACTTCTATACCTCAGCGTTGGCTACAGCGATCTTCCTGCAGAGCCAGAAGCCCAACGGCAGTGCCTATGTGCTCGGTGAAGCGGGTCTGATCAATGCGATGTACGAGGTCGGGTACACGATGAACGACGTGAATCCCGATTATGTGGTCGTGGGGGAGTCCAGGACCTATAATCTCGATACACTCACCCATGCGGTGAATCTGGTGACTCGCGGGGCAAGCCTCATCGGGACCAACCCGGATCTGACCGGTCCCATCGAGAAGGGGATCATGCCGGCAACCGGTGCCCTCATCGCACCGATCGCTCTGGCTACGGGGGTCACTCCCTATTTCGTCGGGAAACCCAACCCCCTGATGATGCGTAATGCGCTCAAGCGTCTTGGGTGCAAGCGGGAGGAGACGGTCATCATAGGCGATCGCATGGATACCGATATATTATCGGGTATCGAGGCTGAGATCGATACGGTACTCGTTCTTACCGGTGTCTCGACCGTGGATACGGTCAGGCAGTTCGCCTATCAGCCATCACTGATCCTCGATGGGGTCAAAGATATTCCTGCACTGACCTAGCCGGATCAGTATGTTCGGTTTCTGTGGAGGCCGTGGGTCTCCGGGTTGTGTGTGATCATCAGCCCGGCGGCTGTGCTGCAGTGGTGGTAGGCTCTGCTGCCATCACCAGCATGTCCACGACGGCTCCATTGGAGAGTTCCCATGATCGCTCGAGCAGTTCGAGGGTCCTGAACCCCGATCGCTCATAGAGATGGATGGCACCCCGGTTATAGGTGAAGACCGTAAGATAGACTCTGGCAAGTCCCATCTCCTGGAACGCATAGGAGAGAGTCGACTCCAACGCCTCTGATCCGTATCCCTGTCCACGACAGGCTTTGTTCATGATGGCGATCGCGAGTTCAGCATGGGTTGCGGTGGTATCGATCCCTTTCAGAGAGGTGAATCCGATAAGCTCGTCGGTATCACGTGAGAAGTGACTGAAGGTGACAGTCTTCCCCCGTTTCAGTCCGGGTACGCTCACTGCTTCCAGCTGGTCGATGAATCGCTGCCGCTCATGCGGGGCGAAGGGCTTCCACCCCATCATCTCGACCAGGAGCGGATCATGCGAATAGTCCATGAAGCGCTGGATATGTTCGTCGTTCACAGGTGTCATGTATGTTCTCATACCAGTCAGTCAACCACATATCCACAAAGAATGCAAAGGGTCTGGTAGTGCAGTGGTCCATATCTTCGATACTACCGTCACCGCAGGATCCCCGGGTTCGGGGTCATTACCCGCTTCGTGTGGTCATAACCAGTTCTCAGCTCCGATCGTCAGTGCTCGTGTATGGTTATCAGGTCCATAACCGTTTGCAGTGTTCTGGGCATAGATCATGGTACGGGATCTTCCTGATGCGATACTGTATGCATCTGTGATCTCATATACCGGTGTTTCACGTGCGTGTATGAATTCTCTGCGAACTGAGGTGAAGCATCCTGCTCCCTCATGTACGATGATGGGATAATCTGGTACACTGCGCCCATCTTCATATGATCAAGTGAGGCACCATCAGATGATCGAAAAGAACTACCATACCCATACCTACCGCTGCAAGCATGCGCAGG
>JAIPFY010000074.1 GCA_021736385.1 Spirochaetia bacterium | reverse complement strand
GAAGAAGAAAAGAAGCTACAAGAGGTCCAAGCCTCACAACCAGAAACGGCTAAAACCGACGGTCTATCGACTTCCCAAATCATGTCACAAGGAGGCTGTCTAACCTATGGATTACACGCCAAAAGATTTAGACCCAAAACTTTCATTGACAGCACTGGTAATTCATTGTAATGTATAGGTAATAAGATAAATAGGGGGTTATTATGGCCACTGTGATACTGAAAGACATCTCCAAAGTCTATGATGGGAATGTCAAAGCCGTTGATAGCGTGAATATCAACATCGAAGATCAGGAGTTTGTGGTTCTCGTAGGTCCTTCGGGATGCGGGAAATCAACGACACTGAGAATGGTTGCCGGGCTCGAAGATATCACCAGCGGTGAACTGACCATTGACGGAAAACTCGTCAATGACGTTCCGCCAAAGGATCGTGATATCGCGATGGTTTTCCAGAACTATGCACTGTATCCGCACATGAGTGTGTATGACAACATGGCATTCGGTCTGAAGATCCGAAAGTTCCCGAAAGAAGAGATCGAACAGCGGGTACGTGAAGCTGCAAAGATCCTTGATATCGAAGAACTGCTGGAAAGAAAACCAAAAGCACTCTCCGGTGGACAGAGACAGCGTGTGGCAGTAGGTCGAGCGATCGTCCGACAGCCGAAAGTGTTCCTGTTCGACGAACCACTCTCGAACCTTGATGCAAAGCTCAGAGTACAGATGCGTGCTGAGATCTCAAGTCTGCACAACAGACTGAAAGCTACCATGATCTATGTGACGCACGACCAGGTCGAAGCCATGACCATGGCTGACAAGATCGTTGTCATGAAGTTCGGTATCATCCAGCAGATCGGAAGTCCTCTGGATCTCTACAACACACCTGAGAACAAGTTTGTGGCAGGATTCATCGGGTCACCACCAATGAACTTCCTCAATGTCAAGATCGTCATGGACGGTGATGACATGTTCGCTGATGAGGGTGATTTCCGGATCAAACTCACAGGGACACACAAGAAACTTCTCAAATCCTATGTAGGGAAAGATGTCGTGTTCGGTGTACGACCTGAAGACATCAATGCTTCAGGGGCAGAGAAAGGCATGACCATCAATGCTGAAGTATCAGTCATCGAACCGCTTGGTGCTGAGACTCATGTGTACCTCAATACGAGGAAGCATCAGATCATTGCCAGGATCGAACCTTCTGTCAAGTTGTCAGTCGGTGAGAAAGTCAGCTTCGTACCAGATCTGAAGAAGATCACCTTCTTTGATGGAGAGACTGAAGTCACCATCAAATAAATTCTCTTGATGCGTAACATATACGGCCGGTCATCGATGATGACCGGCCGTTTTTGAATCTAAATCTGAATCTGTTATCCGTTCTGTGATCAGGGTGATCGTGAGGTACGATCACCCTGCAGCTCGCTTCAGAGAACCGTCTCAGTCACGAGGTTATCGCATCATACATCACCTGCAGCGCCTGAACATACGAGCTGTCATCCACACCGATGATACAGGTGATCAGAGATCCTCCATAGTTGATATACCGGATGGGGATCGCCGCATCGGAGAGCGAACTACTGAGTGTACTCAGCACCCCTTTCGCATCATACAACCCTTTGCCTACCACACCGATCATGGCTACCTGCTCTTCCATCTCCAGCTCTTCAGGGTTCATCTCCGTCTTGATCCGCTCAAGCAGCTGCTGTTTGCAGCACAGAAGATCTCTCTTGAAGTAGTAGGAGAGCGAGTCGAACCCTATCGATGAGAATTCAGGGATGATCCCGTGCACCTTCAGCAGTGTTGACAGTTTCAGGATATAGTCAGTCTCCTTTCCAAGCAGATGCTTCTTGACATAGAGCCGATAGTATCCGGTCTTGCCTGAGATCCCTACGACCGGCTGTTCGCGGTCAATACGGTCAGGGACGATCAGGGTCCCTATATCGTCAGGATCATTGGTGTTCTTGATGCAGATGGGGATCTCTGCCGACCTGACAGGAGCGATAGCCTCTTCATGGAAGACACTTGCCCCGATCGATGCCAGTTCACGGATCTCCTGATAGGTCAGTTCATGCACGACCTCAGGATCCTTGATCACTCTCGGGTCAGCCATCCGCAGACCTGAGACATCCGTCCAGTTCTCATAGAGCGAAGCACCCATACTCCTGGCGGCGATGGCTCCGGTGATATCGGAACCGCCTCGTGAGAAGGTCTTGACCTCCCCGTTCGGTCCGGTCCCATAGAAACCGGGCAGGATACACTGCTCTTTGGTCGCCAGCGCATCAGCAAGGAGGGCATAGCTCCGATCTGCTACGGTGCCGTCGGAATTGAGAATGATCAGGTGTTCAGTATCGAGGAACTCCCACCCCATGAATTGAGCGATCACCTTCGCACTCAGATATTCTCCCCGTGATGCAGCATAATCGGGTCCGCTGCCGTGCAGGATACGCTGCTCGATCTCATCGATCTCCAGAGCAAGAGCCTCTGTCTCCAGCTGCAGATCAGCAGCTATGGTCAGATATCGTTCTCTGATCCTACTGTAACGCTCAGAAAAATCGATTCCCGCTGCTGCCTCTTTCTGGCAGGTGTAGAGCATATCCGTGATCTTGATATCGTCATCGGTTCTCTTCCCGGGGGCAGAGACCACTGCCACGGTCCTTGAATCATCATCTGTGAGAATACGTGAGACTTTCCGTATCTGCGCCGAATCAGCTACAGAACTGCCGCCAAACTTACAAACTACCATAATCACCTCATGTCCATATTGGGATGTGATCGAAAGTGTACTGTGATAATCGATTTTGTGCAATAAAGATAGAAGGGTTTCTTACGCTATGGACAGCAAGTTGGGACACGTTATATGCTGCATGCTCGTTCATACCCATAGAAGGATCATACAGCATGGACCCGTGCTATGCACACGGGGGTGGGCACTGCCATTCGCGAGAGCTGTGTCGATCGTCAGATGACGATATCTTTCAGTGCCCGCTTGGGGACATGATGCACTCCATCTGGGGTACGGTGGTAGGCGATACTGTCATCAGGATGCTTGAGCGTATCTAGGACTACCTGTTCTGTCGGGACCCCGAGTGCGAGCACGAGCTGGATCGCATAGCGCGAAGGCAGATCAAGGATCTCGACGATCCGATCCCGATCGATAGAAGCAAGGATACATCCACCGTACCCCATCTCTACCGCTCCGTACATGATCGTCACTGCAGCGATCCCCGGATCGAGCCAGACCCGCTTGGAGATGTTCATATCCTGTGCGATCACCACATAGGCAGCCGGCCTCTCCCCTTCTTTCGGTCCATCCCAATCCGTCAGCGCTGAGGCCCAGCTGAGCGTGGAGAACACCTGTTCGCAGGTCTTCTCATCTGTGATCAATCGGTAGACCAGCGGCTGCAGATTCGCAGCAGAGGGAGCCAAGCCTGCCAGTGCGGCGAGAGAAGAGAGCTGCTGCTCTGTCATTCGGGCAGACTGATCGAACTTCCTGAAACTCCGTGTTCCCTTGACCAACTCTTGAAACATCATCGACCGTTCTCCTCTTTGCCTCTGCAGATATGTGTAAAGCATACCAAGGAATCTGAGAAACTGCAAGCTTTACCCTATTATGATGGGTAGATCTTATTCTATCAGCGCATATCTTGAGACAAGGATGTTGGGAGACCTCTTGCACAACTGCCTGACTTCTTATACTCTTCGCCCATGGATACAACAGGATTGACAGATACACAGCTGCTCGAACGTATTGCCTATTTCCGCACGATGCTGACACAGGAACGGAGTGAGCGGATACGGACGATTCTCAGCAAGCGGACCCGTTACCTCACGGTCGTGCTGGAAGATATCTTCCAGCCCCACAACGCCAGTGCTGTTCTGCGAAGCTGTGACGGCTTCGGTGTGCAGGATGTCCATATCATAGAGAATGCCAACAGGTTCCAGCTGCAGAAGAGTATCGAACTCGGTACAAGCCAGTGGCTGAGCATCCACCGGTACAACAGCAGAGAACAGGACAACACGACCGCTGCTGTCAGGCACCTGAAAGAACAGGGGTACCGCATCATCGCCACCAGTCCCCACGCCCGGGATGTGAACCTCGAGGAGCTGGACGTCCATGCAGGCAAGATGGCCCTGATGTTCGGCACAGAACTGACCGGTCTGAGCGATACGGCTCTGGGACTTGCCGATGAGTATATGAAGATACCGATGTACGGGTTCGTCGAGAGTTTCAATATATCGGTCTCGTGTGCGATCACGCTCCATCACCTCAGTCACAGCATACGGCAGAGCGGGCTTCCCATCGATCTTACTGAACGGGAACACCTGTCACTGCTCTATGCATGGGTACGGGGAAGCATCAAGCACCCAGAACTGCACGATGCGAGATTCTCATCCTGAAGTGACGCTGCTGCACCTGCTTTCTTCCACGAATTATTCACCTGTTCATCACAGAATTCTCATACGGTATTCATGACCCTATAGTATAATGGGTCATATGCATACTCCATGGGGTGAAACATGAAAGATTCGAACAGATCCATCTGGTCCTGGGCCTTCTATGACTGGGCGAACAGCGCGTTTGCCACGACGGTCATGGCAGGGTTCTTCCCGGTGTTCTTCAAGTCCTACTGGTCCCTCGGGACCTCTGTACAGCAGAGTACCTTCTATCTCGGTCTGGCCAATTCAGCCGCATCGATCCTCGTCGCGGCTTCAGCCCCGATCCTGGGGGCCATCGCAGACCGGGGAGGCCTGAAGAAGGGACTGCTGATCTTCTTCGCATACCTTGGCTGCATCATGACCGGAGGTCTCTGGTTCATTCAGTCCGGTCAGTGGGTCATGGCAGTGATCTTCTACATCACTGCCACTGTCGGGTTCTCCGGTGCCAATATCTTCTACGATTCCCTGCTGCCCTCTGTCGCCTCGGCGAAGAAGATAGATTTCACCTCATCGCTCGGTTTCGGTCTCGGCTACATCGGCGGGGGGCTGCTGTTCCTGGTGAATGTGGTCATGTATCTCAAACCTGAACTCTTCGGGATACCCGACGGCGCCGTCGCCATACGTATCGCATTCATCTCGGTGGCGATCTGGTGGGCGCTGTTCTCCATTCCCATCATGCTCTTTGTAGAAGAACCTGAGCTGCAGGAGACCGTACCGCTGCGCCATGCGGTATCAGCCGGTTTCATACAGCTGCGGCAGACCTTCAGGAAGGTCAGACATCTCAAAGTCGTCGGGATGTTCCTCATTGCCTACTGGCTCTATATCGACGGGGTCGACACCATCATCAGGATGGCGGTCGACTACGGCAGTTCCATCGGATTCCCGGCAGAGTCACTGATCACCGCACTGCTGCTCGTTCAGTTCATCGCCTTCCCCGCAACGCTCCTGTTCAACCTCTTCGGCAAGAGGATCGGGGTGAAGCAGGCACTGCTCACGGCGATCGCCGCCTACACCGGCATAGCGGTCCTTGGATATTTCA
Organism: Spirochaetia bacterium; assembly: GCA_021736385.1. Lineage (GTDB taxonomy): Bacteria > Spirochaetota > Spirochaetia > CAKZLE01 > CAKZLE01 > JAIPFY01. The sequence continues at coordinate 9,285 of JAIPFY010000074.1, read as the reverse complement.
TGGTCAGCACCTGGCATTTCTATGCCCTTGCCAGTGCGATCGGACTGTTCCAGGGTGGGATACAGGCACTGAGCAGAAGTTTCTATACCAGACTGATCCCTGAGGCACAGGCTGCTGAGTTCTTTGGATTTTTCAATCTGCTGGGTAAGTTCGCCGCGGTTATCGGCCCGGTCCTCATGGGAACCATCACCGTGATCTCAGGGAGCAACCGTCTGGGGATCCTCTCGATCACTATCCTGTTCATTGCCGGTGCTCTGGTCCTGACCAGAGTCGATGAGCAGGAGGGAAAGCGCAATCTTGTGGCCTACGAACGGGAACTCGACCTATAGGTTGCTGATCCGGTCTGTGATAGTACCGATCATGGTGGTAAGCTGTTCATAGTGAGATCCATACCAGTAGATCTGGCCGCACTGTGAACAGCGGAAGAACCTCTGGTACCACTGCCGGGTATTCGGCTCGAGCTGATCTATGATGTCATCTTTCTCCACCCCGATCAGTCCCGCATTACAGTGAGGGCACAGACTCAGCAGCTGCAGATGATCTTGCAGTGCGAACCGGATGAACACCTCAACAAGCTGATCATCCACCTGTGTCGAACGGATCAGCATCCCCTGCTCGAGCTGACGGCGTTTAAGCAGCTCGCGACTTCTTGTGAGTACGACGGCTCCACTGTGGTGGGCACATCCGAGCAGTTCTCCAGGACTCCAATCTCGCTGATACAACGTCGGGAATCCCAGAAGACGAAGATAGGTTGCCAGCTTCCCCAGATGGGTATCGGCGATGAAGACTCTGCTGCTGCTGTAGGGAAGCGCATCTACCGGCTCGATGGACAGTTCATCTCCCGGCAGTACGATATAGGATTCAGGAACCTGTTCACTGCTGCAGAAGTAGCGTTGTATCTCTGTATGGGGAATACCGATGGATTCTACCGCATCCTTGATGCTCTGGTGAGGATTCCAGTGAAGAAGGAGCTCCTGTTCCTCACTGACCCGCGGATGATAGACTGTCCAGCTCAATGACTCGGGGATGGCGATGGTGAAGGTACGATGGTTTTCAATCATGACTGCCTGCTTTGCAGAGGTACGATTCGATGCATCTGAACGATGGCCGCCCTGAACAGAAGAAGATCCTGCACTCATAGACCTGCACGTACGCCTCTGTACCTCTGCCTGCTGCAGAGACTGTGTGCCCGATTGCAGAAGGATGAGAATCTCCTTGGTATGAACATCCATGGCGAGCCTCCTTGGAAGTCTCTCCTACCTGAAGTATACTACAGCCTCATTGCTGATGACAGTCCTGCGGATTGATTTGACCAAATCTCTCTCAGACTATACAATCACTGCATGATAACAGTACTTGCAAAATTCTTACCGATCTTCCTGCTGATCCTCCTCGGTGTCATACTCCGTACAGCACGGATGTTTCGCCCCGACTTCATCGACGATGTCAAGAGACTCATCGTGACGGTGACGCTCCCCTCTACGCTGTTTCTCTCGTTCCTCACGATGGAACTCAAAAGTTCGTATATCGCGTTGTTCGTCGGAACGATCATATTCTGCTTTCTCCTCTATGGAGCGGGAGTGCTGTACAGCCGGATCGGGTTGTGCACCCATCCGTTCGCCCAGTTCTTTCATACCGGGTTCGAATTCGGGATGGTGGGTGTCGCTCTGTTCAGCAGTCTCTTCGGTCAGGAGAACCTCTATGCGATCCTGCTGCTCGGACTTGGCCATGAACTGTTCATCTGGTTCTTCTATGTCCCTGCGATGCAGTATCAGCAGCAGAAGTCCATCGATGTCCTATCGGTACTGAGGTCGTTCCTCTCCTCGCCGATCATTCTGGCCATCCTCTCTGCTCTGGTCCTCAATGTCAGCGGCATCTACGGCATGCTCGCACAGTCCCTTGCCGTTGAAGGGATCGTGCAGACTCTGCATCTCAGCTCAGGGATGACCTCTCCGCTGATCCTGCTTGTCATCGGGTACCAGCTTCAGTTCAGGACGAACGGCCTGCTGAAAGCTCTCAAGCTCATCAGCCTCAGACTGGTCACCATCGGCATCCTCGGGATGGGATTCGCCCTGCTGGTCGATGCCTTCATCATACCAGTCCGATCGCTCATGCTCTATGCCTTCATCACCTTCCTGGTACTGCCCCCTCCGTTCATCATCCCGGTATTCCTTCCCAAAGAGGCAGAAGAGGAGAACATCTTCTATAATAATGCGATCGTACTCTATACCCTCATCACCCTGCTGATCTACAGTCTGATCATGATGGTACTGATCGCCTGACCAGAAGAGGCTGCCCCGCGGGGCAGCCTCTTCTGCTGGTATCGATCATCTTCTGTACTGTCTCACATCACTCCCATTCGACTGTCCCAGGCGGCTTTGAGGTGATGTCATAGAGGACCCTGTTCACATGTGCCACTTCGTTACAGATCCTGTTCGATGCCTGCTGCAGCACTTCAGGCGGGAATCGGAACCAGTCTGCCGTCATGGCATCCTCACTGGTCACCGCACGAAGGGAACAGACCTCTTCATAGGTTCTCTCATCCCCCTGCACTCCTACACTCTTTACCGGCAGCAGACAGGCCAGTGCCTGCCAGATGTCCCCATACAGATCAGCATTCCTGATCTCTTCGATGAAGATCGCATCGACATCCCTGAGCGTATCAAGACGTTCTTTGGTGATCTCCCCGATACAGCGGATCCCGAGCCCCGGTCCGGGGAACGGATGCCTGTTCACGATATCCTCAGGGAGTCCCAGCTCCCTGCCGAGGATCCTCACTTCATCCTTGAACAGTTCCCTCAGGGGTTCGATCAGCTCGAAGCGCAGATCCTCAGGGAGACCCCCGACATTATGGTGGCTCTTGATCGTCGCAGAGGGGCCGCCATTGGCAGAGATGCTCTCGATCACATCAGGATAGAGAGTCCCCTGGGCAAGGAAATCGACATGGCCGATCGCGCGGGCTTCCTGCTCGAAGACCTCTATGAACTCCCGGCCGATGATCTTCCTCTTGGCTTCAGGTTCCGACACCCCTTCAAGAGCTGAGAGGAACCGCTGTTCAGCATCTGCATACTGCAGACGGATATGGAAGTGGTCCCTGAAGACCTTGATCACCAGATCCGCTTCACCTTTTCGCAGCAGTCCGTTGTTCACGAAGACACAGACAAGCTGATCCCCGATGGCTTTATGGAGCAGAGCGGCTACGACACTGGAATCGACTCCTCCTGAAAGACCGCACAGGACGGTCCTGTCTCCGACTTTCTGTTGGATATCGGCTACAGCCGTATCAACGAACGATCCCATAGACCAGGAGGGGGTACAGCCGCAGATGGTATGTACAAAATTCGAGATCAGTACCGAACCGTGTTCGGTATGGACCACTTCAGGATGGAACTGGACGCCGTACATGCCCCTTGCAGTATCTTCTATGGCGGTGATCGGGCAGTTCCCGGTTGAGGCGATACAGCTGAACCCATCGGGCATGACCTGCACGGAATCTCCGTGGCTCATCCACAGATGTGTTCCGGTAGGGATCTCGCGGAACAGGGCACTCTCACCGATCTTCTCCAGCGCTGCATGTCCGTATTCCCTGCGTTCCGGTCGTTCCACACTGCCCCCGAGCATGACCGAAAGGACCTGAAGGCCATAGCAGATACCAAGGACGGGGATACCCAGTTCCAGGATCCCCTGTTCCGGTCTCGGAGAGCCTTCGGCCCGTACACTTGCAGGTCCACCGCTGAAGATGATACCGTCAGGTCTCAGGGCCCGTATCTGTTCCACAGGGGTGTTGAATGGGAGTATCTGACTGTAGACATGACACTCCCGTACTCTTCTTGCTATCAGCTGGCTGTACTGGGCTCCGAAGTCCAGTACGATAATCATCTGTTCATGATCGATCATTCTCTCATCTACCTCGATATTTGATAGTTTAATGGTTCTTCGGTTATGGTTATATCATGGGGATGGCTCTCATTAATACCCGATTGGGTGACCTGGATGAAAGATCCGTTCTTTTTCATCTGCTCGATCGTAGCACAGCCGCAGTACCCCATACCGGCACGCAGTCCCCCGATGAGCTGATGCACATAGGCTGAGAGCTGTCCACGGAAGGGCACTCGTCCTTCGATCCCTTCAGGTACCAGTTTTTCCGCATCATTGACTTCTGACTGCATATACCGTGCCTTACTGCCCTTCTGCATGGCCTTGACCGATCCCATGCCCCTGTGCACTTTATAGTTTCGTCCCATGTGGGTGATCACCTCCCCCGGACTCTCTTCGGTCCCGGCGAACAGGTTCCCGATCATGACGATATCGGCTCCTGCCGCTATCGCTTTGACGATATCCCCGCTGAACTTGATGCCGCCGTCTGCGATGACCGGGATACCGTGTGCCGCCGCCACTTCCGCCACATCCATGACCGCTGTGAACTGAGGCACGCCGACACCTGCGACGACCCGTGTGGTACAGATCGATCCCGGGCCTACCCCGACTTTCACGGCATCAGCCCCGGCCTCTATGAGCGCCAGTGCAGCCTCCCCGGTCACGATATTCCCTGCGATGACATCGACATCCGGGAAGGCTTTCTTGATCATGCGTACCGTTTCGGCGACCATGACATTATGCCCGTGTGCGCTGTCCACGACCAGCAGATCGACCTCTGCTGCAACGAGTGCCGCGGCACGTTCGAGTTCACCAGGCCCGGTACTCAGTGCCGCACCGACCCTCAGACGTCCTGACTGGTCTTTACAGCTGTTGGGGTAGTCTCTGGCCTTCATGATATCTTTGAAGGTGATCAGGCCCTTGAGGATGCCGTGCTCATCGACGATGGGCAGTTTTTCGATCCTGTGGGTATGCAGCAGTGTACTGGCCTCATCGAGACTGGTCCCCGGTCGTGCGGTGATCAGGTTGTCTCTGGTCATGGCTTCACTCAGCGGCATCTGATAGTCGGTATGAAAGCGAAGGTCCCTGTTCGTCAGGATCCCTGCCAGTCTTCCCTCATCATCGGTGACCGGTATCCCTGAGATGTGGTAGCGAGCCATGAGATCCATTGCATCCTTGACCGTGTCATCAGGTTTCAGGGCTATCGGAGAGGTGATGATCCCGGACTGTGAACGTTTGACCTTATCGACCTCGGCAGCCTGCTCTTCGATGGAGAGATTCTTATGTATGATACCGATGCCGCCCTCTCGTGCGAGTGCGATAGCCAGTCTGGACTCTGTGACCGTATCCATCGCCGCACTGACCAACGGGATCTGCACGGTGATGTTCCGACTGATCCTCGTCTGCGTATTCACATCCCTCGGGACGATTTCCGACTTCGCCGGAACCAGCAGCACATCATCGAATGACAACCCTTTCCTGATCTCTTTCATAACCAACTAACCTTCCTGTGTATAAGATGCTTCTCATATTGTGAAAAAGGCCGTTCTCGTAGTGAGAACAGCCTTTTCATCGTTACCAATATAATTCCCGCACCGGCGGGTACGCTCTGAGCACTGCTTTGGTCAGCAGGACACCGCCGAACACCCCGATGACATTCTGCAGGATGTTGCCCGGTATCTCGACAGCAGCCGCACCGAACCCTGCCATGGCCGCTCCTGCCAGATAATAGAACAGGACCATGATGGCCGAGCCTGCCAATCCTGCAGCGAGAACCCGCAGCGGAGGGAGGATCAGCAGATGATCCGGAGTATCCGTGATGACCCTGCGCATGATCGCGCCTGCGGTGAACCCCTGTATACCGTGAATGAAGAACGATATGAGGGCCCACTGGGGATACCCTGCGATGATATCGGCAAGTCCGGTACCAAGCCCGGCTGTGATCAGCGCTGAGACCGGCCCCATGGTGAACGCGACAAAGTAGATCGCTACATCACCGAGGTTGATATATCCCCGTGTGGGGGCTATGGGGATCCTCACCAGAAGGGTGAATACGGCAGTGACTGCGGTAAGGATCGCGATCGATGATATACGATAAGCCGGCCGGACTGGATGGTCGGGATTCTTTCTGTTCGTGCCCATAGGGAATTCCTTTTTCGAAATGCTTCACCATGTATGTCTGCCGGTGACCCGGGGACAGCGGTCTTTCTAGTTGAAAAGCCATGGAAGCGATATGAATATGACGGCTATCATACCCGAAACAGCCAGATGGGTAAAGAGCACGGTATCATTTCTCAATGATTTATATGCCGTTCTCTCTACTTTAGCACCCGATGTCGATAGCGCCCCCAGCCCCCTGTGCTCCAAGCTCATTGACAGCATGGGGATACCCTTTATGGAGTAGATCATAACAGATGTCAGTACCGGAATCAAGGACTGGACCTTCTTCCAGGGTCTGAGCTGCTGCTCGAGCCCCCCGCTGCGCAGCTTATGGGCATCACGGATCTGATGGAACGTCTCTGCAAGGTAGGGAATGAATCGGATGGCGATGGTGATCACCAGAGCACCCTGATAGGGAAGACCGAACCACCTGAGAGTCAGGATGATCCTGGACATCTGAGTACTCCGGAAGTAGAGATAGTAGATATAACTGATGCTGGTGAACCGCAGCAGCAGAGCTGCGGTGATCGCACAGGCATCATCGGCATAGAACGGGGGAGTAAGCAGGGCGATCATCAGCAGCACCGGCCAGATCGATCTGATCGGATTCAGGACCTCATGCAGCCCGAGGCTGGTCCAGAGGACAAGGATCAGTGATGCAAGCAGTACGGGGACGAACGGCTGCATCACAGGCAGAAAGAGATAGACCGTAGAGAAGATCATCAGCAGGAACTTGGCCCTGGGATCGAATCTGTGCAGATAGCTGTCTTTCCGTACGAACAGCGACACTTTCATAGCGACTGCTCCCGGACGATCCTGCCTTCGTCCATATAGACGATACGGTGTGCACACTGCTGAGCCAGAAGCTTATCGTGAGTGATCAGCACCACTGCATCCACATGCTCGGACAGGAGCATCAGGATCTCGAAGAACTCATCGTCCGACAGCCCTGAATCGGTCTCATCGAGGATGCAGATGGTCCGCTCAAGCAGATAGTAGACTGCAGCCTGCAGCCGCTTTCTCTTGCCATAGCTCATGATCGTCGGAGGTTCCTTCCGGTTCCCGAGGGAGAAGCGTTCGACCGCATCATCGATGAGCTCTTCTGCCCGCTTCCCATGGATCCCCTGCTCGATCAACCCGTACCGCAGCTCATCCTCGATCGTCGGCAGGAATATCTGGAGATCAGGGTTCTGGAAGAGATACCCGGTATGCCTCAGCAGCTGCTGAGGTTGTGCATGGACCCACTCCTGGTGAGCTCGTATCGATATGGTCCCGCCGTGTGGTTCGATCAGTCCGCACAGCAGTGAACTGAGGGTACTCTTTCCCGAACCGTTCGGTCCATAGAGGGCCAGGATCTCCCCCCGGTAGATACACAACCGGTCCACTGAGAGGTCGAAGGCACTCATGGGTTCAGCATATCTGAAGGTGAGATCATCAACACGGGTGAGGGCCTGGGACTCATCACGGATGATCTCCCGGTGTTCGATCTGCCGCCTGCGACTGCCGCTGAAGGCACTGCAGATCTCCCCGACTTCCCCAAAGCGGACACTGCAGCCTGCAGCACCACCCTCTGCAGGTCCCAGCAGCCCCCAGAGATCGAAGAACTCATGGTAGAGTCCGGTATCCTTCGATGCAAAGAGCACCACACTCTTCTTCCTCTCTTTGAGCTGCGTCAGCACGACCTGTCGCCAGCGGCTGTCAAGCTCCTCGAAGGTCTCATCGAGCACCCACAGATCCGGATCGATGGCATCGGTGACAGCAAGCATCAGTCGCTTCTTCTCCCCTCCGGAGAGGTTCCCCGGATTGGTGTGCCGGTAGGAGGTAAGCTCATAGCGTTCGAGGACCGTCTCCACCCTGCTGCCGATCTCCTGTCGGGACAGCCCCAGATTCTCAAGGGGGAATATGATCTCATCCTCACAGGCAGCCATGATGATCTGCTCCTCGGGATTCTGAAACACCAGACCGATCAGGGGAGTCAGTTCATTGGGATGGACCTGTGTGATCTCCAGCTGTTCTTTGAAGCGTATGCTCCCTGTGAGCTTCCCGCCAAGATACGCCGGGACCAGAGCACAGAGGATACGGCTGAGGGTGGTCTTCCCGCTCTCAGGCTCACCGAAGATCATATGCATCTGCCCCTCATAGAGGGTGAAGGAGAGATCTTCAAAGAGGGAGCGGCTGCCCAGCCCGTAGTCCGGGTATGAAAACGTCAGATGACTTACGGTTACGATAGTGTTCATAGTATGAGCAAACAGTAATCCTAAATGGACCTTTTGTCTACCTGTACCGGGGATGCAGATCAGGAAACAGACTGTTTACCTGTAAGTCCTTCGATCGATATCTTCCATATCAGCACGTGCTTCAAGGCCTCCCTGCTGTAACGGGGCTGCTCACAACCATAGTGCTTCATGATCTGATCCAGCGCATAGAGCTGCTCCCCCTCCCCGGTGATCTCCTCGATGATGCCGGTGCCGATCACACTGCGGTATTCCATGGTCCAGCTGCAGGCATCCTTCTCACCCGGTTTCGGGCAGACACTCATCTCGACCTCGAAACACACCTTTCTGCCGAAGCGCATCCAGCTGAGCTTCCTGCCTTCGAGGGCTGTATGCACATATACAGAGGTACCATCATACCCGAAGCTCAGGGGTATGAGATAGGGTATGTCCTGATAGGAGAAGGCACACCGGCAGACCTCTGCCTGAGTAAGGATCGCATCGATCTCCGCTCTGTCTGTGATCTCCCTGTCTTTTCGTCTCATACTGCTCATCCTCCTCGGGGTGATCGATCGGCCGGTCAGCAGAGGATCATGAGTCCTGACCGACTGCGGTCAGGACTCATGGCACGTTACAGGTATCCTGCATCAGCTCCGATCACAGGTCACTTCAGGGCAATGAGCTCTTTGGCGGCACTGACGATCTTCTCAGCGGTCAGACCGAATCGCTCCTGCAGGTACTGCTGTGTGCCTACCTCACCGAACTCATCATGCACTCCCACCCGGCGCATACGCGTAGGACAGCTCTCGCTGAGATACTCACTCACCGCTGAGCCGAGCCCCCCGATGCGCTGGGCGTTCTCGCAGGTCACCACCGCCCGGGTCTTCTTCGCATAGGTCCCTACCAGCTCCTCATCCAGCGGTTTGATCGTATGCATGTCGATCACCGCCGCACTGATCCCCTCTGCTGAGAGCAGCTGCTCTGCCTTGATCGCTTCGGCTACCATGACCATACCGCTGGCTATGAGGGTCACATC
>JAIPFY010000073.1 GCA_021736385.1 Spirochaetia bacterium | reverse complement strand
TCTTTGGTGTTTTATTTTGTTCAACTATACTATACCATATATAGAGGTCTATTGCTATATATGATAACGAATTATTAGTATTTTTTACCTTTTTACACCGCTATTTCAAGCCCTGTTTTCAACTGCGAAAAATGAGTATTAAACTATATACTGATAATACGATCGAACGGCAAGGAACATATTGCCGTGATCATTCGGTGTCTCTTCGCAGCAGCAAGAGAGAGAATAAATAGAGAGTGAGAAAGTTGAGGTTGAGGTTGAGGTTGAGGTTGAGGTTGAGAAGGTCAGATTCCTGCAGGACTTCTCCCCGTTCCTGTTGACAATCACAGGATTGTTTCGTATTGTCTATATTGTTCACATTGTTAATGAACAATACATTCCCAAGGGGACTTACATGCATCTTTCCACAAAAGGAAGATACGGGACCAGAGCCATCATAGAGATCGCCAAGAACTATGGGCAGAAACCGATCAAACGCAAGGAGATCGTCGAAGCCCAGCAGGTTCCCGACTCCTATATCGAGAACATCCTGATCACCCTGAAGACAGCAGGACTCATCCAGACGATCAGGGGAGCCCACGGTGGATACCGGCTGGCGAAGGCCCCTTCGGAGATCACCATCCTGGAGGTCGTCGAGGCACTGGAAGGTTCGATCATGCCCATACCCTGCCTTGAAGAGTCGAGCGGGTATTGCGGGAGTGTGGACACCTGTGCTACCAGGCCGATCTGGCATGAGATGTATCTGGCGATGAGGGAAGTACTGATCAAGTACACCCTTGAGGATATCATCAGGAGAGAACAGGACACCCCGGTGTTCGCATATACCATCTGAACACGGGGAAGGAGATGAAGATGAAGATAGCACACAGCATAACCGAGCTTATCGGCAGGACCCCTCTGGTACGTATCAACTCACTGTCTGACCAGACAGGCAACGAGATCATCGCGAAGGTCGAATCCTTCAACCCGCTCTCGAGCATCAAGGACCGCATAGCCCTGGGAATGATCGAAGTGGCAGAACAGGCGGGGAAGCTGCATCCGGGAAGCCTGATCATCGAACCGACCAGCGGTAACACCGGGGTCGGCCTTGCCTATATCGCTGCGGCCCGGGGATACCGGATCATCCTGACGATGCCTGATTCGATGAGCATCGAACGCAGGAACCTGCTCAAGGCTCTGGGAGCCGAGCTGGTCCTGACCCCCGCTGCAGAGGGGATGAAGGGCTCCATCGCGAAGGCAGAGGAGCTCGTCGCTGACCATCCGGGAAGTTTCATGCCCGGGCAGTTCGACAATCCTGCCAATCCCGACAGCCACCGCAGGACCACTGCGATCGAGATCCTTGCTGATACTGACGGACAGATCGACTATTTTGTTGCCGGGATCGGTACCGGAGGCACCATAACCGGTACCGGAGAAGTCCTGAAGGACCATGTCCCATCGGTTCGCATCATCGCCGTAGAACCTGTGGAGTCCGCGATCCTCTCCGGAGGCGGACCGGGACCCCACAAGATCCAGGGGATCGGTGCCGGCTTCACCCCAGGGGTCCTGAACACCGATATCTATGATGAGGTGATCACCGTCAGCTCTGCCGATGCAGCGAAGATGACCCGAACGATCGCACGAACAGAGGGGATCCTCTCAGGGATCTCATCAGGGGCAGCGATCCATGCTGCGTATGAGATCGCTCAGCGGGAGCAGGGCCGGGGTCTGCGGATCGTCGTGATCCTGCCTGATACCGGAGAGCGGTATCTGTCGACCTGGATCTATCAGGAAGCATAAGGAGAGGACTATGAGTTATCATCTTGAGACTGAGGCGCTGCATGCAGGACTGCATGTGGATGAGACCGGATCACGGGCAGTACCACTGTATCGCACCAGTGCCTATCTCTTTCGGGACACCGATCATGCAGCAGACCTGTTCGCCCTGAAGGAACCGGGGAACATCTACACCAGATTGCAGAACCCTACACAGGACATCCTGGAGCAACGCGTCGCGGTACTCGAACACGGCGCAGCAGCACTTGCCCTCGCATCGGGAACCTCTGCGATCTTCTATACCATCATCAACATCTGCGGCCACGGAGATGAGGTGGTATCATCAAGCAGTCTCTACGGCGGCACCTACACCATGTTCAACAACATCCTTCCCGAGATGGGTATCACCGTCAGATTCGTGGATTCTACGGATCCGAAGGCCTTCGAGGCAGCGATCAGCGAGAAGACCAGACTGATCTATACCGAGGTCATCGGCAACCCCTCCCTTGATGCGGCCGATATCTCAGCGATCGCCCGCATGGCGCATGAGCACCACCTCCCCCTTGCCGTGGACTCGACCTTCACCACCCCCTGGCTGATCAGACCGATCGATCACGGTGCCGATATCGTGATCCACTCTCTGACCAAGTGGCTCGGAGGACATGGGACCGGGATCGGGGGTATCGTGGTCGACAGCGGGTCCTTCGACTGGACCGATCCCAAGTTCCGGCTCTACAACGAACCGGATGCCTCCTACCATGACCTGCGCTACGCTCATGACCTCGGAGATGCGAACCATCTTGCCTTCATCATGAGGATGAGACTGGTACCGTTGAGGAATCTCGGTGCCTGCATCTCACCTGACAATGCATGGATGTTCCTGCAGGGGATCGAGACGCTGGCCCTGCGGATGGAGAGACACTGCGAGAACGCACTGAAGACCGCCCGGTTCCTTCAGAGACATCCCAAAGTCTCATGGGTACGATACCCGGGTCTTGAAGACGACCCTTCATACGAGGTCGCACACAGGGAGCTCGAAGGGGGCTTCGGCGGCATGGTGGTCTTCGGGGTGAAGGGCGGAAAGACTGCAGGTGCCTCATGCATCGATCATCTCTCACTGATCTCGCATCTGGCCAATGTCGGGGATGCGAAGACCCTTGCCATCCATCCGGCAACCACCACCCATGCACAGCTGACTGAAGAGCAGCAGGCTGCAGGGGGGATCACTCCCGATCTGATCAGGCTCTCTGTGGGGATCGAGCATATCGAGGACATCCTTGCTGACCTCGATCAGGCATTGCAGGGGATCTAGGAGCACATATGGCTATCATCGTACCAAAGGACTATCACATAGAACAGCAGCTCAGGGATCACCGGGTACACTGCATCACTCCTGAACATGCACGCCATCAGGATATACGACCGCTGCGTATCGGTATCCTGAACATCATGCCGCAGGCAGAACAGTACGAGTTCAACCTCCTGTTCCTCCTGGGCCGTTCGATCATTCAGATCGAACCGGTATGGCTGCGATTGAGCGACCACTCCTACACCAGCAGCGATCAGCAGCACATCGATGATTTCTATATCCCCTTCGAGCAGGCCATCGAGAAGCGCGGGTTCGATGGGCTGATCGTGACCGGGGCTCCGGTCGAAGAACTCCCTTTTGAGGATGTGACCTACTGGAATGAGCTCAACAGGATCTTCACCTATGCCCATGACCATATTGCCACGACGCTGGGGATCTGCTGGGGTGGTCTTGCTTTGGCCAGGTACCTGGGGATCGAGAAGATCACCTACGAACAGAAGCTCTTCGGAGTCTACCCTTCGAAGAATATAGACAGGAACCACCCGATCACCGGGGACCTTGATGATCAGTTCTGGTGTCCGCAGAGCAGACATGCAGGGATCCCTGATGCGGTACTCGAGCAGCAGAGAGACCGTGGGACCATCAGACTCCTGGCCTTCTCAGAGGAGGCCGGCTATACGATCTTCGAGAGTACCGACGGCAAATTCATGATGCATCTGGGCCATCCGGAATACCCCACAGACCGTCTTATCGAAGAGTACCGCCGAGACCTCGCACGTGAGAGGGGTGATGTGCAGCCTCCGAAGCATCTCGATATCGACCACCCGGTGAACAGCTGGAGGAGTCATGGACAGGAGTTCTTCCTCCAGTGGGTCAAGAAGGCCTATCTCGATACCCCCTACGAGATCTGACATTCATCCGAAAGACCGGTCATCACCGGCAGAGCTCTGCCCCTGTGCACACACTTGAGGGGCGGGCTTTTATTTATTGCAATTATCCACCACACCGTATATTATTGGTATAAACATACATTCTTTATGCAGAGATATACTCTACAGAACGATCTGCAGACTGCATAGCTACAGGTACTATCTGTAACACATTATGGAGGAACTCATGAAACGCTCGATGCATCTGGTACTGCTTCTTTGTCTCGTACTTGTTCTCACGATCTCAGGTTGTTCAAAACCTGAACAGGCTGCTTCTTCTGATGGCGCTGCCCCGGCAGCCAGACAGTTCGTCACCATAGGGACCGGCGGTGTGACGGGTGTCTACTACCCGACCGGGGGGGCTATCAGCAAGATGGTGAACAACCAGAGTGATACCTACAATCTCAAGGTGACGGTGGAATCGACCGGAGGCTCGGTCTATAACGTGAACGGGATCATGTCCGGAGACCTGGAGTTCGGTATCGTCCAGTCAGACAGACAGTATCAGGCCTACTATGGGACCGATGAGTGGGAGGGAAAGCCTCAGGAAGGTCTTCGAGCCGTCTTCTCCATCCATCCTGAGTCCATCTCGCTGCTCGCTGCAGATGATGCCCAGATAGAGACCTTCACCGACCTGATCGGGAAAGTGGTGAACATCGGGAACCCGGGATCAGGCCAGAGAGGGAATGCCATCGATGCATTCAGCGCATTCGGCATCGATGTCGATAACGATATCAATGCCCAGGGACTGCAGGCGGCAGAATCTGCCAGTGCCCTTCAGGATGGACAGATCGATGCCTATTTCTATACAGTAGGTCACCCCAACGGGTCCTTCAAAGAGGCGACCGCGGGAGCCAGGAAAGCACATTTCGTCGATATCACCGGACCGGCTGTCGATGCGCTCATCGAAAAACTGCCCTTCTACGCTAATTCGGTCATCGCCATCAAAGACTACCCCAATGCTTCCAATACACAGGATGTGAAGACCTTCGGCGTGAAGGCGACCCTCTGTACCTCTGCAGCGGTCTCTGATGAGATCGTCTATGCCATCACCCGAGAAGTGTTCGAGAACTTCGAGGAGTTCAAGACCCTGCATCCTGCCTATGCCAATCTGCAGAAGGAGGACCTGCTTGCAGGTCTTTCCGCACCTATCCATGACGGTGCGATGAAGTACTATCAGGAAGTCGGTCTCAAATAACCTGCGTACGACTGCGAAGGATCTGACCCTCTGGAAGGAGTGACTACCAGAGGGTCCGTCTCACCCATATACACATCAGGGGGTCGTTTTGATCGAAGAACTGGAACAGGATGCTACCGAAGAAGAGATACTGCTCGCACAGAAGATCGCAGAGGATGCCGAAGGGGGGACCCGACATGTGACCGTCGGCTGGAGCAGGTGGATCGTCCCGGTCATCGCCGTATCCTGGTCACTCTTTCAGATGCTGATCTCTTCGGTGATCCTCCTTGACAGCACCATCATCAGGGCGATTCACCTGGCATTCGCTATCTCGCTGGTGTTCCTCTGTAACCCGCTGATGAAAAGGACACCGAAAGGCCGTCTGCTCGCCTACTTCAGCCGGACCGACTCCTATACGCTGTTCGATCTTATCCTGGCAGGGACAGCAGCTGTTCTGGCACTCTACATCGTCATAGACTACGACGGGATCAGCATGAGACAGGGACTGCCCCTCCCCCGTGATATCATCATCGGGATCTCCTTGACGATCATGCTGCTCGAAGCTGCCCGAAGGTCACTGGGGCTCACCCTGCCCATCGTAGCGATCTGCTTCATCCTCTATAGCTTCTTTGCCCAATCAATGCCCGATGCCCTGAGTTTCAAGAGTGTCTCCATCACCAAGTTCATCAGCAAGATGACGATGTCGACCCAGGGTATCTACGGGGTACCGCTGAACGTCTCAGCGAACATCGTCTTCCTGTTCGTGCTCTTCGGTGCCATGCTCAATACCGCTGGAGCCGGCAAGTATTTCGTCGATCTGGCTTTCAGCCTCCTGGGCGGGTTCAAGGGAGGCCCGGCAAAGGCAGCCATCCTGGCAAGCGGACTCACCGGCATGGTATCCGGTTCGAGTATCGCCAACACGGTCACCACCGGGACCTTCACCATACCGCTCATGAAGAAGGTCGGGTATCCCGCCTATAAGGCAGGTGCGGTCGAGGTAGCCTGCAGCACCAACGGACAGCTGATGCCGCCGATCATGGGAGCTGCCGCCTTCATCATCGCAGAGACCTGTAACATGGCCTATATCGAAGTGATCAAGGCAGCGGCTATCCCTGCTGTGATCTCCTATATAGCCCTGATGTATATCAGCCATCTGGAGGCATCGAAACTCGGACTCAAAGGGATCCCGAAAGAGGAGCTTCCGGTATTCTGGCCCACATTCCTCAAGGGGATCCACTTCATGATCCCCCTGATCGTTCTCATCTTCGAACTCATCGTCCTTCGCCACTCCCCTGCCCTTGCAGCCTTCAGGGCCATCATCATCCTGGGACTGCTCATACCGATCGAGAATCTGGTTCGTGCACACCGTGACCAGAGCTCCTATGCCGAAGCCCTCAAACGGTCAGTCGTCCAGATCTGGAATGCCTTCGTCGCAGGAGGCAAGAACATGATGGGTATCGGGGTCGCGGTTGCGACAGCCGGTATCATCGTGGGGGTGGTCACCTTCGGACTGGGGGGGATCATCACCGAGGCTATCGAGTTCCTGGCAGGTGGTCACTTCTTCCTGATCCTGATCATCACGGCGATCGCCAGTCTCATCCTGGGTATGGGCCTGCCTACCACAGCGACCTATATCGTGATGGCCGCCCTCACCGCTCCGGTCATCGTACAGCTCGGGGCTCAGAACGGGATCATGTTCCCCCTGATCGCCGCACACCTGTTCGTCTTCTTCTTCGGCATCCTTGCCGATGATACTCCTCCGGTGGGTCTTGCAGCCTATGCGGCTGCAGCTATCGCAAAGGCCTCCCCGATCAAGACCGGGGTACAGGGGTTCCTCTACGATATTAGGACTGCGATCCTGCCGTTCATCTTCATCTTCAATACCGATCTTATCCTCCATGAGGTCACGAGCTTCTGGTATGGAGCCTGGATCTTCATCACCGCACTCACAGCCATGCTGGCCTTCGCATCCCTCACCCTCTGGCACATGAGAACCCGTATCACCTGGTATGAGGGACTGCTTCTGGGTCTGATCACCTTCATGCTGCTCATCCCCCATCTGGTCGGTGACCGCATCTATGCTCCGCTGAGGGCTCTGCTGCAGGGGACTGAAGCTGCGGTGTTCACCGGGACGAGGACCGGTTCGGTGATCGTCGGTGCAGCCGCCCTGATGCTCTACGGGATACTGGTCTACACCCAGGGCAGAAAGCAGGTCCAGAGCAGCTGATCGAGAAACATGCTGGTTCCTTCCTGAAATCCCTTGGCATCATCCCCTCCGGCACGGTACCATGGACCTGATACACTACAGGAGTCAGGACCATGGAGACACAGGGGATCGAGCAGCTGTTCAATGATGATTACCATGAGGATGAGGTCTTTTCCGCTACAGATCTCTCGCATATGGAGCTGAAGGGTCTCACCTTCGAAGGATGCACCTTCTCTTCCTGCAAGTTCGCAGAGACCGTGATCACCGATACAGCCTTCAGGTCCTGCAGCTTCTCGGACTGTCAGTTCATTCTCACGCATCTTGTACGTGTGACCCTTGATACGGTGACCTTCAGTTCCTGTACCCTCATGGGGGTGGATTTTACCCACTGCAGCAGTTTCGGGTTCTCCCCTGCCTTCCATGATTCCCGGCTCTCCCATGTCATCTTCTCCGATAAGAGCATGAGAAAGAGCTCCATACGATCTTGTACGCTACTGGAGAGTGATTTCTACAGCTGCGATCTTACCGAATCAGACTTCTCATCCACCCGCTTCGAGAAGGTCACCTTCAACACCTGCACCTGTGAGAAAGCAGATTTCAGGACCGCGACCGGTTACATCATCGACCCCTTCACCAACAGACTGCACAACGCACGATTCTCCCTTCCAGAAGCACAGTCGTTCCTCATCTTCCTTGATCTCACCATTGACGAGTCATGACCCTGATGACTTCTGCTGCCGTACGTGACCCCTCTACTGATCTTATACATAAATGTAACAACATGTCTAAATTGACATATTACTGAATATTGTCAACTTAGCAATTTACTAAATCCCCATATTATCCTACTATTGCCATAACAAACTAGCGAGGAGACCATATGAATACCCCTCAAGTAATACAGGGCGGCATGGGAATAGGTGTTTCAAACTGGCGTCTGGCACATGCTGTCTCCAGTGCAGGACAGTTGGGCGTGATCTCAGGGATCGGCCTTGACGGACTGCTGGCACGCAGACTGCAGGATGGAGACATCGGCGGTCATATGCGACGGGCTCTGGCGGCATTCCCCTTTCAGGAGGCTGCACAACGCATCATACACAAATACTTCGTACCGGGCGGGATCGCCAGAAAACATCTGTATGCACGGATCCCCCAATTCACCCTGGCACAGAATGATACCCTGAACGAACTCAACGTCGCTGCCAACTTCTCTGAAGCATGGCTGGCAAAAGAAGGTCACAACGGACCGGTCGGCGTGAACTATCTGGAAAAGGTCCAGCTTCCCAACCTCTCTTCTCTCTACGGGGCACTGCTTGCCGGTATAGATTACGTGATCATGGGAGCGGGGATCCCTATCGAGATCCCCGGCATCTTGCGTAAGCTCTCTCACAATGAACCGGCTGATATGACGATCGCTGTCGACAATGCCAGTAAAGATGAGAAGTTCTTTGCGAAGTTCGACCCGAGAGCGCTCTTCGGAGACTCTCTACCATCACTGAAGACACCCAAGTTCCTTCCCATCGTCTCATCGACCTTCCTCGCCTCGATCATGATCAAGAAGTCCAACGGACCGATCGACGGGTTGATCATAGAGGGCCCGAGTGCCGGTGGTCATAATGCACCGCCAAGAGGCAAGCTGATCCTCAACGACCGAAGAGAACCGGTCTACGGGGCACGGGATGAGCTGGACATGGAAAAACTCAGGGAGCTGGGAATCCCCTTCTGGCTTGCAGGCTCCTATGGAAGCCCGGAAGGACTGCAGGAGGCCCTCTCTGTCGGGGCTGCAGGTATTCAGGTCGGCACCCCGTTTGCCGTCTGTGAGGAATCAGGTATAACCGAAGAGCTCAAAGCACAGATACGCACGCAGGTGCAGGAGCATCGTGAGTCAGTCAGGACTGACATCGACGCATCCCCTACCGGATTCCCGTTCAAGGTGATGGAACTCTCAGGGACGCTCTCAGAGACAGAAGTCTACTCTCAGCGGGAACGCATCTGCAACCTCGGCTACCTGCGTGAACCCTATAAGAAAGACGATGGGTCTCTGGGCTATCGCTGTCCAGCTGAACGGATCGAGAGCTTTCTCAGCAAGGGAGGGACCGCTTCCGAGGGTCTTGAGCGAAAACAGTGCCTGTGCAACGCTCTCTATGCTACGGTAGGTGAACCTACAGCCTATGAGAACGGCTATGTGGAGAAGGCTCTGGTGACCATCGGTTCCTGCCTCGACAGTGTCAGGACACTGCTGCAGCACAGGGACTCCTATACTGCCCGGGATGTGATCGACTATATCATGGGACCTGCCTGAGAGTGAGAGTTCAACCCTCCAGATACCGGGAGAGGACCGCTATGAGGTCCTGCTTCCGGTAGGGTTTCTGCAGACTCCCCTGAAAACCGAAGTCCTTCGGACGTGCCATGATCGGATCGTGTGAATAGCCGCTGCAGGCGATCAGGGGCAGACCGGGAAACAGCTCGCTCAGTCGCTCACTGATGTCATACCCGCTCAGTCCACCCGGGACTGTCAGATCCAGGATCGCCAGTGCGATCGATCGTCCACTCTCATGTGCTTCCTGCGCAAAACGGACAGCCTCATCCCCATCAGCTGCTGATAGCACTTCCAAACCGAACCCTCTGAGCATCTGTTCGAGCACTTCACGCATGGGCTCTTCATCCTCGAGGAGCAGTATCGTCCCCCTGCCGCTGAACAAGCGTGTAGTCTGAGAGTGGATCTCAGCATCAAGATGTTCTACCGCTGCAGGCAGATAGATCGTGAAACGACTGCCCTTGCCCTCCGTCGAGCTCACATCGAGCATCCCATGGTGTTTTTCCATGATGGAGTAGCAGGTTGCCAGCCCCAGCCCGGTACCATGTTCCTTCGTCGTGAAGAACGGATCGAAGATCTTCGTCAGCAGCTCTTTCGGGATACCGACTCCGGTATCCTCGAAGGCTACCGAGATGTAGGAGCTCTCAGTCGAAAGCAGCGATGGGATACAATCCTTCGGGACATTCCTGACAGTGATCGTGAGCTGACCGTTGGAAGCCATCGCCTGACGTGCGTTCATGACCAGATTGTCGATGACCTGTGCGATCTGATTCCTGTCACCCCAGCCCGGCAGCAGATCATCAGCGATATGATAGATGACGGTCTTGTCTGTTCCTGAGAGGATGAACGCGGTGTTCTCCTGTATGATCTGCTCGATACGAAAACTCTCCTGCACAGGAGCCCCGCCTTTTGAGAAGGTGAGCAGCTGCATGGTGATGGCTTTTGCCCGATCGAAGACTCCCATCGCTTTTGAGAGGAAGGACTGAACAGCATCCTCCGAACTCATCTCATGGGCAAGCTCTATGTACCCGAAGATCCCCCCGAGCAGATTGTTGAAGTCATGGGCAAGACCTCCTGCCAGGATCCCCAGTGATTCAAGTTTGTCATTCCTCTGCATCCGCTCCTGCATGTTCTTCGCCTCGGTCTGATCCCGAAGGACAAGCACCATCCCCACGATCTGACCGGAGGTGTCCCTGATCGGTGAGCAGCTCTCTGCGATCAGTCTCTCGCTCCCGTCAAGGGCTCTCACGATCGAAAGTTCTGCCGGGGCATCGAACACCCCGTGCTCGATCACCCTGCGGAACCTGTCGGTATAGCGCTCACGGGTCTGTTCATCTACCATATGCAGTACCGTCACTAAGGGCTTACCCGCAGCATCTCGCTGCTTCCAACCTGTCAGCTGTTCAGCAACAGGGTTGATCAGCTGGATGTTCCCCTGTTCATCGGTAGTGATGACTCCCTCACCGATACTCCGCAGTGTCACCAGCATACGTTCCCTGCTTGCCTGCAGCTGGTGGGCAAGCAGGTTCTGCTGCAGCCTGCCGTGGAGCAGTCTGCCGAGCAGGGCAGTACCAAGAGGATAGATGATGAGTACCGGGAGGGTCAGGACTCTCAGAAGCGAGGTCGCTACAGGAAGCGGAAGCGTGAACATCAGCAGCAGCATGACGATATGGATCAGGATCCCCAGCAGATAGAGGCCCTGCAGACTCAGAGCCTCCGGTCGGGTCCGGGCAGCCCTCCTCCAGAGCAGTCCCAGGGATCCAGAACTGCAGATGACCAGCAGCCCGGTGAGCGTCCCGCTCCCTCCCTGAAAGATCCTCAAGAGTCCGGTAGCGAACATGGCGATGAGCGTGGGGACCGTACCGAAGAAGAGACCTGAGATCCCCAGAAGGATGGATCTGGTATCGAAGGTGATCCCGGAAGTGAACTCCCAGGGGATCATCATGATGACCATGCCGATCCCCCCGAGAGCACCACCGATCAGGAGCTGCCGCACGCGGGAGGGCTTACTGGAGAACCCGGGATACATCAGTTCATAGAGGAACCCGAGAACCAGCAGCAGAGACAGATTGTTCACCAGACTGAAGAAGACCTCGCTGTTCATCACTACACTCCAGAAAATCTCTTTCTATCTATCATGTATAGCATATTCTTCTCATGCTGGCTTCTCCCCTCCGGTGGTCACGGAGAGATTTTCCAGGTGAATGCGCACGCAGCCCTGCACAGATGTGCAGGGCGTTGGATCAGGAGAGCTGCCGAAGCACATCCTCTGCAGCGAGGACCACCCCGTTGGCTGCCGGATAGAACGATTGATACGGCTGTGATGAGTAACTCAGATCTGTCAGTTCACGGACGGAGGTCTCTTTCTGGATCGCGAAGGTCAGCAGATCTATCCTTCCGGTGACAGGTTCTCCACTGACGATCTGTGCGCCGAGGAGACGACCGCTTGCGGCATCAGCGACCAGCTTCACCTTCAGGCGCTTTGCCTCCGGCATGATCGGGAACTGCGTAGTGACTTCACTGAAGCCGGTCACCACCTCGTATCCCTCCTGTCGTGCGATCCGCTCTGACAGTCCGGTACCACCGACGAAGAAGTTCCCCACCTTCGTCGCCGCACCGTTGTAGAACCCGGGGTAGGTCCTGCCCTGACCGAGCAGATGCAGCCCGAGGATCTTTGCCATGGGTACAGCGTTCGTAGCGAGTTTCCCCGGTGAGACCCTGCCGGTGATACCGCTCAGATACTGTGTACAGTCCCCGACGGCATAGATATCCTTCTCAGAGGTCTCCATCACATCATTGACGATGATCCCATCTTTTCCCAGAGCGATGGCACTGCCTCTCACCAGTTCGACAGAGGGTTTCATCCCCGCTGCGAAGATGACGATCCCGTCATGCGTGAGTCCCTCAGGTTCGGTGCATTCATCGTTCTGATCGAAATGGATCACCCTGCCGTTATCGAGAGAGACCCGTTCGACCCAGGTACTGCCCTCGAGTGATACGACCTTCGCACCGAGGTGCAGATCGATCCCCATCCGGAGGATCTCTCCTTCGAGCTCATCGGTCATCTCACGATCGACGAGATTCGGCAGCACCGATGATCCCAGATCCACCAGATCCACCTGCAGGCCTGATTCTTTGAGAGCCTGCGCAAGTTCTATACCGATCGCCCCGGCACCGACGACAACAGCCTTCTTCAGTCCCATGGTAATGAACTTCTTGATCGCAGAAAGGTCGTTCTCGGTCTTGAACCCGGTAACACCCATCAGAGCAGTCCCGGGAATGGGCGGGATGAAGGGTTCAGCCCCTGTTGCGAGAACCAGCTTCTCATAGGTTATCGTACGCGAATCAGAAAGGAGCAGTCTCTTGTTCTCCAGGTCGATCTGTTCGACCACAGCTCTGATCAGATCTGCTCCCGCATCGGTCACCAGCGTATCTTTCTTCAAGGTCTTCTCGACACTGATCAATCCCTCTATCGCATACGGCATCGCACAGTAGATCATCGAATGGTCTTCCGGTCGTATGACTGCTATCCTCTTCTTCTTTCCCAGTATCTTCGCCAGGGTGATTGCGGCAGGACCGCCCCCGATAACCGCGATCTCATAGGTATCCATGACTGTTCTCCTCTATTCCAATGGAATCTCTTATAATCTTTGTAAGGTATTATAATGAACTTATGTTCATTATTCAAGCGTAAAAGACTCACTGGAGGATATACCTGAAGAGAGAGCGACTTCTGATATGCCTCTGTGAATAGAATGTGCTGGCACGTCTCTTCTGGATCTTCCTTGAGCATGCCCATATCGCGGGTTCTGATTCACAGCTCCATGGCTGCAGGAGCTCTGCCGTGATGCTCACAGGTCCACGATCTGATGAGACATCAGAGATAATAATCGTAGAGTATGGGGTTCCAGAAGAACCCGAAGCTCTTCTCGCCCGGGGTATAGAGCAGACCGAAGGAACCGAGCTTCTCCCTGCCCCCGTAGTCCATGGTGCCGAGGGCCAGGGGGGTCAGTCGAACATAGAGGGAGACCCACCTCTCATCCATGGAGAACCCTGCACGTGAGGCTTCTTGCAGATCGATGAGTACCCCCGTATCGACATAGGCCGAGACATAGGAGGTGGTATCTGGAGCAGCAGCCGAACGCGGAGAGAGCAGCGAGAACCCGAGGCCGGAGCCCAGGTGGACCCCAGAGAGCAGTTCGGGAGTCATCTGAAGCAGCATGAAGGTCGAGACCTCCAGACGGTCTGAGACACCATTCGTGAGTCCAAGGACACCATAGGTCCCGGGTGAGTGATCAACAGGGTCTCCGATGAAGGACCAGGTGCCCAGCAGCAGGGAAGACTCCCCTGCTGTGAGGGTAGCCGGGAGGGTGATCATCAGTACTGCGATCATAATATTGGTCATACGCTGGAAGTTCATGACAGAAGCCCCCTAACGGACATAGTTCGAGAATGAGAACAGACACACACCCCAGCCGGTGAGTGAACGGTCTGAATCGATGAGCACCATCGGCTCAAGCAGACTCACATACCCGTATCCGAAGAAGAGCCGCAGCGGAGCTATATGGATTCGATACGTGAGATCCTCTGATCCTGAAAACGGCAGCAGCAGATCACATTCGATGAGCGGAATGATCTGAAACGGCCTGCGCAGGAAGGAAGAGAAGGAGTGAGCACTCCAGCACACAGGCTCTATCCCTATCCCGAGATGACCGACCAGAGCAGAGGGGGCAGCAGCAGAACCGCTGTAGAGGAACCCGGCGGTTATCCGGGGGTCGATACGTTCCCGCTGGATCGGTTCCCATGAGGCACTGAGACCGATGTATGACTGATCGCAGAACAGCTCGGAGGCAGAGAACCCCTCTTGTGAGAGTGCCAGAGAGAACTGCCAGTCGGAGACCCTCGGTCCAGCTGCTGTGAGCATGCAGGGACTCAGAGCAAACAGGATGAGCAGGAGAGCGACTAGGAGTCTGTCGGACTTTTCTCTAAAAATATGATAGAGTTCGGGAATAGATACACAGCAAGAAAGGTGCATAAGATGAGACAGATATTCAAACCAGTTGATCGTGATACTTCCTATTTGTTACCACCATCTTTAGAC
>JAIPFY010000072.1 GCA_021736385.1 Spirochaetia bacterium | reverse complement strand
TCCCGAGAACAGTAGTAATCTGATTGTGCAGAAGGTCGCAGGCTACGTTGTAGCCTGCTGATTATTCCCGGGAAAGTCCCATGATAATAATCGGGAAAAGTAAATGATTTTTTTAGGGAATTCCGGTTGACTAAACACAGCTACGATCCCGAACCACTCTTCATTCATATTGTTGCGACCGGTACCTGCATCGAAGGCATAGGCATTGTTACTCCAGGACCCTGCAGTATCGTGGCTATCGAGGCGGTACTCCTGTCCATGCTTCCACCACTCATCCATCCACTCGAAGACATAGCCCCCGAGCGCAGAAGCATACCCGTCTTTCCCATAGCTGTGCTCATAGAGCTCTTCCCACTGCGAGAGGATCAGCTGTGCCTGATGGTACTGATCCTCTGCTCCGGTACGCACGTTGAAGGCGTCGGCTCCGAACTCGCTATAGATGAAGGGTATTCCCAGAGAGCTGATCCTCCGGTAGAAGGGAACACCGGAGCGTGCCCCCCGATAGACATTGACTCCCAGGAGCTGCAGACTCGGTACCAGCTCCTGTATCAGATCGATATACTGTATATCACCGTTGACCAGCCCCATGGGATGATTCGGATCGATCCCTCGTGCCTCTGAGATCACTTCCTCATACAGGGTATACAGATAGCGTGCTCTAGCTGCCATCTGCTGCCCGACCGGCAGATCCGCT
Source organism: Spirochaetia bacterium (assembly GCA_021736385.1). Lineage (GTDB taxonomy): Bacteria > Spirochaetota > Spirochaetia > CAKZLE01 > CAKZLE01 > JAIPFY01. The sequence continues at coordinate 14,193 of JAIPFY010000072.1, read as the reverse complement.
ATCTGGCCTGAATCCCACTCCAGTCCATAGTTGTTCTCATTCCCGAAGAGGAACATCAGGACTCCCGGGACATCCCTGTAGGTCTCAACGACCTTCAGGGCCTCCGCTTTGAGGGCCTTTCGTACCCGGGAGTCCGAATAGTCCGTCTGAGGATACCAGGTCCCCCCTATCGATACGCCGTATCTGCCGAAGAGGTCATTGACCACGGTGTAGATACCGTACTTCCGGTAGAGATAGGTGATCCACCGCGGGGGGACCAGAGAGAACACTCTGATCGTAGTGACCCCGGCAGCTCTCATGAGCTGCGCATCGGTATCGATGGTCCTCCTGATGAACTCATCGGGCTGTGACCACAGATCATAGGTATAGTTCTCCCCTATGGGAGTATAGGACCAGACCACCCCCTTCACCTCGAAGGGTTCCCCATCAGCAAGGAGCCGGTAGCCCTGCGTATCCTGCACGATCTCTATGTGGTTCGCATCAGAGTCACCGTCCTGCACCTGTGCAGTGATCCCCTGCAGCGCGAAGCAGAGGATGAGCAGCACAGCTGCTCTCTTCAGTACCCGGAAGTTGTTAACAGAAGTCTCTTTCTCATGTGCCAGTCTCATGTGTAGCCCTCCCCGTTTCGATCGAGCGGCTGATGGGATGGGATGTACAGGACCATCGCCCCCCCCTCCAGCAGGGACCCCTGCCCTGCCTATACTCAGTTAGTTTATCAATTCAACCAACCAGAAGGTAGCATGGCTATCAGCTCCTGTCAATGAGATACTGACGAGAGCGGGAGGGCCGACAGCAGGACAGACCTCTGGTGTCGCTGGATCACTCCCAGCTAGCCCGGATACTCATCGCTGCACATGCAGCAGAAGGACTGTCAGAGACTCCCCTGCCCCTCCGGTGGATACCTTGAGTAGCCTGCTTTCCCTTTACTTCCCTCTGCCGGGGCCCTACACTGATCGTATCACACATGACCAGATACGGGAGGACGATCCATGGACACAGCGAACCAGTACGATGTCATCATCATCGGGACCGGGACTGCAGGGAGTACTGCAGCCGGGATCCTCGCCGACGCGGGTAAGAGCGTGGCGATCATCGACAAGCGACCCTACGGGGGCACCTGTGCCCTGCGCGGCTGCCAGCCGAAGAAGTATCTGGTAGTCCACACCCACCTCGCCGCAGAGACTGAAGCACTGGTCGGCTCGAGCTTCAGCCAGCCTGCAAAGATCCAGTGGGAGGCACTGCAGCGATTCAAACACAGCTTCACCGATGCGATACCTGAGGGGACACGGCAGTCGCTTGCATCACAGGGTATCGACACCTTCAGCGGGACGGCCCGATTTCTCACCAGCAGATCGGTGATCATCGATGAACAGAAGGTCATCACTGCCGATCAGATCCTCATCGCCACAGGAAGCCATCCGAGAGAACTGGTGCTTCCTGACAGCATCATCCCTGCAGTCAGTGATGACTTCCTGGAACTCGAGCAGCTGCCTGACTCCCTCATCTTCATCGGCGGCGGCTATATCTCTCTGGAGTTCGCCTTCATCGCAGGCCTGATGGGAAAACAGGTCACGATCCTGCAGAAGGGAGATACGATCCTCCCCCAGTTCCCCGCTTCCCTGACAGACCCCATGCGCATCGCGGGAGCAGAGCACCACATCACCATGATCACCGGTGTCGATGTCACTGCCATCACGCAGGAGGGAGGATCGTATGTCGTGAAGACCGCAGAGCACGGGGAGTTCGGGGCGCAGTTCGTCATGGCGGCTATCGGACGAGTCCCCGATACCGCTGATCTGGGACTCGAGGCGATCGGTGTCAGACAGAGTGCCCGGGGCATCATCACCGATACCTGGATGCAGAGTTCTGTGAACGGCATCTATGCAGCCGGGGACTGTGTCGCATCGCTGCAGCTCTCACCGGTGAGTGACATGGAGGCACAGGCTGCCGCTGCGAACATGCTCAGGGCTCAGAGCACAGAGGTGCAGTACGACCGGATCCCCTCAGTGGTGTTCACCTATCCCCAGATGGCACATGTCGGCATGAGCGCAGAGGCGGCACAGCATGCAGGCAGAGCCGTGCGGATACAGCGGGGAGACGGCAGCGGCTGGCCGAACTACCGACGGCTCGACGAACACCTGATGCAGTACGAGGTGATCATCGATTCAGCGAGCGATCTGATCCTCGGAGCCCAGCTGATCGGTCCCCATGCCGGGGAGCTGATCAATCTCTTTGCCCTGGCACTGCGGCAGCAGATCCCGGCATCCGTCCTGAAGGACCTCCCCTGGGCCTACCCCACCTACAGCGCAGACTGCAAGTACATGCTGTGACAGCGAGGGTCCTGTCACTGCTTCAGCAGCAGCGGCAGGATCATACCGGTGAAGACCCCGAGCATATCGACAGCCCAGTGCGCGATGATCAGCGGGATCAGTCGTCGGGTCCGGAGAAAGACCAGCGTCATGAGGATCGCCAGAGGGATGAACGAGCAGGTGCGAAAGAGCAGATAGTCCAGATTCGGGATGAACGGCAGTGCAAGATGCTGCAGGGCCCATCCGCTCACCACCAGCGCCACTGCAGACACGCGGTTCGGCAGCAGGGTCTCAAGCCGGACCAGGGCATACCCCTGGTAGGTCCCCTGCTCCACGACTGCCCAGAGGAGCGGGAAGATCAGTAGACTGTAGAGAGAAGCCCAGATAGGAAGGGGGTAATAGACCGAAGGGGGCTCATAGGTCCCGAAGAACAGCAGGCTGCTTCCGATGATGCCGGCCATCGCAACAGGGAAGACCCAGAGGATCGCGAGCAGCCCGCGCAGCACATCGCTCGTGAATCGCTCCGCATCGAACTTCAGCAGTTCACTCAGACTCACCCGCTCTCTTCTGATCAGGAACAGGATCAGCAGGAGCGCTCTTGCATCGATGAGGGTACCGTAGACCGGCCACCAGGGGGCAGCAGCTTCCATGGGAGAAGGTGCCTCACTGAAGAAGAGTATCGCAGTCAGTCCCTGCCAGATGAATGCCAGGACCAGCCGCACGAAGACCATTCCCGCAGGTATCAGCACAGCCATCGTGATCGCCCTGTGCACCGGTGCACGACGGGGCCCCAGGCTCCCGGTATTCCCATCTTCCATATCGTTCATCCTCCTGCCATCGGTAGGGTACCGTATGACTGTATCATACGGTGTATCCGGGTTTTCTCCAATGAAAATCACCACAGCAGGACGGCAGGATTCTCTGAAGATCCGCAGCCTCCCGGTAGCTTTCTCACAGTGAATACGATAGAATGCCTGAAGGAGAACTGCATCAGCTGCAGCATGAGTACGTACCGGACCCTCCAGCTGAGATGAGGCAGCACACTCTTCGATCTCATACCACAGGAATACCGAATCGATGCACAGACCAAGGTTCTCCAGACGCTTCCTCATCCATATCTTCCTGTCCCTCCTGCTGACCGGGTTGATCCAGGTACTGCTGCTGGGACTGTTCTCCATGCTCTTCTCCACCAGGATGCTCAATGACACCTACCGTACCCAGTCAGCAGGACGGATAGAGCTGCTGGTCAACACGGTGAACACGACCATCACAGGCTACCGGGAAGCGACCGGACATCTTGCGAAGAACGAACGGATCACTTCGGCGCTCTTCGGTCCTGAACGACCGGAAGGAGAGCAGTTGTCCCTGCTCTACCAGGAGCTCTACAAGAACATCTCAGGGAAGATCGACCATGTATCGCTCCACTTCCTCAATCTCAACGGCAGACGCAGCTACTCCACGCATGTACTGCCGCCGATCTATGACCCCAACTCCTCGGAGCAGTCTCTGAGCACCTATCTCAAACTCAAAGGAGACCGGGAGGTCTTTCCCATGGTGGACAGCTTCATCAATCAGCGTGGGGACCGGGTAGCGATCTCCCTGTTCAGGCAACTCGAGGGGGCACAGGGACAGCAGGGATTCATCATCGCCGATCTTAATCTGGAACCGATCATCGAGGAGCTGGAAGTGATCAATGCAGGGTTCTTCAGCAACATCTATCTGCTCGATAACATCAACTACAAGTTCGTCAGTCTCTTCAGAGAGGGAGAAGCCGGGAACTTCTCAGGGCTCGGCTGGAAGATCCCCAGAGGATCCTCAGGGGTGATGATCGATGACAACAAGCTCATAGCCTATGCCTCCCTCTACCCCGATGAGCTCTCCCTCGCTGCCACTCTGACGATCGGGACGGTCACCGAGAACCTCTCGTTCCTCATCCGCATGGTCCTGATCATCTCCGTCGTGGGACTGATCCTCTCCTCACTCATGGCCTACGCACTCGCGAAGAACATCACCCGGCCGGTATCGACGCTCGTCGGCGCGATGAAGCGGATGGAGGAGGGAGATCTGAGTGTCCAGGTGGAGAGTTTCAACGAGGATGAGTTCGAGATCCTGTTCCATGGGTTCAATGAGATGAGCACCCGGATCCGATCGCTCCTTGCCGCACGGGTCGCCCGTGAGCAGGCCCTTCGTACCGCTGAACGCAAGGCTCTCCAGTCACAGATGAACCCCCATTTCCTCTATAACACGCTCAATACGGTGAAGGCCATCGCCAAACTCGAAGGTATCGAGAGCATCACGACGATCGTGACGCAGCTGGGTAAGCTGCTGCGTGATTCCATCGATGCCGAGGATGAGTTCACGACCATCGGTAAGAGCCTGCAGCTCGTCGAAGCCTATCTGCAGATCCAGAAGATCCGCTATGGCGAGTCCTTCACCTGGGAGATCCAGGTCGATCAGGCGCTGTACCCCTGCCCCGTCCCGCGACTGATCATCCAGCCCATCGTCGAGAACTCGGTCATCCACGGACTCGAAGGACTGACCGGGGAGAAGAGGATCCTGATCACCGGGAAGCTCGAATCAGGGGAGATCTCGGTGATCGACAACGGGGCTGCGATGAGCCGGACACTCTGGGAGCAGTCCCTCGACGGGACGAAGGGAGTCGGACTGCACAACGTGCACACCAGGCTGAGACTCCACTATGGAGAGGGGTCCGGCCTCTCCTGCTCGTGCACTGAGGAGTACACTACCGTCACCATACACCTGAACCCTGCTTTGGAGATCGAATCATGAGACATACCGTACTGATCGTAGAAGATGAGAAGCTGATCCGTGAAGAGATCAGGTTGACCACACCCTGGGAGCGATTCGGGTGTGAGGTGATCGCCGTAGCCGAGAACGGCCTCGAGGGAGAACAGCTGATCCGATCCCTGGCACCTGACATCGTGATCACCGACATCAGGATGCCCGGACAGGATGGGATAGCCATGCTGGAGAAGGCCATTCCCCGCGCAGCGATCATCCTCTCAGGCTATAGTGACTTTGCCTATGCGAAGAAGGCCATACGGCTGGGAGTCCAGGATTATATCCTGAAGCCGGTGGATGATGAGGAGTTCTATGCATCACTGAAAAAGATCACACAACTGCTGAAGCAGCAGAAGACAGCACATCCCCGGTTCTCCGAATATGTCAGGAGGCTCGAAGGAGACAAACAGGACTTCTATGTCGAACAGGCAGTCACCTACATCAAGGAGCAGTATGCATCCGATGTATCGCTAGGTGAGATCGCAGAGTCGATCGGTATCACCGAGAGTTACCTCTCCCGGCTGTTCAAGCAGAAGACCGGCTATTCGTATGTGGAGTATCTGAGGAACACCAGGCTGCACAGAGCCATGGAGATGCTGCAGGACCAGAGCAGGAGAGTGAACGAGATAGCCTATCAGACAGGTTTCCGTGATATGAGCTACTTCAGCAGTATATTCAAGAAGCATTTCGGTATCCTGCCGAGTCAGTACCAGAATGGGGAGCAGCCCCCTGAAGGGATAAGGGATAAGGGTGATTAAAGACGGTACTCCGTGCTGACAGGACTGTCAGCACGGAGATGTTCTCACCCCTTTCGGGAGGAGAAGACTGCCGAACCGCCGATGAAGTACTCAGAGAGTGCGAAGAAGAGGATGAACATGGGTATGCTCGCAAGAAGGGCTACTGCCATCATCGCTCCCTCATCGCTGTGTTTCTCTGCAGTGAACTTCACGATATACAGCGGGATGGTCTTCATCTTCTCCGACTGCACCACCAGCAGCGGCCACAGCAGATTGTCCCATTGTGCCCTGAAGGCCAGGATCGACAATGTCGCGATGGTGGGGGCACTGTTCGGGAAGATGATGGACCAGAAGATCCTCATCTCATGCATGCCGTCGATCCGTGCAGCTTCTATGAACTCATCGGGGAAGGTCACCAGATACTGGCGCATCATGAAGACCCCGAAGGCATTGACCATGAACGGGACGATCAGTCCCCCGTAGCTGTTCTGCAGACCTATCTTGGTGGTCACCAGATAGAGCGGGATCATGATGGCTTCGAACGGGATCATCATGGTCGCCATGATCATCATGAACACGAACGTCCTCCCGCGGAATCTGAACTTCGCGAGTCCATAGCCGGTCATGCAGGCCAGGAGCACCGTGGTCACGGTGACCGAACTTGCTACGATCAGGGAGTTGAGGATGTTCCTCGGGAACATGAAGCGCCCATCGTTCCCTGCGATGGCCTTATAGAAGTTCGGCCAGTGGAAGGATTCGGGGATCCAGCGGTAGGGCATCTTCACGATATCCTTTGCCGGCATCATCGAAGCGGTGATCATGAAGACCAGAGGAGCTACGGTGAAGATGACAAAGAGGATGAGTACCGCATATATGAGTGATTTGACCAGCCTATCACCGGTGGTTATGTGACTATTCATGACAGGGACCCTCTCCTAGTAGTTTACTTCATCTGATTTGGAAGTCCGGAACTGCAGCCAGGTGAAGAAGAGCATGATGGAAAAGAGGATGATGCTCATGGCACTGGCTCTGCCGATACGGAAATCCCGTATACCGGTGTTGTAGATATTCAGGGTGATCACATTGATCGGTCCCTGAGGAGCTCCTGACTGGGTGAACAGGTACTGCGTAGAGAATGTCTTGAGACACTGGAGCATACTCATGATGGAGACCAGTACCACCGTCGGCTTCAGCAGCGGGAAGGTGATCTTCCAGAAGACCGCCCAACCGGTAGCCCCATCGATCTCGGCTGCCTCATACATCGAACGGGGTATGTTCGCCAGCCCGGAGATGAAGATGATGACGAAGTACCCGATATACTTCCAGAAATAGACGATCATCGTAGACAGGCGCACCATGGTGCTGTCAGCGAGCCATCGGTTATCGATCCCGGGAGTCTGCAGGATGGCATTGACCCACTGGTTCCCCAGCCCTCTGGGGTCGAAGATCAGCAGCCAGATCGCCGCTGATACCACCGAGGAGATCACCGCCGGTGAGTAGTAGGCCATCTGAAAGAATCGTCTGGCCTTGGAGATGCTCATGATGAAGGCGGCCAGCATGAGACTGGCGATCAGCAGGGGAAGGAAGGTCCCCAGAGCGAATACGAACGTCGCCTCTACCGAGTTCCAGAAGTCCGAGGAGCCGAACAGATAGATATAGTTCTTCAACCCGATGAAATCAGGTCGCTTCAGTGACAGCAGATTCTTCTTGAACAGGCTCGTGTAGAAGGCCATTCCGATCGGATAGAAGCTGAATACCGAGAAGAAGGCGATGGAAGGGGCCACGAAGATCAGTCCCCATCGTGCCAGCTTCCTGTCGATCCTGCCCGGTCTGTTCTTTTTTTTCGTCATAACAAAAATCCTCTGATGCAGAGCACCGGACTGCTGCCCGGGGCCCTGCTGCATGTGTTACATCTCGTCCAGGAGTTCCTGAGCTTTGGCTTTGAGTGTCGCGTGTGCCTGTACCGGAGAGATCCCCGAGAGCATGACAGATTCGACTGCCTCTTTGACCAGTTCTTCCATCTTCGCGCCGTTCTCAGCGGTGTAGACCACCTCTGCACGAGCAAGGTCGTCAACGAAGACCTGTGAGTACGGCATGTTCTTGAAGGTCTCAGAAGCCATCAGGCTCTTGGTAGGTGGTACGATGTTGACTGCCTTGAGGTACTCTTCATCGTGATCCATCATGTATTTGGTGAACTTCCAGGCCATCTCGATCTCTCGATCGGTGTTCTGTGCATTCACCATGTAGTACTGACCATAGAAGGTGTTCGCTACATCTTTCACTGCGTTCTCGAACGTCGGGAAGGGGATCACCATCCAGTCACCGCTATCATAGAATTCCTGGTTATCACTTCGGATCCTTGCTGCCTGATACAGTCCGGAAAGACACATAGCCATGTCATTGTTGTCCATGTTAAAGAGTTTTCGTGCGTTGTTGTACGTCGGTGAGCCGAGGTTCCTGCCGTTCGGGCCCCACTCCTGCATGAAGGTAAGGAATTCGATCCATGCATTGTCATTGATGATCGCAGTCTTCCCGTCATCGCTGACCAGTTGTCCGCCAAGCTGTTCGACCATCGGGACCATGGAGATCAAGTAGTACGGGTACCTGAAATCGAATCCACGTCGTGTGATGATCTCGCCGTTGCGAAGGACCAGTTTCTCTGAGATGTCAGCCATCTCTTCCCAGGTTCTGGGATAATCCTTTTCAGCATCGAGTCCTGCATCGGCAAAGACCCTCTTGTTGACATAGATTGCCCAGTTGTTGAGTTCCAGGGGGATACCGTAGACTTCTCCGTTCATGTAGACAGAGTCCATGGAACCGTCTATGTACTGATCCATCATCTCCTGAGCACCTGTGTACCCGATCGCATCATAATCGACCGGGGCTACCCGTTCGTTGATGATGTACGAATAGGCCTGTTCGATCTGCATGTTGAAGATATCGGGTCCGGCATTCGCTGCGAAGGCAGTGAGCACCAGCTCGAAGATCTTCTTGGATGAATGGGTCACACGGTTGATGGTGACACCGGGGTTCGCTGCCATGAACTCTTCGACATATCGGTTCTCAAGGGCATCCCTGTTCGGGTCCTCATGAGTCCAGAATTCAAGGGTGATAGGGCTGTTCTCATCGACACTCTCCTGCTGTCCACCGGCGAAGATGCCGACAGGGAGCAGAAGCAGTACGATCAACAGCAGTAATACGGTCTTTTTCATACACGTCCTCCGTTTTATTGTTGATTCACTGTACTACGGCTTATGGTGTTCCCGATATATGAGATTCCCGTTAAACATATGACAAATCTGACATTCAGCTGATATACACCGATGTTCCCAGCAGATTCTGTGATAGCATGGGTATAGAAGCATCTGTATGAGGAGTCATCATGACAGATCTCATCCAGAACGCACAGGAGCACATGATATATCGAACCCTGAGGTATGCCCAGACCGTACGTGAGCTGATGCTGCCCAAACACTAGAGAGGTGATCTATGAAGGTACTGGTACTCGGAGCAAGTGGCTCCACCGGGACACAGGTGGTCAAGCAGTTGATCAGGAGATCTGTCCCTGCGAGGATCCTGATACGAGAACGTGCGACCATCTGTGTCGACATACGTGAGAACCCCTTGGTCGAGACGATCACGGGCAACATCAATGAACTGGATCGACAGGAGATGAGCGATCTCATGAGCGGTTGTGATCTCATCATATCATGTCTTGGTCACACCATATCCTTCAAGGGGATGTTCGGAGAACCACGGAATCTCGTCGTTGATGCGATGCGAAGCATCAAGGAAGCAGTCGAAGACCCTGCATCCAGCACCATCAAGCTCATACTCATGAGCACTACCGCGTATACGAACACAGCAGCAGGAGAGAAGAGTTCTTTCGGTGAACGGATCGTCTACTCTCTGCTCATGCGGCTGCTGCCCCCCCATCGTGATAATATGCTGGCAGCGAATCTGCTGATCCATGAGATCGGCACTCAAGATGCCGGCATCGCGTGGGTAGCAGTACGTCCTGATACATTGATAGATCGTGATGCAGAAAGTCCCTATGAAGTCGTCGGATCACCGGAAAGAAGCCCGGTATTCAATGCAGGAAAGACCAGCAGGATCAACGTAGGCCATTTTATGGCTGAACTGGCGACCGATGATGCGTTATGGCAGCAGTGGGTCTATAAGACTCCTGTCATCTACAACAGATAACAGAACGAAAGACCCTCAAGACGAGGACTTGAGCACTTCCGGGTGCTTGAGTCTTTGCATCAGTTTCTCAGAAGGCTCAGATCAGGGAACGTTCCCCACTGTGGGACCGATACTGCCGGCCACAGCGCTTCCCCTCCACTATGAGAACGCACCATTGCACCCCCCTTGAGAACACCTCCCCACCCCCACCTGCAGCCCTCGTGCACCTGCTCGAAGAGTTTCTCAGGTTCTACCGGCCAGCTTCTTTCATGGCCGCTGCCTCCATGGTATCATATAGCTATAGTACATGAACGTGTATATGATCAGCAGAATATTGAATATAACTTGAATAAAACTGCATATTTCCTGATGTATATGATACGATACACGCTATCATCAAGGTCCATACTATCGGACATGAAGGGTTTTCACTATGATCAGGTTTACACGTCTTCTGCTGCTGTTCTTCCTGTGCGCTGCTGCCCTTGGGGCTCAACCCCTGCAGAGGCTCTTTGACACCGATGATCCGGTGTTCAGACAGATCCAGAATCTCTATATGCTCTCATCTCTCGCTCCTGTGAGTACCACAGGTCCCTGGACAGCCGGAGAGCTAGAACAGATGGTCACATATGCTCATGAGCATACGACAGTGACATCTGCTGCCCTTGAGCAGCTTCGATCCGTGATACTCCGGACCCTGTCGGCAGAGCCTGCATTCTCTGTCTCCTCTGAGATAGCCATCGAGAGCTCTCTTGACTATACCTTCGAACTCTATATGCATACCAACACTGCAGATTTCACTGAAGAACCTGACTGGGAGCACCGCTGGGTAGACCGTGCCCCGATCGTGCAGATCCCCTTCGCGGTCTCCTCCTTCGACCTGTTCTACAGCCGTATCGATATCACCTTCATGCAGCGACTGCTTGAGAGCAGAGATGAACCTGTAGGAGTATATGACGCACACCTCTTCTCGAACAACTTCCTCTATGATTTCTACCAGCTCGATGTTCTCTGGCCCTATAAGGCAGTCGGGGTCGCAGGAGGAGAGTTCTGGAACATCCAGCTGGGCAGGGACAGACTCTCTTGGGGTCCCGGTCATACCGGGAACCTGCTGGTATCAGATCACCTGCCCTTTCATGACTTCTGGCAGTTCCGCATGTGGCATGAACGCTACAAGTTCTCCACCACGATCATCGACTTCCCCCCGCCTGCAGATACAGACTCAGGAACTGCACTGGTCTCTTCCCTGATCGCCCATCGTATCGAGTTCAGTCTCTTCGAGCGACTGCATCTGGCGATCACCGAATCGATGATGTATGAGGATGATGTGCTCAATCTGCGCTATATCAATCCGTTCATGATCTACCATCAGTACTTCATGTCAGGCAGGTCCAACTCCTTCCTGACGGTCGAAGCGCAGCTGTCGCTGCTCCCTGCTCTGGTGCTCTACGGTCAGTTCGGGGTAGATGATCTGCAGGTGATCGGGGAATCGGCAGCCAATCCCAACGCAGTGGGCATCCAGGCTGGGCTCGAGTACCTGATCGCCACCCCTTCCGATACACTGCTGCTGTGGGGAGAGTTCGTCTATACCGACCCCATGCTCTATCAACGGGACGGTATCGACTATATCGTACAGTTCGCTGCCAAATACCCCTCAGGAGGCACGGAGTATATCGATGCCTATCTGGGCTACCCCGAAGGCGGGGATGCGGTGGTCATCGCAGGGGGGCTGCAGTGGGATGATCTCTCCAGGGCAGAGGCCTCGCTCACCATGGAGTATCTCCTGCTCGGCGCTACCCCCTTCGATGCGGACTACCCACCTGCAGAGCCGGAGGCAACATCCCCTACCGGTATCCCGGAGGCTACCTTCACCCTCACCGCTTCAGGTTCCTATACAGTCCCGACCCATGCGTTCACCTCCTTCGGCAATCATGAGCTTACTCTGTTCGGCTCGCTCAGCTGGAAGGCTGTGAGGAACAAGGGCCATGATATCGCAGACCCTGTCCATGATGTGCAGTGCACTCTGGGCGTTTCCTATTCACTATGACTGTTACAAAGAGGTTACTATGAGACGATTGTTCACGATGACGATGATAATACTGATAGCCGGGAGTCTCTCTGTGTTCCCGGAGAACATGCAGAAGGTATACCCGGTAGATTCCCCGATCTATGAGGGGATCAGGACCCTCTATGCCCAGGCACAGATGGCCCCTCCCTCTTCGAGCGGGCCCTACTCTGCTGCAGAACTCTCTCACATGCTGCACTACCTGCCGAAGGATCAACTGAGCCGGCAGGGAAAGGAGCTCCATGCCCAGCTGCTGCAGGCACTCGATACTCCCGACATGAGTGCTTCCAGTGTGCAGGGATCGATAGGGTTCGTCCCTGCCTTCGAGGTCTATACCCACACCAATGAGGATGATTACCGCCTTGATACCGACTGGTTCTATGACTATGACCATCGAAGCCCTCTGGTGGGAATCCCCATAGAGCTGTTCATGACCGACTATATCTACAACCAGACGGACTTTGCCATCCTCAAGACCCGTATCACCTACAACAATGCAGAAGATATCACGGACACCTCCGAGATCTTCAGCCCCCTGGTGAACACGAACTTCCCCTTTAGTGAGGATCTGGTTGATCAGGTGGATCTGAACTTCCCCGAGCGGGCGGTGATCGGTATGGGGTTCGATCAGATCAGTCTTACCCTCGGCAGAGATGATCTGAACTGGAGTTCAGGCAATACCGGCAGTCTTACCGTGGGTGATCATCTCGATTTCTATGATTTCATCAGATTCTCTACCTTCAGTGACAAGTTCAAGTACACCTACCTGATCTCAGGGTTCGATTCCCCCTCCTGGACGAGCAGCAGTCAGAACTCTACGGTCGTTGATGATGATACAGACCCTGCAACTACCGATGACAATCTGAAGATGTATATCGCACATCGGTTCGAGTTCCGCTGGCTGCAGGACCGGGTATCGTTCGCCCTTACCGAGGCAATGATCTATCAGACCGCGGCTGTGGATTTCCGCTATCTCAATCCTGCCATGTTCTTTCATGATCTGTTCATCAGGGGCAATGCGAACTCCACCCTCGCAGTGGAGCTGGAAGTCAATCCGATCCGTAACATCACCGTCTATGGGAACATCCTCGTAGATGAGTTCCCCTACCCCGGGGAAGACCAGAGTTCTTCGGGCGCACACCCCACTGCGATCGGCCAGCAGTACGGCATCGAGGGGGTCTACCCGCTCGGTCCCGGCTTCATCACCGGATGGGCTGAGTATGTGAAGACCGATCCGTTTCTCTATCTGCGTGACGAGGTGGATTACATCGTGAACCGAAGGATGTTCAACATGGAGAAGGGATTCGCTATCGACAGGAACTTCCTCGGGTATGAGTATGGTAACGATGTACTGGTGATGGCAGGCGGGCTCTCCTACCAGTGGTTCGATGTACTCACAGGCTCTGTGATGCTCCTGTCCATGCAGCACGGTGAGAACGACATCGATACTGAATGGGGTATGGGACCCGATAATGTGGAGCAGAGCACCCCGTACGATGATCCTGCTACTCTAGATATGGGCATCGAACAGTCTCTGCTCATCTCAGCACGAATCGAAGCCACCCCGTTCACCCTGACAGACAGTACGCTCCTCGATGGACTGGGGTTCATGACCCAGCTCGATGTGATCAGCCATCAGAACAAAGACAATGTGCTCGATTCTGATACCAGGGATCTGCAGCTGTCAGTCGGGGTCAGCTGGGAATTCTGATACCTGATCATGCAACGGGACGACTGTCAGACAACTCCCTGCTGAGATACCGCCTGAGAGGGATCCTCTCAAGCGGTATGCTCTCGGTAGAGGTCGGCAGGCTGTGGTGCCTCTGCACAAGTACTTCAACAGACTGGCTTCTCCACTACTCACCACCTGCGATACGCAATGGGTCGCTATCACCACCGTATTCGCAGTGTTCATCATGGAGGGTAGGAAGGATGGTTGCATAGGAGCAACTATGTCCTGAATCCGTATAACAGCTCCAAACAGCAGAATATTTTGTACGAATCCACACAGTATCTTTGAGTCTGAGAGGGTGATCTGCTTCTCGAAGATTCATTTCAAGAGATTGTTGATCCCAGAGGACTGGGATTAACAGAA
>JAIPFY010000071.1 GCA_021736385.1 Spirochaetia bacterium | reverse complement strand
GGGCCTTGGGTCTCAGCAGTACCCTGCCTGGGAATTTCTCAACAAGTGCAGAGAACACAAAATCACAACCGTCCTTCTCTACCTCGACGAAGATCTTATTGTGTGCCAACTGGTGATTGAAGAACTCATTGAGCCAGGATAACTCCCAAACCCTATAAGAAAGTAGTGGAAACTGCTCCTGCATGTGTCCGATCACCTGCTGAGCTGCATGGGAATATACCCCGGTGAAGACACTTTTCATCGGGTCCTTCCCAACTTTCTGGTATTGATTGCGTCCAACCCTCACTATCAGTCTGGAATTGTGCAGGGTCCCCATCAAATTTCTTAGTTGAGTCTCCTTGAAGGATGGCTCGACAATCCGTGCGGCATGCAAGATCTGCTGTCTCGTACACGTGCCATCGGGCAATCTTCGTATGACTGCATGCTTGTTCATACACATCACCTCCTCAGCCATTTCGGCACATTTTCATTTTTTTGCCGTTTTGGCTGAATCAGTATACCAAGAGATTCTTACAAAGTCACTAGCCATTTCGGCAAATATTAAGATTTTTGCCGTTTTGGCTTTCCTATAGGATCCCTCTACCTTGAAATAAGGAGTTTGATTCTTGATCCCTATTTCAAGTTAGTAGTGCTGGAAAGGAAAAAATCAAGATGGGATTACACGCTCCTTGATGAAGAGCTCGGTCGTCGGGCTAGCCTGAACAATCTCGTTTCCTGAAGCATCGAAAATCTTGACGCAATGCGAAAGTTTCCCGCAGGATTCAAAACGATATTGGGATTTTGCAAAGATGGTCATCTGGGAATCACCCTCTAGGTCTCGCTCATCTGGAGGAAATTTGAACTCCCCTTCTGCGAGCACATTCTCAACATCATATACTGAATACATGACCTTGAACTTATGTGCCTTCTATTTGGGTCTAAATCTTTGGATCTAAATCTTTTGGCGTGTAATCCATAGGTTAGTCACAGCCTCCTTGGGATTGCTCTTGGGTTGCAGGTACACAGTCTGTTGTAGCCGTTTCTTGTTTCGAGGGGTAGTCCTAGTGTGTTTTGTTTTAACTCATTTACACCATATGGTTGGACTTGGTTCATTGTTTTCTTTTAGGGATTCAGGTGTAAGATATGTCCGTAACCACCCCGAATCATATGAACTGATGGTATGGATCACGATGCTCTCATCAGAATCCCCGTACGAAAGTCTCGTCTACATGTGTTTATACTGTACGGGTATTACATCTTTCGCTGTACAACGCAATGAATATTTGCATCTATATCATAAAAGCGAAACTATATTGATATATGGAGGTTCCGCATATGCCGACCCTTCGTCCTAGCGCCGATCTGAGAAACAAATACCACGAGATATCCGAATTCTGTCATCGATATCCTGAACCGGTGTTCATCACAAAAAACGGAAAGGGAGACCTGGCAGTGATGAGCATTGAGACCTATGAGATGCTCACCGGGAAAATGGAACTGTACAACCTGCTTGACGAAGGATTGAAGGCACGGGATGCCGGCCAGGTCGAACCCGCGGACAAGGTAATCGCTGATATCCGAGAATCGCTGAAACAGTGATGAACGACCTGCAGTGGACATCTCTGGCGAAGAAAGACCTGATTTCCGCCATCACGTACATCTCTGATGTGCTTACAGCTCCAGCCTCCGCCGAGAAACTACTTGATGATAGTGAAAGAGAATCTGCGGTTCTGACAGAGAATCCATATCTGTTACCCCTCTCTCATGACGAGTATATCGCGCACCGTGGGATACGGTCCGTGATGGTGAAGAACTATATGCTGTTCCATACCGTCAAGGAGGATGCACAAACAGTCACGATCATCAGGATGTTGTATGCCAGACGAGATTGGATACAGTTGTTGGGTGAGCTCTCACCATAAGCTGCTGATTGATTGCAGCAGCAGGACCGTCCCACTACAGCACAAGAACCATACTTCGGTACGTAGCTGATCGTTCGTGATACAGAAGTACTGGAACACCATGTCTCCACTCCTGATGTACGCCGTATCTTGCATGCTGACATACACATCTATACTATTCATGTTCTCTCCCTATTCTTTTCTCAGAGGACCCCATGCTGTACATGGAAAATATTTGTTGACACGACATTGTTTTTGTTGACACGACATAACTATCATGGTATACCTGTAGTACAGAGATAGGAGGGATCGGACATGGCAAAGAGTGTAAAGACTCCCAAGGCGGAGACCATCGAGAAGGTGGTGGGTGTGTACAAGAAGGTAGGATCCATCAGTGAGACTGCCCTGCAGACAGAGATCTCGGCTACGAAGGTGAGAAAGATCCTCATTACCGAAGGCTTATGGTCAAGTCCGAGGTCTCAGCAGATCCGTGAACTATCTGATCAGGGAAAGTCCTCATCAGAGATTGCCGAAACATTGCAGATCAGTGTGGTGATGGTGCAGAACTATCTCCCCTACGGGAAGGGGCCGTATGATGAACTGGAGAAGACAGACACGGCTATTCGAAGCGAGAAGTATCGTACGCGAAATCGTACGTATGCGAAAAAGAGTCAATCCCGTGAACAGCAGACACCAGGAGAGCCCCTTGCGGTGCAAGAGACTGCAACACCAGGGGAGAAGAAGACTCATTATGCCATGCAGCTGCATCTGGAACTGCGTGACAGCTCTCTTGCTTCCATGCCTGCAGATGATGCAAAGATCCTTGCCACCTATGGCGGTGTTACACAGTCCATTTCCCGTGATATCGTGGTCCCCTCTTCCCTGGCCCTGCATCAGCTTCATTACCTCATCAATGTGGCCTTTGGATGGACAAACAGCCATCTGCACAATTTCCAGCTGCCGCAACCGTTGTTCGACACACTGACTGACCGAACGTTTCTGGAGATCGCTCCGCTATTCGGATACTATCTTCAGTTCCCGAACAGCACGTTCAGTGATGTATTCTGGGATGACGATTATGATGAAAGCAAGAGCCCAAGGACCTGGATGCGTTCTAAGTATCTGAAGCAGTACAGATATGGCGGATGCAGCGAGTATTGGATAGAGAATCAGGCCGAGATCCAACATATGGTACATCATGTCCCTGAGCTGAGGGTGCATCCGTTCCGATGGAAAGAGGACGTGAAGCCCAAACAGGTCAAAATCGAGGATGCGACGTTACACGACCTGTTGGTTGCAATCTCCTTCGATCTAAGTACGCCCGATGTACTCAAAGAGAGCCTTCGATTGAGCGAGATCCTTTCACTGGATCCCATGGACATCAATTCAGCGAAGGCTGCTGCCTTGGCAACTGACGCCAGCAGTGTCGGTCTGTACAAGCAGTACCGTGAGAGCGCGATCCTGGAGGCCCAACGAGCTGAAGGGTCTCGAGATACGTCTGCCTATTTCCAAGCTGTCAGGGATATGGAACGTCTGCAGAAGCAGACAGAACCGAAGCACATCATGCCCATCACTACGGAACTGCTCTATAGTTACGACTACGGTGATGAATGGGAAGTAGATATCTCATTGGTCAAGGAATTCGGCAAAGATGACCAGAACGTAGACGATGAGACGGCTGCGGCAGTCATTGCCAATCGCAAACCGGTATGTATAGCCAAAGATGGTCTGCATGTGCTCGATGACTGTGGGAATGTCCCCGGGTATATCGAGATACTCCGTACGATCCATGAAGGCGAGAAGGAAGAAGCGATGGAGATGAGAGAGTGGGCTCGGGGTCAAGGGTGGACTGGCAGGAACGTGAGTCCGAAGCAGGTGCTCTAGCTTCGAGATACCCTACCAGCTATTCCCCTGGAAGACTCGTGGGACATGCGTGAAAGAGGTCACAAGAGAAGGAGAACGAACCAAGAAGAGAGAGCTCTATCGTGCACCGGAGAGACTCTCATGCTCTGGTCCCCAGAGCTCATCCTCAAGGCTCATGCACAGGGCATGATAGACCGGCAGGTGGAGCTCCTGGATCTGATAGGTCTCATCCTCGGGAACACAGATGCACAGGTCACAGTGCTCTTTGAGCTGACCGCCGGTCCTCCCGGTCATCCCGATGACCTGCATCCCCTTCGCCCGGGCGGTGATCGCACCATAGATGACATTCTTCGCATCTCCTGATGTCGAGATCCCCCAGAAGAGGTCCCCGGGACTCCCGAGTACCGCTACCTGCTGGGCATAGAGCAGATAGGGATCGACGTCGTTCAGGAAGGCAGTGGAGAAGGCAGGCTGCTGGTGGAGGGCAAGCGCAGGGATGCCTCCCTGCAGCTTGTGTGCGATGGCTCTGCCGAGAAAGGGGTCGGTCTGCTCAAGGGCCCGGGAGAACGAAAGGGGGAGCGGGCGGGTCCTGACAAAGGATTTCATCAGCTCTCCGACGATATGATCAGCATCAGCGGCACTGCCGCCATTGCCGCAGAGGAGGAACTTCCCCCCTGAGCGTGCACAGCCTGCCATGAGTCCTGAGGCTTGCAGGAGCACATCCCTCAACGGCAGCAGCCGGGGGTACCGCCTGAGCAGCTGTTCGATCGCCGCAGGGCTCTCACAGGAGTCACGGGGTATCATCAAGCTCTCCCTCCCCTGCCTGTTCGGCTGGCAGCTGCAGGTGAGAGAGGATGTATATCTTCTCTCACCTGCAGCCTCGGATCAACGGGGAAGCACATGGGCAGAGACCGGATCGAAGTCGATCTGGATCTTCTCGCCATCCCGATAGAACCCCTCTTTGACCGGGTTGTAGGTGACCGCGAGCATGAGGGCATCCATTCCCTCGAGCTCGATCTCATACTCTACTGTAGGACCGAGATAGACAGAACGTTTGATCACGCCTTTGGCGAACGGCTTGCCCGCTTCCAGCTTGCCAAGGATCAGCGACTCAGGCCTGAGGACGATGTTCACCTGCTCATCTTTGACGAACTCTCCATTCCAGCTGGGGATGACCCGCTGCTGACCGAAACACTTCACCACGACCCCGTCGGTACCTGCAGAGATGACCGTCGCAGGGAAGAAGTTGACCCTGCCGATGAAATCGGAGACGAAGGTGTTGGCCGGCCGTGAATAGATCTCGAAGGGCGTACCGATCTGCATCACCTCCCCCTCGTTCATGACCATGATCCGGTCTGAGACGGTCATCGCCTCATCCTGATCATGGGTCACATAGATACTGGTGATCCCGAAGGTCTGCTGGATCCTTCTGATCTCGATGCGCATCTGGTCACGCAGCTTGGCATCGAGGTTCGACAGCGGCTCATCGAAGAGCAGCACCTTCGGCTTGTTGATGATCGCCCGAGCCAGCGCCACGCGCTGCTGCTGACCACCAGAGAGCTGATCAGGTCTCCTGTTATAGAGGTCCTTGAAATTCATGACCTCCATGATGGTCTCCACCTGAGTCCTGATCTCCTTCTTGCTGATCCCCTTGAGATCCAGACCGAAACCTATGTTCTGCGAGACCGACAGATGCGGGAAGATCGCATAGCTCTGGAATACCATGGAGGTATCGCGTTTGTTGGGAGGGTCATTGTTGACCATCTTCCCCGATATCCATACCTCACCTTCAGTCGGTGACTCGAACCCCGAGATGACCCGGAGGGTGGTGGTCTTCCCGCACCCCGATGGCCCCAGAAAAGTCACCATCTCCCCCTCATGCACGTCCAGGTTCACATCCTTGACGGCAGTGAACTCTTTGGCCGTATTGTTCGGATCCTTAAAAATCTTGGTGATATGTTTCAATAGTACACTCATAACTTCCCCTATATCTTCATGAACGTGCCGCCGAGCTTCCCGTACTTGTAGGTCAGCAGTGAGCGGATCAGTAGGATCGCCAGCAGGATTATCATAACCAGCACCAGAGAGAACGCAGCTGCTGCACCGAGGCGACCGGAGTTCACCTGCGACATGATCTGTACGGTCATCAGGTTCCACTGAGAGGAGACCAGGAAGATCGCAGCGCTGATCGCCGTCATGGCTCTGACGAACGAGTAGATCAGACCGGAAAAGAACGCAGGGATCATCAGCGGCAGGGTGATCTTCTTGAACGTCGTCTGTGAGTCAGCACCGAGGTCGATGGCTGCCTCCTCGATCGACGGGTCCACCTGCCGCAGGACTGCGATCCCCGACTGTATGCCTACCGGGACATACCGGAAGATGAAATTGATCAGCAGGATGGCCAGCGTACCGGTGAGGACCAGCGGCCTGCTGTTGAAGGCCAGGACATACCCGATACCGATCACCGTACCGGGAACGGCGAAGCTCAGCATGGAAGAGAACTCCAGGGCATGCTTGCCGGGGAACTTCTTTCGTACGACCAGGAAGGCGATGACCATCCCCAGGATACCGGAGATCGGGGTGGCAAGACCTGCGATGATGATCGTATCGGTCACCGCACCGAAGCCCACACCGAAGACATAGGCGAAGTGCCTGAGCGTCAGCGTGTTGTCATTGCCCCAGGTATTGGCGAACGCACCCCAGATGATCGTCAGATAGATCATGATGATCACCGCGGCAAAGAGCGAGAGGACGGCAAAGAGGATCCAGGTGACACGGGGACTCACCAGCTTGATCGAAGAGGTGGTGGGCTTGCCGGTGATGGTGATGTACTGCTTCTTCGAGACCCAGTACTTCTGCAGCAGGAAGGCAGTCATCGAGGGGATCAGGAGGATGAACGCGATCGCTGCACCCTTTGAGAGGTTATACATCCCGGTGATCTCAAGATACGCCTGTACCGAGAGGATGGAAAAGCGACTTCCAGCGAGGATCAGGGGGTTACCGAAATCCGCAAGAGTCTCGACGAAGAGAATGAGCATCGCACTTGCGATACCGGGGACCGCCAGAGGCAGGGTCACCTTCCTGAAGACCTTGAACCGGGACCCGCCGAGATCCATCGCGGCATCCTCCAGCGTGGGACTGATCGATTCGAGCACCCCTTTGAGGGTGATGTAGGCGACAGGGAAGAAGGTGATCACCTGTGCGAAGAGCAGCCCTCTGATCCCGTAGATCCTGGTGTTCGTCAGTCCCAGGATGGTCGACGAGATCAGACCGTTGTTCCCGAAGAGCATGATGATCGCCAGAGCCCCGATGAACGGCGGCGAGATGATGGGGATGATCGCTATGAGATTGAAGAACTTCTTACAGGGGATATTGGTCCTGGTGATGGTGAAAGCGAAGATGAACCCTACGAGGGAGCCCAGCACAGCCGTGAGGGTCCCCATGAGCAGACTGTTCAGAAAGGCCGTGCGCAGATGCCAGGAGCTTACCACTTTACCCAGCATCGAGAGCGAGAAGGCCCCATCGGGGAACACACTCACGATGATCACCTTGAACAGAGGATATAGGATAAAGAGTATCACCGAGGCAAAGATCACCAGCACGACTGTCAACAGCAGCGGGTCCTTGGCCATCAGACGCAGTTCGCGTATTTTTTCCTTCATAGATGTATCCATTGTGTGGTGTAGTGACGAACCGGGGATGATACTTGAGCAGAACATCCCCGGTGAAGATCACTGATCGCAGGAGGCGGCAGCCTCCACGATCAGTGCTGGTACGATCCGTGCTATTTCGCAGCGAGTACTTCGTTGACCCAACGCTCTACCAGTCGTTCCTTGTTCGCTCCAGCCCATTCTGACGATACAGCTATCGTCTTCAGAGTCGAGAACTCAGGCATGCCCGGAGCGAGTTCTGCTTCAGGGTTCACCGGATAGAAGTAGGTGTTGGCTTCTGAGAGCACATCCTGTCCAGCTTTCGATACGAGCCAGTCTGCGAGGATCTGAGCTGATTCGAGGTTCTTCGCACCTTTGATGATCGACAGAGCAGGTGCCTCGAAGCCTACGCCCTCTGAGGGGAAGACCACTTTCAGGGGGTACCCTTCTGCGATGAACTGGAAGAAGGCAGGAGTGAACTGGATGCCGATGGCACACTGTCCGACTGCTACACCTTTCGAAGGACCGGTACCTGAAGAGGTATAGGTCTGGATGTTGGCATTCAGTTTCGCCATGTATGCAAAGGCCTCATCCTCTCCCCAGGCCTGAGTAAGGCTGGTCACGATATTGTAGGCAGTCCCTGATGCCTGAGGGGTCGGTGACTGGATCAGCCCTTTATAGACAGGATCCAGCAGGTCATTCCAGGAGGTCGGGATCGGAGCACCGACTTTCGCAAGAGCTTCAGTGTTCACACCGAATGCCATGGGATTCATGTAGAAGCTTCTCCAGTAGCCGTCGGGATCCTTGAACTCAGGAGCGAGTTTATCGAGGGCCGCAGACTTGTAGGCGACCGTCAGTCCCTCGTTCTTTGCCAGGATGTGGTTCTCATTGGGAGCACCGAGCCATACATCAGCCTGTGGGTTGTTCTCCTCAGCCTTGATCCTTGAGTAGGCAGGTCCTGATGAGAGGTGCACGAATGCAGCCTTGATCCCGGTATCGGCGGTGAACGCATCGAGGATGCTCTTGGCATTCGCCTCATCGACACTGGCATAGACTACGACTTCCTTGACTTCGGATGTCTCCTGTACGCCGGCGGCGAACAGGCTTGATGTCGCAAGAGCGACGATCAGACAGAGATAGATTCCTTTCTTCATACTACTAAGGCCTCCGATTAAAGTTTCTCATAGCATTGCATACTCCGTGCCAAGCAGGCAGGACCACGCTGGAGCACCCTGTACCGCTGGAGTGTGCAACCATCGGCTGCACAGCTGTGTGCAACCTGATGAGGCTATGCACACAGGAGATCACAGATCGAACTCTGCATCCTGGATGTGGTATTTGCTGATCTTGTAGTAGAGGGTCCTGCGCGAGAGGCCGAGGACTCTGCAGGCTCTGCTCTTGTTCCCCCCGCAGGCCCTGAGGGCATCGAGGATCCTCGAGCGCTCATCTTCGATCTCCGGGACCCTCAGCTCTGAGAACTCCCGTTCCTTCAGCAGCAGCTGTACACCCAGGACCTCCGGTCTGTTCAGGATCAGCAGCCGCTCGATGATGTTCTCGAGCTCTCTGATGTTCCCGGGCCAGCTGTAGCTCCTGAGCAGTGAGAGGAACTCCCCTGAGACCGAAGGGACCTTCAGCCCCTCCCTGCTGCAGATCGTCCGGCTCAGGTACTCCACGAGCTCGGGCAGGTCCTCGGGGTGCTCTCGCAGCGGCGGCAGGTGAAAGGGGATGACATTGAGCCGGTAGTAGAGATCCTCTCTGAACCTCCGCTGTGCTACCTGATCCGAAAGCTGCTTGTTCGAGGCTGCGATGATCCTGAGATCGGCGGGGATCAGTTCGTTCCCCCCTACCCGGGTGAAGACCTTCTCCTGCAGCACTCTCAGCAGCTTGAGCTGGATGGAGGCAGAGAGCTCTGAGACCTCATCAAGAAAGAGCGTACCTCCCTTCGCCTCTTCGAAGATGCCCTTCTTCTGCCGTATCGCATCGGTGAAGGACCCCTTCTCATGTCCGAAGAGCTCGGACTCGAGCAGATGCTCGTTGAAGGCAGAGCAGTTCACGGCGACGAAGGGTCTGGAAGCCTGCTTCCCTGAGCGGTGGATCGCCCGTGCGACGGGTTCCTTGCCGGTACCGCTCTCCCCTTCGAGCAGGACGGTGGAACCTGCACGTGCCACAGTCTCGATGCGCTCATAGATCTGCACCATGGCGCTGCTCGAACCGATCAGCCGCTTGGAACCCGAGAGGCTGCCGGACTGCCGTGAGGCACTCCTGTCGAGCAGCAGGTGGATCCTGCTGCCGAGCTGCTGGTAGTCGATGGGTTTGGTCATATAATCGACTGCACCGCTCTTCATCAGACTCACCGCATCATCGATGGTCCCATAGGCGGTGATGAAGATCACCGGGATCAGGAAGCCTCTGCTCTTGAGGGCATAGAAGAGTTCCTTGCCGCTCATGGGTTCCATCTGGATATCTGAGATGATCAGGTCGGGGGCATGCAGCACGATATGTCTCATGGCTGCAGGGGCATCGCTGAAGGTCTGCACGGCAAAGCCCTGCTTCTCCAGGATGACCTTCAGCACCTTCAGGATGTTCTCTTTATCATCAACGATCACGATGTTCTGCATGGTCACTCCTCTGCGTGTGTGAATTCTGTGTCGATCGGCAGTCTCACGGTCACGGTGGAGCCCATCCCCGGGGCTGATTCGATCCCCAGGGTCCCGCCGTGTCGTTCGATGATCTGATTACTGATCGCAAGACCTATCCCCGACCCGTTCTGCTTGGTCGTGAAGTAGGGCTCGAAGACCTGCCCGAGGGCCTCAGGTGCGATCCCGCACCCGCTGTCCTCGATCGTGATGACTGCCTGGTCTGCATCCTGCCTGCTCATGACCTTCAGCTGCCGGTGCGCCTCGTCACCGCTCTCATCGATCGCCTCTATGCTGTTGAGCATGATGTTGATCAGGACCCGTTTGATCTGTCCGGCATCAGCGGGTAATTCTGGGAGCAGGGGGGAGAGATCAGTGTAGCAGTGGATGCGCTTCTTCGCATAGACCGGTCTGAGCAGCAGCAGGGTGCTGCTGATCAGACTGTTCATATCGACCGGACGCCTGTTCACCGGCTGCTGCCGGGAGAACTCGAGGAAGTTCTCCAGATAGTCGTTGAGCGTATCGATCTCCTCTCTGATGATCGACAGGTATTCGAACTCGGGCAGGGCCTCATCGATATGGTAGCTCAGGATCTCCACCGATCCTGAGATGGCTTCCAGGGGATTTCGGATCTCATGGGCGAAGTTGGCAGCGATCTTTCCCATGGTGGCCATCCGGGTCTTGATGACGATCTCCTGCTGTGCCTGCTGCAGATTGCTCTTCATGAGATCTATGGCCTGTGCCACCCGAGTGATCTCCGGCACGCTGCCGGCAGCGAGCTCTATGGGATGATCGAGGGACTGGGAGGTGATGTTCGTCACCTGAGAGGTCAGCTGATCGAGCGGTTTCACCAGCTGGAACTCGGTGAAGATACCGAAGAGGACCGAGATGAGGATCTCGAAGAAGAGGAAGAAGAGGAAGATCATCGTACTGGTCCGGAGCTTCTGGTTGTAGGCATCAAGGGAGAAGAGGATCTCCACATTGCCTATGAGACTGCCGAACATGCGTATCGGGGATCTGACGAGCATGGTATCATGGCGGAACTCCACGGTGGTCTCTTCGGTGAGGGGTCCTGAGAAGAACCAGCCCTCTACCGCCTCACGGGTATCAGCAAGCACCTGGTTGCGACTGTCCACGATGCTGATGTGATCGATGTCACTCTGCTGCTGTATCGACTGGATCTGCATGATGAGTCTGCTGAACTGATAGTTGATGATGGGATCCCGGCTGATCTCTGCAAGGTTGTCTGCGACCAGCGTGCCCTTCTCCTGCATCTCGCTGGTGAAGATCCGGTGTTCATAGGTGATGAAGAAGACCCACTGGAGCACCAGCAGCAGAAAGAGGCAGGCGAAGAAGATGAAGACCTTACTTTGCAGGCGCATAAGCTGCTTCTTCTATACAGGTGAGATACCCCTCGTCGATGACAAGGGGGCTGTTCCCGATCTCCGAGAACCTGGTGAATCCCGCACGCTCGAGCACGTCCATCCCTTCCTCCTGCTTCCCCATACCGATGACCGCTTCGATGAACCGATCGATCATCACCTCTTTCACCCCGTTCTGGGTAATGAGTGCCCACTGTGGCAGCGCACTGGATACGGCCAGGATCCGAATCTGCTCCCGGTAGGCGCCCATCTCTGCATCGAGCAGGGTACTGGTCGTGATGGCACCTGCATCCACCGCCCCGTATACCACACCTTTGAGGATACTGTCAAAGGTCCCCGAGTAGATGATCTGGTCGAATCGCTCATAGGGGTCTATACCGGCCCGGGTGAGCATGCACAGGGGTACGTAGTACCCTCCGAGCGACTCCCCTTCGACCGTGAGGGCCAGGTACCTGCCGCGCAGCTCGTGCAGTGAACGGATCACCGAGTCGGTGTTGACGATGATCACCGTGGCAAAGGTATCAGAGCCATGTACGAGGACCCGTGCCCGTGAATCGATCCCGGTACTCCCGGCAGTCATCTGGCTCTCCCACAGGGCGTTCACGAATCCCACGTCATAGAACTTGTCTTTCATCCCCTGAGCAAGTGCCCGGTGGTCCTTCACCATGATCAGATCGATCTCCAGACCGGTGGTCTCTTCGATATGACGGACTATGGGTGTCCACTGCTGCAGTCTCTCTATCCCGCTGTGCATCGCCGGGATCGCCAGCTGCAGTGCTACAGCCCTCAGCTGCGCAGAGGAGACGGTGGTCATCAGGATCATCAGCAGCAGGACCCTGTATGGAGCATGCTTCATCGCTATACACTTCCCTGTGAGATCTTCCGCTGCTGCCTCCCGCACGCATGAGGGTCGGCAGATCAGGCTGATCTGTGTGTGATCGAACAGAACCAGAGGATCAGGAGCCCGGCGGTACCGCCGGGTGCACATCGTTCTGCTGAGGGTCAGTATACCATAGATATCGAAGAGTGCCAAAAGGTGCAGTATGACCGATCCTCTGATCAGAGGAAGGAGTCCAAAGAGAACGAAGAGAGAGAGCGTGTGTGTTATCGTGTGGGTGTGCATGGTAATAAGAAGCTAAACGGGGACATGAATAGAAATGGGAACATACATAGAAAGAGGCAGGGGAATAGGAATAAGAACAGGAATAAGAACAGGAATGGGAACAGGAATGTGAATGGGAGAGAGAGAGAGAGAGAGAGAGAGAGAGAGAGAGAGAGAGTGTGTGTGTGTGTGTGTGTGTGTGTGTGTGAGTGAGTACCTGGAGGAGGAGACAATGAGCAGGAAGGTGCATCTGGGGTGAGAGCGGCTTGAGCAGCAGAGAACAGGACCGGCTCGTCCTGCCGGTCTCTCCCCTCTTCAGCTGCGCAGCTTATCGCTGGTTCTTTACCATCAGTCTGTCCACATCCAGAGGGTGTAGATAGGTGGGGGCCTCGGTGAGGAGTCCTCCCCGTGCCCCGTAGTTATCTGCTGCCATCAGACGACGCAGCGTCTGGACTACCAGATCGGTATCAGAGATCTGTCGGGCAAAACCGGGGAAGACCTCTTCTGCAGCACGATCGAAGAGGATGGCGAACTCAAAATCGAGCGTAGTACACGACTCGAAGGCCGCCTGGTCGGTCGCGAAGAAGGCCTCGGTCAACTCAAGCCCGATCTCCGGGGGGATCGTATCCACATCAAGGCAATCGAGCATGTCGGTGAGGATGTTCAGGATCTCAGGTCCTGAGAGCTGTCTGCTGCCTCGGGAGGGACAGGTGATCTCTTCCAGATGTTCCTTGAACCGCTCGATGTTCTCAACAGGCGTAGAGATCAGCCTCTCTACCATCAGACGTGCCTGCTGTGACTCCGCAGCGAGTTTCAGCAGTGCAGCAGAGAGCACCTCGGGTCTCAGCTTCATCAGGCTCTTCAGATTCATCTCATAGGTCTCGATCGTGTACAAGGGCAACTCCTCTTCGTATCCCGTGAGGGGACATGCTTTCAGATAATCTGATGCGTACGATAGCAGGATTCAGGCAGTCTGTACAGCTGCAGGTATGCTATTCCCCGATCTTGTTCTACCCATCGCTGCCGCTCATCCCAGCGTAGAGGTAGCTTTGGCCAGCAGCAGAGTCAGGGTCTCCAGTTCTCTCTCAGTGAGCTTCATTGCCATCGAAGAGAGCAGCTGGTCACTCACCGCTGTCACTTCAGGTTCCAGAGCCCTCCCCTCATCGGTGAGCACCACCAGAGAGACCCGGGCATCCTCCTGATCAGCTGCTCTGGTGATAAATCCCTTCTGCTCCAGTTTCTTCGCAGCCCGTCCGATATTACTCCTATCTATGCTCAGAGCAGCTGCAAGGGACTCCTGGGTCACCATGCTCTCTGATGAGGTGTAGACAGCGGTGAGTACCCTCACCTCCACGATCGACAGACCATAGCTGCCCAGCTGCCTCTCTACCCTGCTTCTATACTGCTTGAGGAACCGGTGGGCAGCTCCATAGATGATCTCACTGTTCTTCACATGACCCTCCTGTGCAAGCGCACGCATAGAATAGCGTATAACGCAGGACTCATCAAGGGCATGAGAGGAGCTGATCCTACACCTGCTGCAGGAGTCCCTCTCGGGTCCCTTCCCGGTCACAGTCCCATGCAGGCAAGTTCTGAGACATAGGAGACATGCAGTCTGTCACTGGAGTAGATACTGACCTCAGGAGTACATATGTGCTCATAGATCGACAGTTCCGGGGTCGTCAGGACGATGGCATCCGGAGAGGAGTTCTGCAGTCCGGTGAGGATATGGCTGAAGGTCAGTTCATCGATAGCCGCTCTGCTGAAGTCCCTGACAGACGGATGGACCAGCGTCTCGAGGGTATCCTGATCCTCTGCCGATGGGACGATGGTGCTGATCCCGGCATGTGAGAGGGCGTGGCGATAGAGCGTACTCTCCACAGTGAAGGTATCTCCGATGAGAGCCACGCTCTTGTGCCCTTCGTGCTGGAGTCGCTCTGAGACTGCCGTCCCGATGTGGATGAGCGGTATGGCTACAGCCTCCTGGATGTCATCGAAGATCAGATGGGCCAGTTCTGAGCAGATCACACACAGCTGTGCGCCTGATCGTTCCAGATTCCGGGCTGCACAGCGGTAGAGCGAGAGGATACCCTCCCAGTCTGCTCTCTCGAGCAGCTGGTTGAGCTGTACATAATCAAGACTCTCGAAGACGATCTCCGGTCCGCATACCCCATGGGCCTGTCGTACCAGAGACAGGCAGAGGTTGTTGTAGTACCAGATGTTGTTATCGAGATCGAATCCCCCGAGAAGCCCGATTTTCTGCATGCTGACCCACCTTTTGTTACATAGTGTATAAGTATGAGTGACAGATTATATCATACAGTGCTTTGTGTAAATGGTAACAGGTGTTTACTCGTTCATAGGTACAGATGAGAATGGGTCTCATGTTCACAGGAGATCAGGACGCTCGATCCTGCTGTGCAGGGACTGCATCAGGAGGGAGCATCACCGCCTTCAGGTCAGCGGGGATGCTCCGGTGCGGGTACAGAAGATGGTCTGAAGTACGGCGTACCACCGGGACCGTGTGGTCAGTCATCCTGACGGTACGGTACTCCAGACCATGACAGATTGGAGAGATGGTACCCAAAGAACCCCTTTGGATCATGAGTTTTGCACCATTTTGTACTATTTATTCTTCGACCTGAGGTTTTTTAGGTCGACCCCGCTTTTTCTTCGGTTCAACTTTTCTGATCTCATACTCGAGTTCGCAGCCTTTTGGGGCGGTGAACCCGAAGGCTTTA
>JAIPFY010000070.1 GCA_021736385.1 Spirochaetia bacterium | reverse complement strand
ATATGTATGTATGTATGTATGTATGTATGTATGTATGTATGTATGTATGTATGTATGTATGTATGTATGTATGTGTATGTGAGCAAGAGAGTGCAGCCATCAGGCAGACTGCCTGATGGCTGCAGGTGTAAGAAAAAGAAGAATTGGAAGAATAGGAAGCATAAGAATCATAGGAGGAACAGTGAGATCAGGATCACAGGATCACAGGATCACAGCACCTCGCTGTGGGTATCCCCCATCAGAGATCCTCTGCTGTGATACCGTTCTCAGACAGCAGGGTTTTGATGTAGACCGGCTCCCCGGTCCTGATCGATCTCTGGGCTGCGGCTCCGATGACCACCGACCAGAAGCCGTCTGCCACGGTGGCCGTGTTCGTCGGTCTTCCCATGATGTTGTCGACGAAGTTCCTGTGTTCGAAGAAGGTCGCACCTGAATGCCCGAGGGCCTCTATATGAGAAGGATACTTCGGGGTGGAGATCCTGGCAGGCATCGATTCCCCGCAGTGGATCTGCATCGAGCTTGCGACTCCCTGCTCTGTGAGGAAGTCCTGAGACTCGGACACTTTCAGTCTGCCCTGATCACCACAGAGGACCAGCTCCTCATAGAACATGGGAGAGAACATGCACAGCATGAAGTTCGCCCTGATCCCGTTGGCATACTCCACGATGACCATGGCATTATCGAGGATGTCAGAGGCTTTCCCATCATAGGTGAACTCGGTGAAGTTCACATCCTGACTGCCCGAGGCATAGACCTTGACCGGCCTGGAGGCAGCGAAGAGGTTGAACAGGTCGAAGTAGTGACAGCACTTCTCAACGAGGGTGTCACCTGAGTACTCTGAGAACTTGTTCCATTGATGCACTTTGTCGATGAAGGGGATGCGCTGTTCGGTGATGGTGATGGCCTTGATCTCCCCGATGCTCTTTCGCTCCAGGGCTTCATGGATCGCTTCGGTATAGATGGACTTGTATCGGTACTGCAGACCGATCTGAAAGACTGCAGGATGCTTCGCGGCGATCTGTGTGATCTCCCAGGCATCGGCGATGGTGGTCGCCATCGGTTTCTCCATCAGGATATGTTTTCCCGATGCTGCGGCGGTCCGGATCACTTCGATGTGGGTATAGTTCGGGGTCGCTATGATCAGCCCGTCCACCTCAGGGTCATTACAGGCCTCTTCGAGCGTCTGATAGATCACCAGCTCCCGGTCTGTGACATAGGCAGCGAAGGAGTCCTTCGCTGCCTTCTGACTGTTGGGATGCGGGTCATAGATGCCCTTGATCGTGGCATGTCCCTCATAGAGCGTATTACGTATATGCTCCTGACCGTTCACCCCGGTACCGATGACGTTGAAGGTCATCGTCGGTGCGATCTTACGGGTAAGATACCGGTCCTCTTCAGCGAGATAGGCGAGTCTCGGGTTATAGGCGTACATTCTGTGTATCTGCATGGTCGTGTGCTCCTTATCGTGCAGTCATGGTTCTGGTCCGGTCCTTTCCGGACTATCCTTTGATGGCCCCTTTGGTGATCCCGCTGATGATGTACTTCTGCATGAAGATGTAGAGAATGATCATCGGAGCCATACTCAGCAGGAAACTGGCAAAGGCAAGATTGAAGTCGAAGGTGTACTGGTTCTTGAACTGGAACTGGAACAGCGGCAGTGTCCACTGCAGATGGTTCTTGTTGAGGACCAGCAGCGGCAGCAGGAAGTCATTCCAGATCCACAGACCGTCTATGACGATCATCGTAGCGATCATGGGCTTGAGCAGGGGGAAGATGATGAACAGGTAGGTCTTGAAGACCGAGCACCCGTCCATATAGGCAGACTCCTCAAGCTCCAGCGGGATCGATCTGAGATACCCGACGAACAGGAAGGCCCCTTTCTTGAAGGTATAGGTCAGGTAGAGCAGGATCAGTCCGGGGAACGAGAGCAGCCCCATACGGCTGAAGAGTTTGATCGTCGGGAGCATCACGACCTGAAAGGGTACGAAGATCCCGAAGACTGTCAACATGAAGATAACCTTGAAGTAGAACCTGTCCATGTTCCTCACTACCGCATAGGAGAACAGCGGGACCAGCAGGATCTCACCAAGCAGGGATACGGCAGTGATGGTGATCGAGTTCAGGAAGAACCTGAAGTAGTGGGACTTCCCCAGTACCGCAGCAAAGTTATCGAGGTAGAGGCTGCCCGGGAGAGCGAAGAAACTCGCAGCGGACTCACTCGGGGTCTTCAGAGCGGTAACGATCGTGATATACAGGGGGATCAGGATGGTCACCGCCCCCGCTGTGAGCAGCAGATGGAGCAGGATGTCACCGGTAGGGTTTCGCTGTCTCATAGCTGTCCTGCCTCCTTCGTGCGTAAGACGGTGATCTGCAGGATGGAGATCACGGCGATGAGCAGGAACAGGGAGAGCGAGAGGGCACTTGCGAACCCGAAGCGCATCTCCTCGAACCCCTTCTTGTAGATCAGGATACCGATCGATTCGGTAGCGGTCCCGGGACCTCCTCCGGTCATACCCTTGATGATGTCGAAGACCATGATCCCCGACTTCACCGTAAGGACCAGATTCATGCTGAATACCGGTATGAGAAAGGGAAAGACGATCTTCCTGAACTGCATGAAGCTCCCTGCCCCATCGAGGATTGATGCTTCGATGAGCTCTGAGGGGACGGTCTGCAATCCTGCGAGGATCAGTACCGTAGGTACGGCACACTCCCTCCAGACACTGACGAAGAGCACCACCCAGAAGACCGCTTCAGGGTTGCCCATCAGATTTCGTTGGAGGAACGCGATAGAGAAGAGGTCCCCGATCCTCGGTACTGCGTGGTAGAAGATCTGGTCGAAGACCAGCCCCACCACCACAAGTGAGATGATCGCCGGGAAGAAGTAGATCGCCCTGAAGAGGTTCTTCGCCCGTATGTTCGCATTGAGCATAAGACCGATGATCAGAGCCAGCACATTGATGATCAGTACCAGATAGAGGGCATACCGCAGGCTGAAGGCGAAGGAGTTCAGCACCCGGTTGTCCGAGAAGAGATTCCGGTAGTTCTCCAGATCGATGAAGTCATAGCTCTGGCTGATCCCGTTCCAGTCGGTCATGCTGTAGTAGATACCCAGCAGCAGGGGGACCATGAAGAACAGTCCATACAACACTACTGCAGGGAGGGTGAAGGTCGTATAGGTCAGGCGTTCAGCAGGTGTCTTTCGTCGTGCCACACAGACTCTCCTTGTAAGAAATGGGTTCAGGCAGCAGAAGGAGTACACATCGGGTGAGTTCGCCCCGCCGGTACTCCTCCTGCCCTGCCGGCAGGATACTACTGCTGCGGTCTACCGAAGATCATGTTCATCTCGTTGAGGAAGTTATCCATGTCTTTGTCGATGATATACTGCTGGATGGCAGTGTTGGATCTGCTCGACCCGCCAGGTGCATACTTGTGTCTGATGTTCCTGAAGGAGTCACCTGCCTGTACATAGGCAACTACCGGTCCTGAGACATCGGAGTTGAACGTGACGCCCTTGAGGGCCGAAGGAGAGCCGTCGGTATCGGCATAGAGCTGACCGATCTCAGGGGATGCCACGAAGGAGACGAACTTCCTGGCAGCATCTATGGTCCTCTGGTCCTTGTTCCCTATCACCAGAGCCAGATCCACCCCGTATTCCACCCGGGTCTTCCGGCCGTGCTCGGCAGGGAGGGCGAACATGCTGTAGGATAGCTCAGGATTGGCTTTGTTGATCGATGGGATAGCCCAGATGCCCTGCCAGAACATGAAGGAGTTCCCCTTGGCGAATTCGAAGATCCCCTGATCATAGCTGGTGCCCAGAGGGTCCTGCTGACCATAGGTGCGCAGATAGATGAACTTCTGTGCCAGTTCCTTCAGTTCCTGACTGTCAGCAGCATCAGCCTTCCCGGCCTTCACTGCATCGATGAGGGCATAGCCGTCCATATCCAGAGCAAGGAGCATGCGCAACTGCTGCCCTATCGTCCAGGCATCCTTATCGGGGAAGATCAGGGGTGTCTCTCCCATCGCCTGGATCTGATCACACAGGGCGATGAACTCGTCCCAGGTCTGCGGGATCTGCAGATCATGCTGAGCGAAGAGGTCCTTGTTATAGAAGACTCCCTGCGTATTGATCGATATCGGGACGGCATAGTTCCTGCCGTTCGAGAGTCTGATGGATTCTATGATCGATTCGAGAGCCCCTTCTGCAGCAGGGTCTTCACTCAGATCCACGAAATAGCCCTCCAGCGCCGCTTCGATATAATCGACGTTGTTCGGCCAGTGGGTGAGCACGTCAGGGACGTCGTTGCTGGCCAGTCTGCTTGTCAGCACCTGTCCTGCATCGGCGATATGGACCTGCTCGATCCGAATATCGGGATTCTGTGCCTCGAACCTGGCGATGATCTCATCGAACAGGTCCACTACTTCTCTCTTCTGCTGAAAGAACTCCAGCGTGATCACATCATCACTCTCCTGAGTACCTCCGCTCCACAGCAGAGCAGCTCCGGTGAACAGTACCAGCATCACTACACCAATTCGTTTCATACCTCTCTCCTTTTGTTGTTGTCCTTCTGTAAAATCGTACATCTTTCAAATTTGGTAATTGTTTCATGTTTCGAAACCATTTCTATGGTAGTACAGAATGATGTGGCTGTCAACAAAAAAAACAGATTCCTGCACACTGCTCAGCAGCTGCACCCGATCAGATATCCACTTGACTTTCAGCTGGTGATTTCTTATTATAGAAACAGTTTCGATTTTCGAAACATCAACAACATAAGGGTGTGTCATGAGTATACAGAGCAGACGTGAAGAAGAACGGCAGGCAAGGATCGATGCGATCAAGCAGTCAGCCTGGAAGATCTGTCTCAGGGACGGTCTCCATAGTGCGAAGATCGCAGATATCGCAAAGGACTGCAGGCTGGGGCTGTCGACCCTCTACTACTATTTCGCCGATAAGCGCCAGATCGTCTATTCACTCATGCGTGACTTCAAGGTCGAGAACAACGCACTCATCGTATCACTGATGAGCAGGAAGATCACCTACCGGGAGTTCATCGGGGGCTATATCGATTCCTACTTCCAGGATATAGACCGGTTCAGGTTCTTCGTGCTCGCTGACAGCTATTACAACTACCATCAGCAGTATGATCTGAACGATCCAGTACTCAAAGAGTATGATGAGATCACCCGGAGGAACGGCAACTACATCCTCGGATTCCTCATGCAGGATCTCGATCCCTCCTGCACCGAGCAACTCAGACTGGCCATCGGCATGATCCTGGGATTCCTCAGACGGTATGTGCTGCTGCCTGCAAGGAGTCTGCCGCAGAGTGAGGAAGAACATACACAGATGCTCATCGATCTCAAACGACTCTCCTGTGCCCTGTTCAGTGAACTGGGCATGGATCTTGATCGTGTGCCTCGTGCACCGAAAGAGCCCTTCTCAGAGGTACAGTGACCGGCTGACAGCTAGTTGATCACAGGTCCTCAGAGCAGCAGCTGATCTAGCCGCTGCCGCTGCCCCCAGATAGCATCAAGGACGGTCCCGTCACGGTATTCGATGATCCCGCGAAGCTGCTCATAGTCAGGGGCTATCACCTGCGGTATGCCGGTTATGTGATGGACGCGATCCATCAGAGTGGCGATGGGTATCAGGGCTATCCCCTGCTGCTCCAGCCTGTGGTGCAGATCCTCCCGTGTCGGGTTGACGGCGATGCCCCGTTCGGTCACTACCATATCCACCGTGCTCCCGGGGGTGCAGACGGTATTGACCCTGCGGTTGACTGATGGGATACGGCCTCTGAAGGAGGGCAGTACGACCACGGTAAGCAGCGCACCGGCAGCGGTATCAGGGGCACCTCCGAGCGCCCCGAGGAGCCTGCCGTCCGTACCGGTCAGAGAGTTGATATGAAAATCGAGATCTACCTCTGCAGCTGAGAGTATCATCAGATCCAGCTGATGGGCGATGCAGAGGGGAGCATCAGGATTGGCATAGAGCGAAGAGCTCATCTCTATATGAGAGGGATGCTCTGCGATGGAGACAGCTGCCTGATCATCGAAGCTCTGGACATCATAGAGCCTATCACAGGCCCGCTCAGAGAGCATATCCACCAGAGGAGCAGTGACCCCGCCGGAGATGAAGGAACAGGGGATCCTATGGTCCCTGAGGTACTGCGCGATCAGTGTGGAGACCTCCAGCGAGATCCCGCCGCTTCCTGCCTGAAAGGAGCATCCGGGTGCGATGACCCCTGATGCGACGATCGCCTGCAGGGCAGTCCGTGCGATCAGACGCTCAAGGGGTCTGCCGGTCCTGCGAATCGATCCTCCTGCCAGACCGGCTTTGGAGCCGATCGAATCCACGACGACCAGCATATCGACGGCAGTGCCGGGGATAGAGACCGGTAGTGACGGTACGATACAGTCGGTGATACCGATCACGCAGCAGGCTGTGTGTGCATCAGGCATCGCGTATCCGAGAGATCCAAAGCGATTCTCTCCGATGCTTCCGGTCAGGTTCCCATCTTCATCTGCAGCAGAGGCTGCGATGAAGGCAAGATCTATGGAGATCCTGCCACTCTCTATGGCCTGAGCCCGGCCACCATGGGAGCGGAAGATCACCGGGATCCCCAGAGTCCCCTGCTCTATCGCTTCAGAGAGAGGGGACTTCACCCCGGTGGTCTCGATCATGCTGATCACCCCGGCCTTCGCTGCTTCGAGCACCGCGGTACAGCCCTGCCCCATCACCGATGAGAGGCAGAGGATCAGATCCCTGTAGCCCAGGGAGGTAAGCAGTGTAAGGACCTGAGAGAGCACCCGATCCCCCAATCTGAGATGATGATGGAAGCTGATGCGCATGCCGTCTTTCAGACCACTCTCACCGATCGCCGATGCGAGGGTGCTCATCCGCCTGGTCTGTTTGCCCATCTGATACATCTGATCGATGATCGTATCGTGATCGGGCAGAACCCCTTCATGCCGTATCCTCTCCCCGACTCCCGAAAAGGGTTTCACCGTACCGTAGAGTCCTACCCGTTCAGGGAGGATCCTGCCGAGTACATTCTCCTGTCTGCTCATCGCTTTCCCTCTTGGGATCCGTTCTCTGCCTTCGCAAGGATCCTCCTCGCCTGTGAGAGGACCGGGGCATCGATCATGCGCCCGTCGAGCTGGGAGAGTGCGGTATCAGCTCGCTCAAGGATCCTCCTGGCCTGATCGATCTCCTCAATCGTGGCAGAGAAGACTGCGTTCACGATCGCCACCTGATCGGGATGGATCACCGACTTCCCGCTGCAGCCGAGGGCTCGCGATCGTTCGGCTTCGCGCTGCAGACCCTCATGATCAGAGAGCATCCCCCACACCGTATCAAAGCAGGCGATCCCATAGGCCCCTGCAGCACTTACGAGTCTGCTTCTGACATAATCGAGGGCAAAGGGTTCACCATAGCGTCTGATCCCTGTCGCACTGCAGTAATCCTCAGCCCCGAAGGCCAGCGCGGTGACGCGCGGGGAACTGCCTGCCAGGACGAAGGCCTGCTCGATACCCTGCGGAGTCTCGAGCAGCAGGTGCAGCTTAGTAGAACCTGCAGGCAGAGCATATTCGCTTTCGATCCGCTCAAGGGCTTCACAGACCTGTTCGACCTGACGGGGCTGTTCCACCTTGGGGATCCTCACAATCACGCGGGCTGAGGGGACCACGGCTGAGAGATCGGCCAGCCAGAGGTCGGTATCGAGACCGTTGATGCGTACGATGCAGGAGGTGTCGCCGTAGTCAAAGGATGCGAGATATGCCCCGCAGAGCACCCGTGCCTCATCTTTCTGTTCGGGAGCTACAGCATCCTCAAGGTCGAAGACGATCGCATCTGATCCATAGATGCCCGCCTGAGTGAGCATCGATGGGGTGTTGCCCGGGCAGTAGAGCAGAGATCTCATGGACACTCCTCCTGCAGGTGCTGCAGTCGTTCCACAGCACTTCTCATACGTGCCTGCAGCACCAGCTCCAGAGCACCATGGTCATCGATGATCACCGTACCGGAATGGATACCATAGTGCTGCAGGAGAAGTTCTGCGGCAGTTCGTATCTGATCGCCGTAGAGCTTCTCGACTTTCGAGGTGATCTTCAGCTTCAGAGGTTCCCCTCCGGTGAGGATCTGAACCCGCACATCACCCTTGACTGCGTATCCTGCCTCAGCTTGCATCAGGAGGTGATCTCCTGATAGCTCATCGAGAGGAATCGGGTCCTTCCGGCTGAGAGTTTACCTACTCCGGCCATACCGCTCGGGTAGCGGGTCGCCGCCTCATAGGTGATGAGCTCCTGCCCATCGATGCTGCAGGTGATCCGGTTGCCTTCACATCGTGCAGAGAGGGTATAACTCCTGCCTGCTTCCCACTGATAGGCGATCTCCTTGAGGGGGATGACCTGCTGATCCCTGAGATAGAGACCGGCCTTGGCCTCTCCGTGCAGCCCGAAGAAATACCCCGATGCAGCTCCTCGAGATCGTACTATCAGCATATGGCTGTCGCCGAATTCAGGGATCAGTTCTGCTGTACAGAGGTAGTCACTGCTGTAATAGGGACCACTGTAGAGCTCAAAGGTATCTGTGGTGATCGCATGCAGAGACCCCTGCTCAAGGTCCCAGGCTCCGCCTGAGAGCGAGCAGCGCGAAAGACCGCCGAACTCTTTGGTCTCATCTGCAAAATCGATCGAGAAGACTCTGGGGCCGGTCACCTGCAGAGATGTCACCGTCACGGTCCCGAGGTACTTCTCACTGTCGAAACTGGTCGCCAGCAGTCCCACTTCATCGATGGCGAAGGGAACCTCATCAAGGGTATAGGTGAACGAGAAGGGTTCATCCTCTGCATAGAACCGATATGCATCATTGAAGATCTCTCCGGTCCTGCTGTCGCGCACATAGGGGGCCAGCGCTATACGCTGCCCGCTCATCTTCTCTATACTCCCTGCGATCTGCAGTACCTGGCCGGGATAGACGGTCGGCGTGAAGGTCGGTGAATACCGCTGATCATCGAAGTCCGTTCTGCGATAGAAGGGTTTATAGAAGATACGGACACTGTCTCCCCGCACCAGACGGTCAAGCAGCACGGCTGTACCATGCTCTCTGTAGAACAGTTCTCCCGGGGCTACCGGTGCCAGATACTCAGAAGAACTCCTGATCCCTGCAGTCGATCCATAGAGGGAGAAATCGAGGATCAGGTCGTCGGTGAAGGTGCCGGCCTTCCAGGGATCCGGGATCTTCTCCTGTGCCAGACGACAGCCCATCACTGCCAGTTCAGTGGCAGCGGTTGGCAGATTCAGGATGTTCAGAGCTCCTGAGATGCTGCTTGCGGCATGGAAGTCGTTCATTGGTCGTACATAGCGTTCTGCAACGCCTTCAGGTCCTCTCATGACCCCGATGATCGCTCCCACATTCCCTGCATTGCAGTCAGTATCCCATCCGCACATGGCTGCGATCTCGATCGTCCGAGCTAGATCACCGTTCCCGTAACAGAGCGCAAGGGCGCAGACCCCCGCGTTCGGGATCATATGACAGACTCCCGGGTACCGGTCGTACCCGAAGGAGTCCTCGAGCATCTGCCGTGCAGACCGCCACTGCTGCTGTTCGGGATGTTCCCGATGGAACTCCCGTACCGCCTGTACGACCCGGGTATACTCACTCTCTTGAGGTATGTACTCCAGCGCCCGTGTGATGATCCGCTGGATGTCATCGTCTTCGAAGGCCAGGGCGATGCAGACTGCGATGAAGATACCGCCGTAGATCCCGTTTCGATCATGGGAGACACTTGCAGCGAGCTGCGCCAGATGTGCCGCCTGATCCGGGTTCCCCGGTGAGACCCATCCCCAGGAGTCGATGAAGATCTGCCCCCCGATCTGCTCGGCCAGGGTATAGCCATTGACCTGTGCACAGCCGGAGACCGGAGCACTTCTCCCTGCTTTCATGTTCAGGTACGCCGTATGCTCGGTACTCCGTCCATACCCGCCCCACCAGAAGAATCCTATGCCCTCCCGGGTATACTCCAACCAGGTCCTGCCGATCGCTTCGGCAGTCATGGGTCCCTCATGATCGATCAGTGCCCTGATAAAGAACATCGGCCCGTTCACATCGTCATCGGCTGCAAAGTTGCGGTACGCTTTGATGTACCCCCGAATGTCCCCGTAGGTCTTCTCTATGCGTTCGTACGTCCATATCGTGGGCTCTATCGGGGCTCCGAGGCGCACTCCTGCACATTTCCCCAGTAGACCGCCATACACTTTGCTTCTATACGCTTCTGTCTCTATCATGCTGTATCCTATCATGTCATGTATGGATCGTACGGATGCAGCGGTCCTGCCGCTGCATCCTGATCCTGGTATCGGTCGTTCTCTCCCCTGCAGCAGTGCTGCAGGGGATCTCACATGGAAAGCTGTCAGAGTACGGTGCGTGCATAGGCGGTGACTTTGTCTCCGCCGAGTGCATACCATTCGGTGACGAACTCATCGAACTTATCGATGGAGTACTCTCCGCTGATGATCTTGTAGGTGTACTCCTTCTGCAGATTGCCGAGGGCGTCCCAGGTCGGTGAGAGTTCTTCGGGGATCGGGAAGTCAGGATCTCCGACTGCATACTTCAGGATGAAGTCCCAGCCCTTCTGTCCTGCAGGTCCCAGCAGTGGTGTCGGGGCATCCCATGCCATCACTTCATGGAATCTCGGCCACCAGTTACCACTCTCTTCGGTCAGGTTCACTTTTCCGTCAGAGACCGTATGGTGGATTCCTTCCAGGCCGTAGCGTTCGAGGAACTGTCCCTCATCAGTCGCTAGATACTCAAGCAGCTTGAAGGTCAGGTCCTTGTGTTCTGAGAGGGCACTGACTGCCCAGCCGCGAGTCTCTTTCGCTGATGATACAGGGTATCCCTGGGCGACTCCCTGTGCCGGTGGCAGAGCGACCAGTCCGGTGTCCTGTGTCTGTTTGAGCTTGTTGTCGTAGATATCGAGGACGATACCTGCAGTCCCGAAGACCATGGCAGCCTTTCCGGTGTAGAGTTTGTCCTCCATCGTATCCCATTTGGTGGTGATGTAGTCGTTATCGAGGATACCTTCGGCATAGAGGCGCTGGTAAAAGGCCAGTTTATCTTTCTGAGCCTGTGATACACCCTTATAGACCAGTGAGCCGTTCTCCTCGAACCAGGTGGCGATGTTCCCGAAGGCAAGGTCGAAGGTATAATCCATACGGTCGGTGTTGCCGGTATCAGTGAGGACCGGTACGCCCGGGTGGTTCTTCTTGATAGCTGCGAACAGCGTATAGTACTCATCCACCGTCTGTGGGATCTTCCCGCCTGCTTCAACGAACCAGTCTTCACGTACTACAGCGGTCCGTGCTCTGGGGGGTGCGATCCAGAGCAGGTAGGGATAGTTCTCCATACGTTCTCTGTTGAAGTCCATCAGGGCCTTCTGCATCACCGATGATGCAGCCACATAGGGCCGGAGATCTTCCAGGATCCCCTGCTGGCTGATCGCCTCATCTCCGCCCTGAAAGTAGATCAGATCCGGGATATCACCACCGAGGAGCATCAGGTTGAGCTTCTCGGCATAGGCGCCTTCGGGCATCTCCACGAATTCCAGTACGACTTCTTCACCGATGTACTCGATGAAGCCTTCGGTGATGTTCTCCAGATGAGCTTTATCCCATGCGTTGGATTCTGAGACATCCTTGCTTACGATGCGGATCACCGGTACCGCTGTCTCAGCGGGAACTTCTTGAGCTCCCCCTGCGGTCAGCGTCGCTGCTGCCAGCAGCACTGCTGCCAGTGCCAGGTACTTTTTCATACGAACCTCCTTAAGGTTGACCCGGACTGCCGCCGGGTTCTTACGACTATTCTTTTACCGCACCCTGCAGTCTGCCCTTTACGTAATATTTCAATACGAAGGGATAGAAGAGCAGGATCGGTACGATCGCCAGGATGATGAGCGCTGCTTTGATGGCCTTGAAATCAAGAGCAGCCGCACGTGTCGACATCTGTACATAGTTCTTCGCGCCGACGAACGATGCCTTCTCCATGGAGACGATGAGCTCTCTGAGGACTACCTGAAGAGGATATCTTGCCTCATCGGTCAGATAGATCATGGCTCTGAAATACTCGTTCCAGTGAAAGACACCGTAGAAGAGCGAGATGGTGGCTATGCCGGCCATGCTCACAGGGATGACGATCCGAAAGAGGATGCCGATCTCACTGCAGCCGTCAAGCCGTGCTGATTCCATGAGAGACTTTGGTACTTTGTCGAAGAACCGCATGAGAATGATCAGGTAGTAGGGATTGATCGCCTTGTACATGATCACCGAGGTGTAGCTGTTGAGCAGACCGAGGTTCTTCATGAGAAAGTAATCGGGGATCAGTCCCCCTTCGAAGATCATGGTGATCACGATCAGGGACATGAAGATGTTTCGTCCCAACAAGTCCCGCTTGGTCAGTACATAGGCGCCCATGCTCGTGAG
Organism: Spirochaetia bacterium; assembly: GCA_021736385.1. Classification (GTDB taxonomy): domain Bacteria; phylum Spirochaetota; class Spirochaetia; order CAKZLE01; family CAKZLE01; genus JAIPFY01. The sequence goes on along the minus strand of JAIPFY010000070.1, from coordinate 3,376 downwards.
GGTCACATTCACCAGCAATCCTGCGAAGGTGATGAAGAAGCTGTTGAACAGCCCGCGATAGACCTTCGGGATGGAGAGAACTCCTGCATAGGTCTGCAGCGTGAAGCCGCGGGGGATGATGGTGGACCCATCGGCCTGAGCGATGAACTCAGGGCCGGTAAGCGAGATGACCAGCTGGTTGTAGATCGGATAGAGCATGACAAGAGAGATGGCGATCATCAGTGCAGCCAGCAGCAGTTGTCCGACCGAGCTCCTTCGGGTGTTCCTGCGTCTTCCTACCATACACCCTCCCCGGTCACCTTTCTGCTGAGCCTGTCAGTCGAGAGGATCAGAACGAGCCCGATGACTCCCTTGAAGAGTCCTGCGGCGGTTCCCAGAGAGAAGTTCCCCTTCCCCAGTCCGATGCGGTAGACGTAGGTGTCGATGATATCGACGTGGTTGATCACCGCATCGTTCATCATGTTGAAGACCTGATCGAACCCGGCGTTCATGAAGAACCCCATGTTCAGGATGAAGACGGTGATGATGGTAGGGAGGATGCAAGGCAGGGTGATCTTCAGTGCCTGCTGCAGTTTGGTAGCTCCATCGACCGTGGCAGCATCATAGAGCTCCAGAGAGATGTTGTTGATCGCGGCGATGTAGAGGATGGAGTCCCATCCTATGCTCCGCCAGATCTCAGATCCGACGAACACCCATCTGATGTGGCTGGTGCTGGTCATGAATGCCACAGGGGCTATACCAAAGAGACCGAGGAGCTGGTTGAGAGCACCGTCTGGTGACTGGAGCAGAGAGATGAAGATACCGGCGATCACGACCCATGAGAGGAAATGCGGCAGATAGATGATGCTCTGCACTCCTTTTCGGAGTCCTGAGCTGGTGATCTCATTGAGCAGGAACGCCAGCAGGATCGGCAGCGGGAAGAAGAAGAATATCTTCATGGCGCTGATGGTGATGGTGTTCATGAAGACCCGGAAGAAGACTGGAGAGGAAAAGAGGATCCTGAAGTGCTTCAGTCCTGCCCACGTGTTCTCTCCGATATACTTCACGTCCTGGAAGGCTATACGTGCTCCCCATATGGGGATGTAGTGCCATATGAAGAAGTAGATGAGTACCGGTGTCAGCAGCAGGTAGAGATGCCTGTCCCGGTAGATTCGTCTTCTTGCAGATCGTCTATCCATAGTGTCTCTTCGCTCCTTATTGGGCGTGCAGTCTGTGAGCCAGCTCTGCCAGTCTGGTTCCAAGATCGACCATATCCTCTGAAGCTGCGAAAGAGAGACAGACCCCGGCCGGATGTCGTACCTGTTCCACCCAGTCCGAAGGGATCGCATCCAGTCCGCTGTATGCTGCACACAGGGCCAGGGTCAGGGCGCAGACGGTGTCGGCATCACGCCCGAAGTTCGCAGAGAGCAGGAATCCCCGCATGAAGTCCCCTTTTGAGAGTCTGAACAGGGCATAGACCTGCGGGATGGCCTCGGGAGCGGAGGAGTGTTTCGGGGTCCATAGCCGGGTATGCAGGGCATCGTAGATCTCCGCATCGCTCATGCCGCTCTCGAGGATCTCCAGCATCAACTGCATCCTCCTGCCGAGCCAGCTGTCTTCGGGGATCTGCTGCATGCCTGCTTCCAGGATCTGTTCGACCGATGCCCCTGTCAGTGCCACGGCGGTACTTGCGGCGATCGCCTGTGCTGCCCAGATGCCGTCCTTGTCATGGCTCACCGATGCATCGATCGCGGCCAGGCGGGCAGCCTCTGAGGGATCACCGTAGGCGACGATGCCGAAGGGGACAGCCCGCATGGCGGCTCCATCGTCGATATTGAAGGCATTATCCTGCCCGCTCAGCGGAGGATCGATCCCCTGCGAGAGATTCCACAACGCTCCGTAGAGCGGCAGTCCTCCCCGTTTCTTGGCTCCCCCGTCTGTCAGGACCAGATCCCTCCAGGTCTTCGCCACACTCTGTGCTGTGATCTGTCCATCGGTATCGAGCAGAGCTCTGGCGGAAAGGACCGTGAATTCCGTATCATCGGTACTTCTGCCCTGCGGCAGAAGCCGTGTCAGGATACCATACTGCAGTCTCACCTCATCATCTCTTCCCAGATCCCCTGCAGCATCCCCTATACCCAAAGCAGCCATGGCTGCGATAGCTCTCTGTGTGAATGCGTCCTGTCCTTCCTGTACACTGTTCATGCTCACTCCTTATCCCGGTAACGTTACCGGTATCGTTTTCATAATAAGACCATACGTCTTTTTCACCAGGGCCCTTCCCTGATACTCAGGTCATCAGGGCCTGTGCAGATTCCCTGATGATCAGCTCCGTGCTGCTTTCGACGATCCGGTTCACCGGCTTGTCAGAGAGGATCTGCTCGACGAGCAGGTCCACTCCCTTCTCTCCGAGGGCGTACTTGAACGTATCGACGGTCGTGAGTTTCGGATGGATCAGCTCAGCTATCTGGTTGTTGTCATGACCGACCACTGAGATATCATCGGGGATACGCAGATTCGCATCGTAGATCGCATCATAGGCACCTGCCGCCATGAGATCATGACAGGCGAAGAGAGCACTCGGTCGCCTCTCAGGCGGCAGTGCAAGCAGGTGCTGCATGCACTGCTTTCCTGACTCTGCAGTGTTCGGACCACAGACCACCAGTTGCTCATCATAGGGGACTTTCGCCTCTGCGAGGGCATCGCGGTAACCCTGCAGCCGCTCTGATCCTGACTGGACATCCTCTCCTGTGGAGATATGGGCAATCCTGGTATGTCCGAGAGACAGCAGGTACGCGGTGGCCTTGTACCCTGAGGCGATATTGTCAAGAGCTATCGTCGGTACGACGGAGTTGCTGCTCTTCCGGTAAATCTGTACGATGGGAAAGTGTTCGAGTCTCAGCCGTTCGAGTTCTTCCTTGTTCGCTTCATTGAAGGAGAGGATGATGCCATCCACCTGCTTGCTTCGCAGCAGCCGGATGGCCTCTTTCTCTACCGACCGGTCATGGTTGGTGTCGTAGAACATGACCGAGTAGCCGTAACTCCGAGCCTTGTTGACGATCCCTCTGGCAAGTTCGGGAAAACTGGGGTTGGTGATGTCGGGCACGATGAATCCAATCACGTTCGATCGCTGCAGGACCAGCCCTCTCGCTACGATGTTCGGGCTGTACCCGAGTTCCTTGATAGCAGTGTTCACCTTCTCGCGGGTCGCATCTTTCACATCGGGTCGGTCATTGAGGACCCGTGATACGGTGGTGATCGATACCTGTGCATGTCGTGCGATATCGCGAATGGTTGCAGCCATCAGTACTCCCAGATGATACATCACAAAATGGTAACGTTTCCGGTAACGTTTTCATTAAACCATGGATCAGATCAGAATGCAAGGATTTTTTTT
>JAIPFY010000069.1 GCA_021736385.1 Spirochaetia bacterium | reverse complement strand
TGTCCTCCTGTTTGTTTTGTCTAGTAACCTAACAATACAGGGATGGCCCCTTCTTATGCAATCTCTGCTAGGACTTTTTTTCTTCTCCTCCTATCCTTTAATTCCCATTCCCTCATCCCACAGAAAATGTGATTGAACCGTAATTCTTCGTCATATTTTCACCATAAATAATCAACTGGCATCACTCGTGGTATCATATGATACCACTTTTCACCCATACCACCCACCGTAGTAAAACTATAATATATTTTATTGTATGGAGTTAGGAAGGAAGCGGCTGAAGGGAGTCGAACCCTCGTCACGAGCTTGGGAAGCTCGGGTAATACCGTTATACGACAACCGCAGGTCACCAGTAGTGGTCAATGAACATTATACAAGATTACTCATAATATGCAACTACCTTGGACGATTAATTGAACAGAAGATAGTAGGCTGCCTCAAGATTCTGATTGATCCCTGCCCCGATCACGACATCACCGAGGAAAGAGCTGAAACCGATACCGAGGGCAGCTCCATAGGAGAGGTCCATGACTTCAAGGGAAGGTGTGCCTTCCCAGGTGACCCCGGCACGAGCCTGCCCCAGTCCGTAGATGTCTATCCCGAGCTGTTCGGAGAGTGAATCGAACCGGTACTGATACTGCACTCCTGTCATCGCTATATCATCGACGACCTGATGATCAGGAAGGTAGCCGGGGACACCGTCCCAGCCCCCGAGATCAAAACTCAGCTGTTTGGCAGAGAATCCCCCTGCATAGGAACCCAGCAGAAGATCATAGGAGAACGTACCGTTCTGACTGACCGGAATATGATTCTCTATCGCCAGGCAGAACCGCTCATACCAGTCATTACCTGCGATCAGCGGGATGTCAAGATTGATAGAACTGATGATCCCCTGATGCAGGAACCGTTCATGTTCGGTAGTCTTCCAGGAGAGAGCAGGGCCGAGCAGCAGTGCAAGATGCGTATCATACGTCGTGCCTGATCCAGAGATCTGCTCCAGCCACACTACCTGCTCTTCGACTCTGATACCCAGTTCAACGAACTTCCCTAACAGTATCCCGAACTCCTGCTCTGCAGAGAGCATCAGGGACCGATAGGGTATATCCTGCTGGTCTGGAGTCCAGAAGGATCCCTCATAGAACTTGACATGGGGATTGAAATAGACGGACTCGCCGAACGGTGCGAAGAGCTCGAGATCGACAGACAGATCACTCCCCAGGGCAGCATTGAGTGCGACATAGGCATACGTATCGAACAGTTCGGAGAAGACCAGTGAGGTTGTCACGGCAGGTACCACATAACCGGACTCTTCCAGTGCGAAGGAGATACCACTGTCCATACTCACTCCCAGACCGAAGGTATGACGACCTCGCAGCGAGGGGATCGCCCTGATCTCCAGATCATGACCTCTCTTGCTCCCACCGGCAGGGACCAGCCGGTAGGAGATGGAGGTATACCGCCCGGAACTGACGATACGATTTGAGAGAATCTCAAGCTGCTCCATGGTCTGTTCAGAAAGCTGTCCGTTCTCAAGACGCGTGAACAGTTCGATGGGAAATCTCTCATCCTCATCAGCCAGGATAATATCCCCGTATGTCTGAGGCGGCAGTGCATCGTAGGCACCTTCACGGTCATAGGCCCTGGGTAAACAGGATCGGGTCTTGTTGATTCGATCACGAAGGACTGTCAGTTCTGCCTCCATGGACCGTGCAGCCTCCTCCCCCCGGATGAAGAACTCGTCATACCGGTTGAACTGAGACAACCCCAGACCGGTCAGATCCGGTTCGATCAGCACATCCGCCAGTTCTCCCTTCCCCTCCTCCGTTGCTTCGACGACAATGGTGACGTAGCGATAGAGCACCTCAAGCGGAGAAGACAGATCATCTATGGAGAGATACGGTTCGGTATCGACATCGACGGCGATCACGATATCTGCTCCCAGATCGATAGCGACATCGATCGGAAGATTGTTCTTGGCCCCTCCATCGATATAGTAATGACCATCGATCTCATGGGGAGGGAAGAGCGTGGGAATGGACATGGTGGAACGCATGGCATCTATGACTCTCCCGGAATCGAAGACCTTCACTTCCCCGCTGATGATATCGACCCCTACCATGCGAAGGGGTATGGGGAACTGGTCAAAATCCTCGATGGAGGACAGACTGGCGGTGAGTTCACTCATCATGGTCATGATCTTCTGATCTGATATGAGTCCGAGGGTCTTCCCTACTCCCTTCTCATCGAAGGAGAGCGAGATCAGGTGGTTACGGCTGTCGATGATGGGTCCGAAATAGTAGTTCGAAAGACTCGTGGGGGCGGTGAACAGTCCGAACCAGTCGGTCCGATCCGCTATCTGCTCAATATCTCTGGGAGTATGACCAAGCGCATAGAGTCCGCCGATCAGTCCGCCCATGCTCGTACCAACGACCATATCGATGGGAATACCGATCTCATCGATCACTTTCAGAGCCCCTACATGGGCGAAGCCCAGCGCCGCTCCTCCCGAGAGGACCAGTGCAACGACAGGTCTGTCGCCTGATTCCTCACCACTGGTCCCGGGCTGAGCAGTGACAGGTGCCGGAAGAGCCAACATGGCACACAGAAGAATCACAGATATCGGTAACAGTCTCATCACTTCTCTCTCTTGAGTTCATTCACTGAGGGGTCATACACAGTATACCATATGTGGGGGGAGTGAAACCAGCCCTAGCTCAGCAGGCTGCCGATGATACCGGGATTACCGTTCATGAACGATTTCCAGTCCATCTCCTTCTTCGACTGCAGCTGCAGTCTTGTGACACCGAGCAGCCCGCTGCCGGTGGCAACGATCAGTCCTGCAGAACCCGATGCACCAAGCACCATACCGGGGACCATCGTATCTTCCAGAGGGACTCCAGGAAGCTCTCCATCGTACGGGAGTGCATAGGTGAGCATCAGCACACGATCGTGGAAGTGCGTGAAGGCTTTTGGCCAGGGGTAATAGGCACGGATCGCACTGCTGATCTTCGAAGCACTGTCACTCCAGTCTATCAGGGCATCAGACCTGTCGACGAAGGTGCAGTAGGTCGCCAGAGCATCATCCTGCGCTACCGGTGTGATCCCTGAGGAACGGTACGCCTTCAGCGTGCGTACCAGCAGTTCAGGGCTCAGTTGCGACACGGTATCAGAGAGTGTCTCGGTCGTCTCACGCCCATCGAGTCCGATCGGCAGCTGTGAGAGGATATCGCCGGTGTCCATCTTCAATGCGATCTTCTGGATCGTGATCCCGGTGGATCGATCCCCTGAGAGGATCGCAGCCTGAATAGGAGCACAGCCGCGGTAGGACGGCAGCAGTGAGGGATGCACATTGACCCCGCCAAGAGGGAACAGCGAGAGGAATCTCGGGCCGAATATCCTTCCATAGGCGAAGGAGACCAGCAGGTCCGGCTGCAGGGCAGCGATCTCTTCACGAGCCTGCCGATAGAGGTGTTCATGCTGGATGACCGGTATGCCGAGTTCCAGTGCCTTGATCTTGACTTCTGTAGCGCTCATCTGTTTACCCCGGCCCTTCTTCCTGTCAGGATTGGTCAGGACCCCGACTACCGTGAAGGCAGCAGCCAAAGCTTCCAGAGAGGGGACAGCGATCGCAGGACTGCCGGCAAAGACGATCCTCATACGCGTTTGTACTTCTTCTTACTCTTCTTATGATAGGTCTTCATCAGTCGTTCCCGTCGTTCTTCAGAAATGCGATCGATGAAGAGCACCCCGTTCAGATGGTCATTCTCATGCTGTATCACCCGGGCAAGCAGGCCTTCAGCCTTGAGGACGAACGCCTTGCCGGTAACGTCCTGGGCCTGGACCGTGATCGACTGAGGTCTTCTCACTTCCGAGAATACCCCGGGGACACTCAGACACCCTTCTTCGAAATCGATGAGTTCCTGTGAAGTCTCTATGATCTCAGGGTTGATGAACACTCGTGGCTCATCCCCCTGTGCATGCGTGATGAACATCCGCTTTGATACTGCGATCTGCGGGCAGGCAAGACCGATACCGTTGTCAGTCTCCATCGATTCGAACATCGCATCTGCAAGGACCTTGAGTTCGGATCCGAACTTAGTTATCGGTTCTGCCTTCTCACGCAGAACATCTTCTCCAATCGTCACTATATCTAACATAGCTGTATGATACATAAATTCATATATGAGCGTCAATCAAATCAGAGGAGATTTACCGGATCAAGATCTATTTCCATATAGACTGCCGAATCTGCGGCATACCGTCTGAGAAACTGATCAACGCAGCGGTGCAGCTCTTTGAACTGCGTTGCCTGTATCAGTATGTGCCACCGGTAGTTCTGCGCTATCTTGGAGATGGGAGGTTCTGCAGGGCCGAGGATCGTGACCGACGGGCACTTCTCGTGAATGATCACCTCTTCCAGGAGGTCTGCCGCTGTCACTGCAGCCTGTTCAGCACGCTCTGCCTTGCGGGCTCTGAAGACCAGACGGCACATCCGTGTGACAGGAGGGAATCCGAGCATCTCACGGTCCTTGAGTTCCTGGTCATAGAAGGACTGCACATCACCGAGCGCGGCCAGCCTGATCGCAGCATTCTCCGGCTGATAGGTCTGAATGATGACATTACCGGTCTTGCCGAACCGCCCTGCCCTTCCTGCCACCTGCAGCAGCAGCGAGAAGGTACGTTCCTGAGCCCTGAAGTCCGGCAGGTGCAGACCGCTGTCTGCCAGCACGATCCCCACGAGTTCCACACCGGGGAAATTCAGTCCCTTGGCTACCATCTGCGTACCAAGGAGCATGTCGATATCCCCCTCCCTGAAGGAGTCGAGGGTCTGTTTCAGATGCTCCTTCTTCTTGGTGGAATCGGCATCCAACCTGCCGATCCGTGCAAAGGGGAACAGCCCATGCACCGCTTCTTCGACCAGTTCCGTACCGAACCCGGAGTATCCCACATCAAGTGACCCGCATTCAGGACAGACCTTGATCGGTGCCTGAGAGTACCCGCAATAGTGGCAGACCATCCTGTTGCGTTCCTTATGATAGGTAAGTGCGACAGAACAGTGTTCACAGGTCATCTCATAGCCGCAGCTCCTGCAGTGAAAGAAGTACGAGAACCCCCGGCGATTCAAAAAGAGGATCACCTGCTTTCTGCGGTCGAGGACCTCTTTGATCATCTTCTGCAGTCTTGGTGAGATGATCGATGGACAGGTCTTCATATCGACGATCTGCACACCGGGCATGCTGCCGCCTGAGACTCGCAGCGGGAGGTCCAGGCGGTGGATCCTGCCCTGCTTCATCAGTCTCCAGGCTTCCAGAGAGGGGGTGGCACTGCCCATGACCACAGATGCTCCTGCATCCTGGGCCCTTTTGATCGCGATCTGACGTGCATGGTAGCGGGGAGTGGAGCCGGCCTTGTAGGTATTCTCATGCTCCTCATCGATGATGATCAGTCCAATATCATCGCAGGGGGCAAAGACCGCACTGCGGGCCCCGATGATCAGGTGCACTTCGTTCCGACGGATCTTGAGCCACTCCTTGAGCCGCTGTGACGGGGTGAGTGCAGAATGCAGGATAGCCACGTCATCTGCGAAACGGGTACGGACCATCGCAGCGAGCTGATGGGTCAGAGAGATCTCGGGAACCAGATAGATCACACTCCTGCCGCCGGCGATGACCTTCTGTGCTGCCTGAAGGAAGACCTCGGTCTTTCCCGAGCCGGTGACCCCGAACAGATAGTACAAGCTGTGATCATCCTCACAGATACTGCGTAAGGCCTCCTTCTGGGGTACAGAGAGTTCCAGGTCCTTTGCTTCAGGGATCTCCTCGAGCCCGAGTGCAGGCAGATCGATCTCTTTCCGTCCACCCGGGATCATGAGCGCGAGGGCCTCACCCTGTGAACAGAAATAGAGCGCAGCCATCCAGGAAGCCAGTGCGATCTGATCTTCCCCGAAGACCGCCTCCTTGTCGATCACCCGCTTGATCGGCTTCACCGAGAACCCTTCAGGCTTCCTCTCATGGGTCGCGATCACATACCCGGTGAGAGATCTGCCGCCAAAGGGAGCTGTGACGCGATACCCGATGGCACAGGTCATCTCAGGAGGAAGCTCATAGGTGAACGAGCTATGGACAGGGAGGCTGAAGAGCACGTCAAGATACACTCGGCTAGTCCTCGTCGTTCAGTTCGTTCACACAGGAACGAAGTCTTTTGAGATCTTCCCATACCGGGGCACGGAACTTTTCAGGATAGCGGAGCACCGCACTCGGATGATAGGTCACGACAAGAGGTATCCCGTGAAATGAGTGGGTCTGTTCGCGAAGGCGTCCCAGACTGTCTGTGGTATCCAGCAGGATCTGAGAAGCGACCAGCCCCAGACACAGGAGCATCTTCGGCTGCAGCAGCTCGATCTGACGGAGCAGATACGGGAGACAGGCAGCCTGTTCATCAGCACTCGGATCACGATTCTCCGGAGGTCTGCATTTCACGATGTTGGTCATATACAGATCCTGTTCCCTGGTGAAACCGATCGCATGCATCCATCGATCAAGATAACTGCCGCTGCGCCCGACGAACGGGATCCCGCTCTCATCCTCCTGTGCCCCCGGTGCTTCACCGATGATCATCACCTGAGGTCGTGCGGCTCCCGCTCCGGGAACCGGATTCCTGCGGGTCCTCGACAGACCGCACCGGGTGCACGAGTGGACCGCAGCTCGCAGTGACTCCATATCCAGCTGCGAGATCCCCGTCTGGATCTCAGGTTCTTCCCCGCACGTGAGGGCTGCCGCACAAGCGGACAGATCCGGGACCTGAGCAGCTTCGGTCCTCTCACATGTTCCCTGAAGAAGTGCCTGTGCATCATCAAGAAGTGTCCAGAGCCGAGTGGCCCGGTTCACGGTATCATCATGTTCGTTCATATACTATCCTTTCCAGACAGAGCCCCTGAGGGGCTGCAGTCGACCCGACCTGCGAACGATCCCCGCCGGCAAGGATCGCTCCCATGCGCTGCGGTTCGTCGCAGCTCTGTGCAAGCGTGAGCATGGTCCCTACCAGAGAACGGACCATCTTCCAGAGAAAGGCATTGCCGGTGATGGTGAAGACCAGTGCGCTTCCCTCTATGTGCCAGCTTGCCTGCTGCAGATCCCTGATCTTCGAACGGCTTGCATCACCGGCTGCCGTGAAGGCAGAGAAATCATGCGTCCCGACAATATGAGCACAGTACCCGTTGAGCAGCTGTATATTCGGAAGTGACGGCACAGCAAGACAATAGCGGCTGTTCATGGGAGTCCTGTCGGCATAGGTGCGTACCACGTACCGGTAGTGCCTGCAGATCGCATCATAGCGGGCATGGAACGTATCGGGCACCTGCACACTCTCATTGATCCTCACATCAGCAGGCAGTCTGCTGTTCAGGGCATTCTTGAAGCGGTCTGCCGGTATGGAGGCGATATCGGTATCGAAATGTGCTACCTGTCCGGCTGCATGCACCCCTGAATCAGTACGACCTGATCCATGGATCCGCACATCATGTCCGTGCATGCTCTTGAGTGCCCGTTCTATCTCCTGCTGGACCGTACGCTGTGCATGCTGTATCTGCCAGCCGCAGAAATCGGTCCCGTCATATCCTATGGTAAGTTTGATCCTTCTCACATGCTCGTCCCTGTCTGCTTTGATTCATCTCTCCAGGATCACCACCGCAGCAGCGACCCCCGTCTCATGGGTAAGAGAGACATGGGCATACTGCGCTCCGATCTCTGCGTAGATACGTCTTGCCTGTCCATGCAGGATGAGAAACGGCCGACCGAACTGGTCATGCGATACCTCTATCTCAGAGAACCCCATACCGCGCATCCCCCTTCCGGTCGCTTTACCGAAGGCTTCCTTCACGGCGAACCGCGAAGCCAGCAGGATGTGTCTGGGCTCTGTACTCTGCAGGATCTCCTCATATTCATTGCTATGGAGAAACCGCTTCATGAACGCATGATCCTCTCCATGTGCGATCATCCGTTCGGTCTCGACCACATCTATTCCCAATCCTATGATCATAGTCGTGCTATTCCTTGTTCGTCAGCTGGATACGGACCTCTGCCGGATCAAGTTCGATCTGCACGTCGTTCATCGATTTGACGATATCCCCGGTTCTGAGGGTCAGGGGTATCGTGATCAGCCCTTCGGTGACCACCTGCGATGCATCGAGCACCACGTACAGATCATCAGGGTAGATCATGAAGATGTCATCTTCCCCTCCGGTGATGGTGACATTCACCATATCGGGATAGGTACTGCTGACATAGAAGGCCTCCTGGGTCTCCACATGCAGCGGTACCATGAACGATCGCTGATCGACCATGATCATCTGCACGAAGAAGAACAGCAGGACGGCTGTCAGCAGGGAGATCACTTTCGCAGGCCATTCGAAGACGACCCATTGGAGGAATCTATTCTGCTTCATCCATCCCCTCCTCGATATCTTCAGGTGTCACATCATAGTAGTTCAGCAGCGCGATGAGCATCTTCTTGATCGTCTCAGGCACCAGATCATAATAGAGGTTCGCATGGTATGCGACTGACAGGGCACCAGTCTCCTCTGATACGATCAGGACCACCGCATCGGTATCCTCGGCCATGCCCAATGCAGCCCGGTGTCTTGCTCCGAAACTCTTCCTGATGTCAGACTGTTCACTCAAGGGCAGAAAACAGCCGGCAGAGATGATCTTCCGGCCCTGGATCACCACAGCTCCGTCGTGCAGCGGGGTATCATGATCGAAGATCGTCAGGATCAGCGTACTGGAGAGATCTGCATTCAGACGTGTCCCCGATTCCAATGTCTGTCTGAGCCCGAGCTTGCGGGGAAAGACGATCAGCGCTCCCCTGCGTTTGGTCGACAGGACATCGAGGGCATTGATGATCGTATCGATCTGATCGCTGGTGGTCTGGCTGCCGAAACGGAACAGACCGTATCCGCCGCTCCACAAGCGAGTGAAGCCCATACGCAGCTCTGGCTGGTAGATGATGCCCATGAAGATGATGACCACCGGAGTCACTTCGTGAAACAGCCACAGGACGGTAGAGAGCTCTGCCAGATAGGCCAGAAGATAGAGACATGACAGATATACGAGGATCTTGACCAACTGCACAGCGTTGGTCTGTGCCAGAGTGATATAGACCTTGTAGAGCAGGAATGTGATGATGCTGATGTCGATGATCGGGATGATGATATCTCTGACATACCATATTTCTAGAATGGGACCCATGCAAGCTCCTTTTTCCACCTATAGCAGTATAGAGTCAACAGCCATTAATCACAAGAGCGGTGCGATCAAACGAAAAACCGAATTCCTGAATTTCTTCACTTCAGAGAGCTTCATGTAGGTATCCAGATCCAGCAGCTGTGAGTTCTGACAGTCGATCTCGAACTGTCTGATGAACTCCTGCGTGATGCTCTTGTCATACATGATAGCATTGAGTTCATAATCAAGGAAGAAACTTCGCTGGTCCATGTTGCAGCTGCCCATGGTCACCGGGCCATCATCGATGATCACCACCTTACTGTGAAAGAACCCCGCTGTATAGAGGTATATATGTACCCCGGCCTTGAGCAGCGGTTCGAAGAAGGTGAAAGCCACCCAGAAGGGGATGCGCTTATCGGGATGCCCGGTGATCATCAGATTGACTTCGATGCCGCTGAGCGCTGCATTCTCCAGCGCGACAGCGATACTCTCATCAGGTACGAAATAGGGACTCTGTATGATCACCCGCTCGTTCGCATTGGTGATCATGGTAAAATAGAGCTGCAGGATGGCATTCCAGTCCGAGTCCGGTCCGCTGGTGATCAGCTGCACACCACTGGTGGTGCTCAGATCCGTATCCAGATGAGCCCCGGAGAAGAACTTCTCCAGCGCAGGGAGGGTGCCGCCGCTGTTGGACCAGTCAGCCAGAAAGATCGATTGGAGGATGAACGAAGAGGGACCCTGCACTCTCATGTGCGTATCTCTCCAGGAATCGAACCGCCTCCCCCCGTCTATGTACTCCTTGCCGATGTTCATCCCGCCGGTATAGGCGATCACATTGTCTATGACGACGATCTTTCTGTGGGTACGATAGTTCATCAGTCGTGCAGATACGATGTTCCCCGGGTCGAGGAAGTTCCGCTGCTCCACACGGCTCCTTTTCAACGATCGTCTGCCCTTGTGGGAGAATGTCAGTTTCGAACCCGCACCGTCAACGAGCAGACGCACTTCGACCCCGTCGGCTGCTTTCTTCCTGAGAATCGACAGGATCCTCCGTCCCACCTCATCGTCCCTGAAGATGAAGTACTCAAGATGGATCGAGACCTCGGCGTCTTCCAGATCACTGATCAGATCATCAAAGAGCGCAGCTCCCTGATGATACAGTCGTATCGTGTTGCCATTGGTGATGATCGCATTCGCACTCTTCATCGTGAGGGTCATGATCTTGTGCATATCAGAACCGAGCAGATCCTTCTCTTCAGAGATCGAATCAGACTGAAGATCGAGCACCTCACGCAGATGCTCTCCAAAGAGATGTTCAGGTCGCTGTCTCACCATCTTCTTTCTACGCCAGTTGATCCCCAGCAGGACATAGAGCAGGACCCCCAGATAGGGGATCAGGAAGATCGCGAGGATCCAGGCGACACTCGACTGAGGGGTCTTGTTATCGAGGAGGATCTGTATGCTGAACGAGACCGCAAGGATGATGTACAGTATGTAGAATATGGAGAATCCACCTATGAGCACGTTACCTACCGCCTTTTGTGCCGGGTGCGGTCATGCCGCACCCGGAGAAGAGATCAGTCAGTCCAGTCGAGCGTTCGATCCACTGCTTTATGCCAGCAGCGCAGTTTCTCCTGACGGACATCCTGATCCATCGCAGGGGTCCATCGCTCTTTCTCCTTCCAGTGTCTGGCGACTTCTTCCTTGTTCGCCCAGAACCCGGTCGTAAGACCGGCTGCATAGGCAGCTCCGAGCGCAGTGGTCTCGGCCACCACCGGGCGGATGACCGGGGTCTCCAGGATGTCTGACTGGAACTGCATCAGCAGTCTGCTGTTCGTCAGACCGCCGTCGACTTTCAGCTCATGGATCTCGATACCTGAATCACGTTCCATCGCATTGAAGATATCTGTTGCCTGAAAAGCTGTCGCTTCCAGTACAGCACGGGCGATATGAGCCGATGTGGCATACCCGGTAAGACCGGCGATGACTCCTCTGGCATCAGAACGCCAGTAGGGGGCATAGAGTCCTGAGAATGCAGGGACAAAATAGACTCCACCGTTGTCCTCGACCGTCTCAGCGAGCACATCGAGTGCAGGGGCACTCTCTACCAGTCCGAGATTGTCCCGTGTCCACTGGACCAGAGAACCGGCTACCGCTACCGACCCTTCCAGAGCATACACAGGAGGCTCTCCTGCCTCCTGATAGGCAACCGTTGACAGAAGACCCTGAGTCGAGACACAGAGCTTCTCTCCGGTGTTCACCAGAAGAAAACATCCGGTGCCGTAGGTGTTCTTCCCGGTCCCTGCCGTGAAGCATGCCTGCCCGAACAGAGCTGCCTGCTGATCACCGAGGATACCGCATACCGGGACCCGTCCCTCGACCGGTCCGTCTGCTGTGGTGTGACCGTAGACCTCCCCGATCGATGGTGCTATTCTCGGCAGTGCTCGAGCAGGCACATCCAGCAGTTCGAGCAGCTCCTCATCCCAGGAGAGAGCGGCGATGTCCATCAGCAGATATCGGGAGGCGTTCGTGACATCGGTGATGAACGAACCACCATCCACACCGCCGGTCAGATTCCAGGTAAGCCATGCATCGATCGTACCGATGGCCGCTTCACCATTCAGGGCCGCTTCACGCAGTCCCTGGACGTGTTCGAGCAGCCATACGATCTTCGATCCTGCAAAATAGGGGCTGAGCATGAGTCCGGTCTTCTTCTTGATCATTTCAGCATGATCAGAGGTGACAAGTTCGTCTATGAAGGCCTTGCCTCGAAGGTCCTGCCAGACGATCGCATGGTGATAGGGTATGCCGGTCTTCCTGTCCCAGGCTACCACGGTCTCCCGCTGATTGGTGATACCGATCCCCGATATATCATCAGCAGTCGCCCCGACCTGTTCCATAGCCGCAGCGATGACCGTCTTGCACCGCTCCCAGATCTCCAGTGCATCATGCTCTACCCAGCCGGGCTGCGGGAATATTTGCTTATGCTCGATCTGGTGAGAGGCTGCGATAGCCCCGTCATGATCGAACAGGATGAATCGTGTGCTGGTCGTCCCCTGATCCAAAGATCCTACATACCTCTTGTTACTCATGTATCACTCCTACTATGCTGTTTTTTATTTCAGTATATCGTCATTTACCGCAGGTTGCAAAGAGGGTATTCCCCTATCACTGCGTACAAGCGACCCATCTTCGCACCGCGAAGAGTCCGACCGATGCCACCAGGATACCCAGCAGGGCACCGGTGATATCGGCGACGAAGTCCAGGAACTCACAGCCCCTTCCCACATACGGCTGCAGGATCTCTATGGCACCGCCGATCAGGGCACAGTAGAGGATGACCAGCAGGGCTCTCATCGGCCACGAACGATCCTTCATCCCGGGGTGCAGGGAGATCGTCGAGTACGTGATGGCACCAAGAGCCGCATAGGCGAGAAGATGAGAGAGCTTATCGGCATTGGAGACAGAGAACACGGCCTGCCTGATCGGAATGAGCGAGAGAAGTATCACGATACTGTTGACAGCAAGCCACAGAGACAGACTCACCTTCCAGAGGATCCGTTCATAGTTCATGGTATGGTTCTCCCAGCTCTTTTCCCTGCCAGGTATCGCGTCTTGCCATCTCTTCTCTGAGCAGGGTGATGAACGACCCCTTCTTGGGAAACCTGAGAGGTGCAGCAAGACGATGGGCCGGGGTGTCGCAGATCAGTCGCTGTATGATGATATCGGAGGGTATCCGTTCAAGAAAGAAGATCGTATATGAAAGATGACGAAGGCCCGAAGGTGAGATGATCTCCCCGTCAAGATACTCCTCATACATCCGTGTGCCCGAGGGAATATGCAGGTTGTGGATCTTCACTGCATCGGGATGTACCCGGGTGATCAGAGCGGCGGTCTGTGCCATCTGCTCATAGCCTTCTGCCGGCAGTCCCAGGATCAGATGGGCACAGACCTTGATCCGTGCCTCTTTGAGCAGCACGACAGCATCACAGAAACTCTTGACCGTATGCCCCCGTCTGATATGTCTCAGGGAGCTTTCGTGGGCACTCTGCAGTCCCAGTTCCACCCAGATGTCTTTCAACGCTTCTGAACGGTAGGACGCTATCAGTTCGATCCGCTGCCGGTCGATACAGTCGGGACGCGTGGCTATGATCATCTCACAGAACGGGGCAAGACCGAGGGCGAAATCATAGATCTCACGGAGTTCGCTGACCGAACCGTAGGTGTTCGAATACGACTGGAAATAGAGCATGAAATGGTCAGCTCCATAGCGTTTCTTCAGGAAGTCCAGGCCGTTGTGCACCTGATCAGCGATGGATCGCTTTCGCAGGTCCATGGAACTGAGCCCATCGCTCTGATGGGATATCGCCGAAAGGAACTCCCCGCTGCGGGCAAGAGCTTGCTCCTCATGCCGATGGTATACCGCCGTAGCCCCGAACTCATCGCAGTAGGTGCACCCTCCACGGCGGTCAGTACCACGGTTCGGACAGGAGAAACCTGCATCGACTCCGACACGATAGGCCGGGGTATGATAACGCTGTTTGAGATAGGAACTGTATGTATGATACCGTGCGATAGGCTGCCTCTTTTTCCGCTCCTGGTCAGTCAGGCACTGCTGTGCCCCTGCTGATTATATCATTCAACCAGCGCCGCTGTCCATCGCCCTCTGCCTGTCAGGGGCTTTCGTCAGAATCCGCTCAACGAGACGCTCTCCCCCTTCCGCACGCTCAGTCCGAACACCCCCTAGATAGTATTACCCATAAAAATAGACTATTTATCCATCGATTTTTTCTTGACAACGCAGTATAATCTGTATAGTTAGAATCAGGAGTAACATATGAATGAACAATCGGTCCCAACTCTGGCAGCACTGATCACAGTAGCTGCCGAAGAATTTGGCGATAGACCGGCCTTGAGCTTCGTCGACGAACAGCCATGGTCATATAACGAAGTACATCAGGCAGCATCAGCACTTTCAGTCACACTCACATCTCAGGGGATCAGGCAGGGTGATCGGGTCGCGCTGCTCTCAGAGAGCAGTCCGCAGTGGGGGATCGCCTACTTCGCAGGGGTTCTCTGCGGTGCGATCATGGTACCCATCCTCCCGGACTTCCACACCACCGAAGTGGATTCGATCCTCGATCACAGCGGGGCTTCCTGCCTGCTGGTGTCTGAGAAGATGCAGAAGAAGCTCTCTGATACGGCAATGAAACTGCCGGTCATGGTCATCGAACAGGTTATTGTGCGACCTGAGGTCACCTCCGATGTCCCAGTAGTGAACATACCCGAGATCTCTGAAGATGACACAGTCTGTATCATCTACACTTCAGGGACCACTGGCAGCTCGAAAGGCGTCATGCTCTCTCACAAGAACATCCTGGTGAATGCATTCGCAGCCAGGAAGATCCCGAACTGGACCGAAGAGACCCATGCACTGTCAGTCCTCCCGCTGGCTCATACCTATGAGTTCACCATAGGCTTCATCATCCTCCTGACCATCGGTGGTACGATCCACTACATGAGAAGACCGCCTTCGACCAGTGTCCTGATCCCCGCCCTGGCCAAAGTCCGCCCTCAGATCATGCTTTCGGTCCCCCTGCTGATCGAAAAGATCTTCGAGGGCGTCAAGAGGACGAAGATCGATAACCGCTGGATCACCCGTAACCTCTACAAGCTCCCTCTGACACGAAAGGTTCTGAACAAAGTGATCGGGAAGGGCTTGATGAAGACCTTCGGCGACAGGATCCACTTCTTCGGGATCGGGGGGGCACCCCTCGCCCGTGAGACCGAACGGTTCCTGCGGGAGGCGAACTTCCCCTTCTCCATCGGGTACGGACTGACCGAGACCTCTCCGCTCATCGCAGGAGGACTGTCTCCGGACATCCCGTTCAACTCTACCGGACCGGTCTTGCCGGGAATAGAGTACAAACTCGTCGCAGATGCTGAGAGTCGTCATACGGACAAAGAGCTGTATGTACGGGGACCGAGTGTCATGAAAGGGTATTATCATGATCCGCAGAAGACTGCAGAGGTGCTCTCCGAAGACGGCTGGTTCAGGACCGGGGACCTCGGCAGGATCTCAGCTGACGGATCGCTGACGATCACCGGCAGAGCGAAGAACATGATCCTTGGATCCAACGGTGAGAACATCTATCCAGACCAGATCGAGGCGATCATCAATCAGGATCAGTATGTACTGGAGTCCCTGGTGGTTCAGGACCCGAAGACCAAAAACCTGGTAGCCAAAGTACTCTTTGATTATGAACGGTTCATCGAACAGCACAAAGAGAGCCGCATCGTCAAGGAGTTCCATCAGCTCGAGCGTCAGCTGATGCAGAAAAAAGAGGTAACCATTCAGGATCAGGTAAACACCTATCTGCATGAACTGGTCGCCCGGATCAACAAGGAACTTTCTGCATTCAGCCGTATAGGAGAGGTCATCGAACAGAAAGAGCCCTTTGTGCGGACCCCGACAAAGAAGATCAAACGGTACCTCTATGAACTGTAATAGTACATACCGGTAAAAAACTTTGGGTCTAAAACTTTCTCCGTGTAATGGGTAGCGAAAAAGAGCGGTATCTTCTATATTTGTGAATACCAAAACAACAAATAAAGAAGGCCGCTCATGAGTAACGATACCACATATCTGCTGGAAGAGTCCACAGGTT
>JAIPFY010000068.1 GCA_021736385.1 Spirochaetia bacterium | reverse complement strand
TGGGGAAGTGGGCTGCACGTATCCTGCTCGATCAGCTGAGTGACAGGGAGGTCCATCTTCCGATGAAGCTGGTCTTCGAACCGAAGATGATCGAACGGGGCAGTGTCTCTCCCTTCACCGGTCGGGATCGATGAGCTCTCAGCAGGTCTTCCCGTTGAGCGAGGAGGAGATCCTTCGTTCATGGGCGATCGCCGCAGCCACGTCAGCATGCGGGGAGAGCCTGTGCTCGATCTCTGCGGCGAACTGGTGAAGCCGTCTCAGACTGTCCACCCGTTCGCTCTGCCCGAGCCTCGCACGATCGATGGCCGAACGCAGTACGGAGATCGACTGGTCATAGGTCGTGATCGGGACGGGGAAGGGATGGCCGTCCTTCCCTCCATGGGCGAAGGAGAAACGGGCTGGGTCACTGAAACGGTTCTGCGCCCCATACACGAGCTCACTGACAAGGGCGAGAGACTGCATGGTCCTGGGACCTACTCCCGGCAGCAGCAGCGCCTGCTCGAACGAAGGTGCCTGCTGTGCATAGGCTGCAGCCAGAACAGCCCCGAGTCGTCCCGCATCGACGTCTGAGGGACGTACCTCATGATGCTCGGGCATGAACAGTTCCATCTGCAGACGCCTGGTGACCGGGAACCCCAGCCTCTGGAGCTCCTTGACCTGCCTGTCAGGATGTTCGTTCATGAAGGAGACTACCGCATCCCGGGAAGCCTCTGATCGATGATCGGTCATATTCATGATGATGCCCTGCGGCTCTCCGATGATGGCAGACTGCGGTTCATCAACGAACGAGGTGATCCCTGCATCATGCCAGTGGTATCGTCTGGCCATCTTCAGCTGCGGGTTCATCCCCTGCTGTACCACCGCCCAGTGTCCTTCGCGGTCGACGATGAAACTGTGCAGATAGAGCTGATAGCCGTCATCGATGCAGGTGTTGTCGATCTTCGCACTCAGTCTGGAGGCCTGTACCAATGGAGCACTGTCGAGCTGGAACCGGCTTGCGATGTTCTGGAGTTCCGAGGGGGTCTTCCTCGATTGGGTGCCTCGTCCACCGCAGATGTGCAGTCCAAGTTCTCTGCTGTGCCTGTTCACCCCGTGTTTGAGGGCGCCGAGAACCGAAGTGGTGATCCCTGATGAGTGCCAGTCCATACCCATCACACAGCCGAACGCCTGAAACCAGTAGGGATCACTGATTCTCGACAGGAACCCACTCGTGCCGTATTCCATGAGTATGAGTTCTGTGATCGATAATCCGATCTTCTCCATCCGCTCATAGAGCCAGGAGGGGACTTTTCCCGGATGGAGCGGCAGGTATGCTGTACCGTTACTAATCATGTGTTAAGTGTATCATGCCATTATCGTAGAATCCAGTAGAAAAAACATAAATGATCCAAAATAACATATTGTAATACATGTAACAAACTGTTATTATCGCAACACATTAGCAAAAAGCACTTGAGTTTATCAGCAAAAGTGTATATATAATGTATAAATATTCAGACGAGCTAGAGGCATCGTCAAACCAACGAGTGGAGGACACCATGGAAAAGATCAAAGTAGCAGTTATCGGCGCGACCGGCGCAGTCGGACAGGTGTTCATGTGGATGCTGGCCGATCACCCCTGGTTCGAGATCGAGTATATCACTGCTTCAGCAGCCCGCATAGGACAGCAGTACGGAAACTCTGTACACTGGGTGCTGCCGTTCGAGATGGAGAACATCATCAAGCCCATCGTCATACAGGAGTATGATCTTGCAGCGATGAAAGCAGCAGGGGTACAGATCGTATTCTCTGCTATGCCTGCAGATGTGGCAAAGACCGCTGAACCTGAGTTGAGAGATTACGGATTCTATATCTTCTCGAATGCAGGGGCGATGCGATACGAGAAGAGTGTACCGATCATGATCCCCGAAGCGAATATGGAATCCCTTGAACTGATACAGCAGCAGGGATACCCCGAGAAGGGATTCGTGGTGACCAATGCGAACTGTGTGACCACCGGTCTTGCTCTCGCGCTTGCACCCCTGGTCAAACACGGGATCAAAGAGATATCTGTCTCGACCTATCAGTCGGTGAGCGGTGCCGGGTATCCCGGGCTGTCCTCATTCGATATCACCGATAATGTCATCCCCTATATCGCACAGGAAGAGGAGAAGATCGAGAAGGAGATCAAGAAGATCCTGTCGATCGATCCCGATGTCTATGCCTACAGCGTGAGAGTCCCCGTGATGTTCGGCCACCTTGAGACGGTCTGGCTGACCTTCGAAGAGGATGTGAACGTGGAAGATATCATACGTGACTGGGATGAGTTCGTCATAGAGGAGTCAGGACTTCCCTCTTCTCCACTGAAACCGGTAGTCTACGATCCTGACAACACCTTCCCTCAGCCGAAGTACGCATTCTGGGGAACTCCCCGTGGTATGGTAGTCTATACCGGCCGAGTGAAGAAGAAGAACAACAAACTGGGATTCACCCTCATGGTGAACAACATCGTGAAAGGGGCAGCCGGTGGTTCGATCCAGAATGCCGAAGCCTTCGTACAGCGATACGGTCTCCGCTAGTCCCGAACAGGTCCCATGATCCATGAAAAAAAGCAGTCACTTCATCAGTGACTGCTTTTTTTATGCGTTCCCATTCGCTATACTGATCGTTCGATGAGGAAGCTGCTGGAAGAGTGAGGATGTGAGATGGCTGATCTGACAGAGGGGAGTATCCCCCGACACATCATGTACATGGCAGTCCCGACGATGTCGGGACTGCTGCTGCAGGGATTCTATGATCTGGTCGATATGATCTGGATCGGCAGGATCTCCTATGAGGCGGTCGCGGCCGTGACCATCTATGTATCGATCTTCTGGATCTTCGAAGTGGTCAATGAGGTCATCGGTATGAGTTCGGTCTCGCTGATCTCTCAAAGCTTCGGTGCCGGTGACTCGCTGCGGGTGCAGAAGACTGCCGAACAGACGATCACCTGCAAGTTCCTGGTCTCGGTCGCTGCGGCACTGGTCCTGATGATCTCTCTCGAGCCGCTGCTGCGACTGTTCACGTCAGATCCCGTGGTGCTCTCGCATGCCCGATCCTACGGCTATCTGAGGACCCTGTTCATCCCGATCTTCTTCTCCTCCTTCAGTGTCAATACCATCTTCCGGTGTACCGGAGATGCGAAGACCCCCATGTATCTGCTGGTGGTATCTGCGGTAGTGAATATGATCCTCGATCCTGTACTCATGTTCGACACGATCCCGGGTCTCGGTATCCCCGGGTTCGGTCTGGGAGTCTTCGGTGCCGCTCTGGCTACGGTCATCTCGATCTCCATAGCCTTTCTGGCAGGGTTCATCCTGCTGCTGCTCGGCAAGGCACAGGTGAAGATCACCTGGAGAGGGATGTGTACCCTCGACAGGGAGATCGACAGGAAACTGCTGACTGTCGGGCTTCCCTCAGGGTTCGAGATGCTCTTCAGGAATTCGGCAAACAGTCTGCTGGTGAAGCTCGTAGGATTCTACGGGACAGCAGCCATAGCGCTCATAGGTGTCGGGATGCGTATCTACTCCTTCATCTTCATGCCGATCCTTGGTATAGTGATGGGGTCGGGAGCCATAGCCGGGCAGAATCTCGGGGCGAATCACATTGACCGAGCAGTCAGGACCGCCTGGTTCTCCTCTCTGATAGGCGGTGCGGTGACCGCAGTGTTCGTCTTCTTCGTGATGGTCTTCCCTGATGAACTGCTGGGTCTGTTCCTTACCGATCTGCAGGAGGTGGCACAGGGGGTCATCATGCTTCGTGTGGTCGTCCCCTCCCTGATCATTGCCGCGGTCTCCCTCGGCTGGGCTTCGGTCTTCTCAGGATCAGGATATACGATGCCGTTCCTGGTAAGCTGCATCACTGCGAAATGGATCATCATGATCCCCTATACTGCGGTGATCATATACGTGTTCCAGGCCCCTCTATCTGCGGTCTGGTACTGCTTCTTCTTCGGAGAGGCAGCGGAGATGCTGGTCCTCGGTATTGCCTTCAAGCGGGGGAAGTGGAAGATAAAGCGGGTATAAGGAGTGTTTCGATATGAGTATAAACAGATGTGTCATCGTAGGGGCGGGAGCCGTAGGGGCCTCCCTCGGGTTCCGGCTCGAGAAGACCCATGGCGATACGGTCGCCGTAGCGGCAGAAGGTGAACGTGCACAACGGTATGCCTCTGAGGGGCTGATCATCAACGGGGAACACTGGTATCCTCAGATCGTGGATCCCTCTTCAGGGGAGTATACCGCAGATCTGGTGATCATTGCAGTGAAATTCAATCAGTTCCATGAGATCCTTCCCATGGTGGATCGGCTCATTGGTCCGGGGACACAGATCCTCTCGCTGCTCAACGGACTTGCAAGTGAAGAGATCCTGCTTGAGCGTTATGGCAGTGAGCATGTGTTCTATGGTCTTACCGTGGGACAGGATACGGTGAGGATAGAGAACAGGCTGCACTTCGTACAGCCTGGCAGGATCATCTTCGGTGAGAAGAAGAACGACCTCTCCTGTCTGAGCGAGCGGGTTCAGCAGGTCAAAACATACCTGGAGGATGCGAACGTGGTGGTGGAAGTCCCACAGGATATGGAGTACCAGCTGTGGTGGAAGCTGATGGTGAACACCGGGATCAATCAGGCATCTGCTGTGTTGAGAGCCCCCTACCGGGAGTTCCAGCAGCCGGGGGAGGCCTTCGATCTGATGAGGGCTCTGATCCTGGAAGTCATCGAGCTCTCCGGTCACACCGGCTGTCCTCTCTCCTATGATGACTTCCTTCGCTGGTGTGAGCTGCTCGATACGCTTCACCCGGACGGGAAGACCTCCATGCTTCAGGATGTAGAGGCGGGAAGACCTACCGAGGTGGAACTCTTCAGTGGTACGATCGTTCGTAAAGCTGCTGAATTCGGTATACGGCTGCCGGTCAATGAGTCGGTGCTCGAGCAGATCCGCAGGATCGATCAGGGAGTATGATACCCCCTGCAGGGGGATATCATAGACAGCTTCTCTTACAATCGCACCGGCACTGTAGTATACTACCGGTAGGAACGAAGGAGGTACTGCATGAGTAACGAACTTCCCTATAGAAAAGCCAGATTCGCCGGTTCCTGGTATGCCGATGACCCGGTGCTGCTTCGTCAGGAGATCGACTCCTATCTGGAAGCAGCCGCAGGGGGAGAGGACCTGCTCTCTTCCAGGATCGCGGTACTTCCCCATGCGGGACTCTACTATTCGGGAAGAGGTATCGCCCGATTCTTCGTGAATCTTCCACAGGATCTCAGGCGTGTATGTATCCTCTCTCCCTCTCACTATACCTATCTGCCGAATGATACGATCACCGGTGCTGCATTCTCCAATCTGGAGACACCCCTCAAGGACCTCCCCTATGATCCTCTGTGTCAGGGACTGCCTGAAACCATGGAGGAGTGTGACGAGAAGGTGGTCAAAGATGAACATGCCGTGGAGATGTTCCTGCCTTTTATCGCCCGTGCATCAGAGCTGCTCGGACATGAGATCCATGTATCGATCGGTCTGGTCTCTCACTTCACCAGCGGCGAGCGGGTGCATGCCCTTGCCGATGCGCTGATCGAAGCGATCGGTCGCGATGAGCTGGTCTCCGGACGGACGGTGATCATCGCGAGCTCGGATTTCACCCACTACGGGGAGCGGTTCGGACACATCCCGTACGGCATCGATGATATGGAACAGATCCTGGAGACCGTCGCGCTCTCTGACAGTTCCTATGCACAGGGATTCATCGACGGGTCGATCGAGGAGCTCATCGATCGCTGCAGAGAGGAACACCCTACCATCTGCGGGTTCGCAGCTGCCCTTCTCGCATCCTCGATAGCACACAAGCTTGAGATGAACGGAGTGATCGCGGATCAGTATACCTCGAACGATCTGGTCGATGCGCCGCTCCCTGAGTTCGTCTCCTACTGCAGCGTCATATGGGAATGAGCTCGGGCAGGAACAGCACACATACCAAAGGGAGATGACCATGCTTACACAGCAAGAGCGGGAGCTGCTCATACGTACCGCACGAAACGTGATCACTGCACAGGTGGTCCATGATCCGGAGATCGCCTGTCATGAGTTCGCCTCAGTGCAGGATATCTATCAGCGGTTCACTCATCTGCAGGAACCTGTCGGGGTGTTCGTCACGCTCAAGCAGAAGGACCCTGAATCAGCTGACAGTGAACTGAGGGGCTGTATCGGATCGATCATCGGCAGGGAACCGCTCTACGAGGGGGTGCGGCGACTGGCTGTCGAATCAGCCTTCTTCGATCCGCGATTCCCTCCGGTGACCGAGCAGGAGCTTGATGACCTGCTGATCGAACTCTCGGTCCTCAGTGAACCGAAGGAGATCGACTCCTATCATGATATCATCCTCGGAAGAGACGGCATCATCCTCACCTGCAGCGGAAGGACAGCGGTCTTCCTTCCGCAGGTCGCCGAAGAGCAGGGCTGGGACCTTGAGACGACCCTGACGCATCTTTCCCTCAAAGCAGGGTTGGACCCTGACGCATGGCTTGAGACCAGCTGCAGGTTTCGGGTCTTTCAGGCTGAAGTCTTCCAGGAGGGGCAGGTTCAGGATGAGTAGTACAGCAGTACAATGTGATTACTGTTACAGACGCTGCAGGATACCCGAAGGCGGGAAGGGCTACTGCGGTGTACGTGAGCAGGTGAACGGCCAGCTGCGGACCCGCGGCTATGCACAGGTGCTCACTGCAGCAGTCGATCCGATCGAGAAGAAACCGCTGTATCACTTCATGCCGGGTGCGAAGACCCTCTCGATCGCGCTGTTCGGATGTAACTTTCACTGTCAGTACTGCCAGAACTATGAGATGAGCCAGCCCGATGGATTCTATGCCCCCGATCAGCAGCAGGCCCTTTCGATGTCACCGGTACCCGAAGTCTCTCCCGAAGAGCTGGTCGGTCTGATGAAAGCCAAAGGACTCAATATCATGAGCTATACCTACTCGGACCCGATCGTCTGGCAGGATTATATGCTCAGGACGGCAGAACTGGTACATGAGGCCGGAGGGCTGAACTGTATGATCACCAACGGGTCCTTCACCCCGGAGTCACTCGAGCGGGTGCTGCCACACATCGACGCCTTCAACATCGATCTCAAAGGTGATGCTGCATTCTACCAGGATATCTGCTCAGGAGCTCTGGAGCCTGTCATGGCATCGATAGAGCGGATCGCCCGGGATCCCGACACGGTACTCGAGGTGACCACGATGATCATAGAGGGATTCCATAGCCTTGAGTATATTCAGGCTGCCGGGCAGGCTCTGGCAGACTGCGGAGTGCAGGTGTGGCACCTCTCCAGATTCTTTCCCCATTACCATATGGCAGACCGTGCTCCCACCTCTGAAGCGTATCTCAGTGAGATGCTCAGTGCGGCAGCTGCTTCCCCTGTCCCTCATATCTATGCGGGAAACAGCGTCAACCTCCGGTATGAGGCAACAGCATGTCCCTCCTGCGGGAGGCGTCTGATCAACAGTCACGGGTATCGTGGGGAGGCCAGGTTCGATGTGACCCGGAATCTGAAGAGCGGCAGGTGTGCTGCCTGCGGGCAGCCGGTCTACGGGAGATTCTCCCTCTGAGGCTTCAGGGTATCTGATCAGTGATCAAGATAGACATAACTCATGCAGTCGCGTACCTCTACGGTGAAGGTCCTTCCCTGCTGGGCCAGTTTGTAGGTATGTGATCTGCCTGCACAGCTGCTGCACGGCATCGCGAGACTGTCACGTCGGAAACAGGTCCTGCTGATGAAGATCGGGACCTGAAACGACCGATCGACAGCGGTCATCGGCAGTCCCCAGACCTCTGCGGGAAAGCTCTTTGGCGGGTCGGTATCCTCAAGCCAGTAATAGGCACCGATGCACCCCTTCACCCCCTGTGCGATGGTACAGGCGGTATACCGGTTGGCACAGTAGAGATAGGTGTCTATATAGCAGAACAGCCCCTGCTGCTCCTGGTACCACGGGATCTGCCCGATCGAATTGAGACCGATGACGATCACTGCATGGGGATCCCTTTCTCGCAGCTCTCTGATCTGCTGCTCCCATAATCGGGTATGGGCCTGCTCATCGAACTGGACCGGATCGAGAGGGAGGTACCAGATCCCATCGATGCAGCAGAGCTTTCTGCCGATCTGAGATCGTGCCGGCAGACTGATCTCGGACTGAGCTGCCGGGCTCATGGATGTCCGGGCTATGGCAGTACTCCTCTCGCTGATGAAGTCATTCAGTTCTCCTGTCATCCGGTCGTACATCGTATGCTTGATCCGTTTGAGCTCCTTCTGCTGGATGAAGATGTCCTGATCGGTATGCTGGTGCAGCCGCAGCGAGACGATCTGCAGGGGAAGCTCATGGTTCGAAGAAGCGAACACCTTCGTGAGTATCGGCAGGATATCCTTCGGATTCTCTGCCTCATGCACCGTGATCTCCATGGAATGGGAGAACTCCCAGCCGATCTCCGGTATACAGGCTGTCATGGTACAGGTGGTCTGCTCAAGGAAGAAATCGGCGGTGAGCCGGTAGCGGGAGAGGCTCAGCGATGCCGGGTTCACCAGCGGGAGTTCCTGGTCATGGGATGAGACCTTGTGCAATGTGTCAGCCTCTGTCAACCGAAAGGCTGTATCGATCCAGACCCTGCTGCCCGGCTCTCCGGTGGTGCAGCGCCTGCCGTGCTGATCAGAGATCCCTGTCACACCGAACGATCGTGAACTCTTGAGTCCCGGATGTTCCCGGTCCGGGCTCAGCACCATCAGACCGTCACGTAAGGAGATCCTGACTGACAGCCGTATGAGAACCCTTCTGCGATCGATCTTCTCGATCGACCCGGCAGGCACGCCGGTATGACCGGGGAAGTCAGTACTGATCAGGGGACTGTCGATACCTGCTGTATCGGGACGATGGTAGGCTGTGGTCCATCCTGCAGTCTGCTCACGGGAGAAGGCGATCTGAGAAGGGGTCGGATCCTCAGGCGATCCGGTAAGGATGTCATGGTAGAAACGTGTCGTACTGGCGGTGAAGGAGGGGCTTTTCATTCGCCCCTCTATCTTCAGGGCATCGATACCGATGGCTCTGAGCGACAGGATGTCATGATCTGATGCCAGATCCTTCATCGAGAAGAAGAATCCGTTCCGCTCAGCTGCTGAGGGCTGTCCATCCTCTTCGATGAGGGTAGACCAGGTACGGCATATCTGACCGCAGGCTCCTCTGTTGCCTGAGCGGTGCAGGATCGCACTCGAAGCGAGGCAGAGACCTGAGAAGCCGTAGCACAGCGCCCCGTGGATGAAGACTTTCAGCTCCACCTCCGGACAGGTCTTTCGTATATGGGTGATCTCTTCGATCGTCAGTTCCCGTGCGAGTACCACCCGGGTGAACCCTATCGACTGCAGATATCTGACTCCACTGACCGTATGGACTGCCAGCTGGGTGGATCCGTGCAGCCCGATCGAGGGGAAGTGGGTCCTGATGATGCCGGCCAGCCCGAGATCCTGCACGATGATGCCGTCGACGGCGATCAGTGCCAGATGATGGAGCATCTGCAGGACCCCCGCAAGCTCATCATCCTTGATGATGGTGTTCATCGTGACATAGATGGCCTTTCCATGCTCCAGGGCATAGGACTTCAGCCTTCTGAGTTCTTCGATCGAGAAGTTCGTTGCTGATCTTCGGGCAGAGTAGTCCTGGAGGCCCAGGTATACGGCATCGGCTCCATGAGTCAATGCCTGGTATGCTGATTGAAGATCGCCTGCGGGTGCCATGAGTTCCATGGCGCCATTGTAGAGATAAAGCATGTGCCGGACAAGAGTCAGATCACGGTGCGGTAGCCCTTTCTGCGAGCTGCTGAACGATTCTTGCATGTTCTTTCTCTGAGAGCGGATAGAAGAGCATGGTCACGAAAGCGACAGCACTGGCGAAGAACGGCAGAAGGGCCGTGATGCTGTGTATACCACTGAGTACCTGCTGGGACTGCATCGCACCTGCCCGGAATCCGAGGGTCGCAAGCAGAAACCCGATGAGTCCGGAGGTCGCTGCTGCGGTGAGCTTGGCAAGGAAGGTCTGGGTGGAGAAGATGGTCCCCTCAGCCCGTTCTCCGGTATACAGTTCGGCATACTCGATGGTATCAGCGATCATGGAGGTCTGGATGACCAGCGGGATACCCATGGCAAAGGAGCCCAGACAGTTCCAGATGAGGATCGTGATGAAGCTGTCCCATCCTGAGAGGAAGAACCCGAGGGATGAGACGGCATAGACGATGTTCGATGCGATATAGGTCCCTTTCTTCCCGAGATACCGGGTGAAGAAGGGAACCAGGAGGATCCCGACAAGCAGAAAGGGGATGTTGATCCCCACCAGAAGGGTGTACAGGCTCTCACTGTTCAGGTTGTAGGCGGCATAATAGATCAGAGCCTGCAGCTTCGCAGTCTGTGCGATGCCTGAGAAGAACCCCGAGATGATGACGATCATGAGCGGTCTGTTACGGGTGATCGCCTGCATGGCAGTCCGGAATGTCGTCTTCCTGTCCTTCACCGGTTGTACGCGTTCCTTGACGAAGAGGAAGGTGACAAGGAAGCAGCCGATGGTGATGATGCCGTACAGGGCTGCGGTGAGCTGGTACCCGGCAGCGGTATTCCCCCCGGCAAGATCTCGAAAGAGATAGATCAGCGGCAGGGTGCCGACCGTTGCGATCGCCGCACCGAAGGTCCCGACGAAACGGGGGAACATGACGATGCTGTTACGTTCCTGTGCATCGGTGGTGATGGCTCCGGAAAGTGCCCAGTAGGGGACATCAGAGGCCGTATAGACCATTCCGAAGATGATATAGGTGATGTATGCATAGACAAGCCGTCCGGCATCGGAGAACTGAGGGTTGGCGAAGCAAAGTACGGCGAAGATCGCGAAGAGGATCGGTGAGAAGAGCAGGTAGGGCCTGAACTTGCCCCATCTGCTCTGGGTCCTGTCGACCAGGATCCCCATCATGGGGTCGTTCACCGCATCCCAGATGCGGGAGATGAGCAGCAGCAGTCCGGCTGCAGCCGGCAGGATGCCGAAGATCTCGGTGTAGAAGTAGAGAAGGAAAGTCCCGAAGAAGGTGTAGATCATATTCTGCCCGAGACAGCCGACTCCATAGGCGAACTTCTCTCTCAACGGGACGCTCTGATCGGTCAATGAAACGCTGGTTGTATCCATGGATCCCTCGCTCTTAGACGTGTGTCTTCCAGTGTATCACCAAAAGCGTCTGCTGAGTATGTTTTTCACTCAGTGATCGATACACCCGTCACAGATGGACCGGCGGCGCTGAGCTCTTCTTTACATGCAGGGCAATCAGTGGTATGACATAGATATGAATAAACGAATGTTCTGCGCAGAAGGCCATCTTATCGATTCAGGGATCTTCTCGAAGATCCTCAACACCATCCTCGATGAGCAGGGGGACTACCATATCTCCCGTTTCGATGTGGGGAAGCTCCCGGGGGAGTCTTCGGTCCTGGAATTCGCATTGATCGCCGAATCCCCGGATCTGGTACAGCATATCGCTGACCGTCTCACCGCCTTCGGGGTGTTCGAGCAGATGGTCCCTCCTGCTGTGATGATCCCTGCCCTGAAGGACTCCTTTGTCCCCCAGGGGTTCTACTCGACGACCAATCATCGGACGGAAGTCTACTATGAAGGCGCCTGGAACGAGGTGCTGTCTCAACGAATGGATGCTGCACTGGTCTACGAGGGAGAGAAGTCCTTCCGCTGTGTGAAACTCCGTGATATCAGAAAGGGTGATCGGGTGGTCTGCGGAAGTGATTCTGTCCGGGTCTATCCACCGGCGATCGAGAAGCGGACAGGGTTCGCGTTCATGGCAAACGATGTATCCTCTGAGAGAAGCGGGACGGTCGCCGTAGAGCGGATCGCTGATGAACTGCAGAAGGTGAAAGATCAGCAGGGGAAGGTCGTGGTCGTCTGCGGCCCGGTGGTCGTCCATACCGGAGGTGCGGATGCCCTGGCTTCTCTGATCGATAGCGGGTACATCCAGGGGTTCCTCGGTGGGAATGCCGTAGCGGTCCATGATCTGGAGTACCGCTTCTACGGGACCTCCCTCGGGGTGGATCTGAAGACCGGTATCGTCGCGGAACACGGACACAACCATCATATGAAAGCTATCAACACGATCTATGGAGCCGGTTCGATCAGAGAGGCTATCGCTGAGGGGATCCTTACCGAAGGGCTGATGTATGCTGTGGAACGATCGGGGATACCCTACTGTCTGGCAGGATCGATCCGGGATGACGGGCCGCTGCCTGAGACTGTCAATGACATGCTCGAAGCACAGCGTCTCTATGCACAGATCATCGAGGACGCTGACATGATCATCATGCTCTCTACCATGCTGCACTCGATCGGTACCGGCAATATGACACCCTCCTATGTGAAGACCATCTGTGTGGACATCAACCCCGCTGTTGTCACGAAGCTCTCTGACAGGGGTTCGGGACAGGCTGTCGGGGTCGTCAGCGATGTCGGGCTGTTCCTGCGGGCACTTGAGGCCCGATTGAAGGAGATCTCCGGGTGAATGCGATAGAACAGTTGAGAGTGCAGCGGAATTTCAGGGATGTGGGGTATCTTGCCGGGCTGTGCCCGGTTCCGCTCAAGGAGGGGAGGCTCTATCGGATGGGTAAGCTCCATGGGCTTACCGATGAGGAACGCCGCGAGATCGAAGCCCTGCACCTGACTGACATCATAGACCTCCGATCAGCTTCGGAACGGATAGCTCAGCCTGATCCCCCGATCGCGGGTGTGGCGAATCATCATATAGACTTCAGTGCCGGCATGCTCGGTCTCGATCATGTGATCGCCTTATACCGTCGTGCCGCAGTAGAGGCGGGAAGTGTGGATGCGAAGCAGTATCTTGCCCGGAGCTATCGAGCCCTGCCTGAACTGTGTGTGGAGGAGGTCCGGCAGGTGGTCTCGCTGATCACCGCGAAGGAGCGTCCTTCCGTGCTCATTCACTGCGCAGGGGGGAAGGACCGTACCGGGTTCCTTACCGCACTCTTTCTCCAGACTGCCGGGGTGGACCGGGAGACGATCATCGGTGATTATCTGCAGAGTGCCAAAGACCGGACTCTCCAGGCACAGGTACTTGAACGGTATCTCAGACGGTTCAAAGACCAGTATGGTCTGGATGTACCGCCCCATGTGGCTCAGCCGTTCCTTACTGTGGATCGGGCTTCCATCACCGAAGTGCTTGATGTGGTGGAAGAGAGTTACGGCGGGTTCACCGGGTATCTGAGAGAGCGGGTGCACTGTGATTCGAACACGATGGATCGACTGCAGTCCTGGTTGCTGACCGACTAAGATACTGAGTGATCATACAGTATCACAGTCATTCATGGTGAAAATCATTCTCATTTTCGAAAATGATTCCATGCGGCGGAAAAACCTATTGAATTTGTTGCCAATAAACAGTTAATATCAAAGTGGATAACTTTTATCACAGGAGTAATACATGAATTCTAAGTATACGGATCTGCTGAAAAGCAAAATGAACGAAGCCAGCTTCAACAAGCTCGCTGTTCTCGAAAATGAGAAAGTTATGGACTTTGTCGGTTCATTCGCAGAGCATTGTAACCCTGCATCTATCTACGTGTGTGATGACAGCGCAGAAGATGAGCAGTACATCAGAGATATGGCTATTGCCAAGGGTGAAGAATTCAAGCTTGCTAAAGATGGTCAGACCATTCACTGGGATGGCTATGGCGATCAGGCTCGTGACAAGAAAAATACACGATACATGGTATATAAAGAGAATCTTGAGAAGATGAAGTCCCTGAACTCTGTGGCGTATGAAGAAGGCCTTGAAGAGATCATGGGGATTGCCAAGAACAACATGGAAGGAAAAGACGCAGTAGTCAAATTCTTCTGTGAAGGTCCTGCCTTCTCCGAGTTCACCATCCCCTGCGTTCAGTTCACTGATTCCTGGTATGTAGCTCACTCAGAAGCTATTCTCTACCGATCAGCTTACGAACACTTCAAGAGCATGAAAGATGACAAAGATGATTTCTTCAGATTCATCCACTCAGCCGGAGCTCAGGATGAGAGAGGATGTTCGAAGAACATCGACAAACGAAGGATCTACATGGATACACAGAACAACATCGTATATTCGATGAATGCTCAGTATGCAGGTAACTCTGTCGGACTCAAGAAACACTCCATGCGACTTGCGATCAGTAAATCAGGTAAGGAAGGCTGGCTGTGTGAGCATATGTTCGTCATGGCATGTATCAACGAAGATGCTGCCCGAAGGACCTATTTCGCCGGTGCCTACCCATCAGCATGTGGAAAGACTTCCACAGCGATGATTCCCGGTGAAGAGATCGTCGGTGATGATATCGCATACTTCAGGAACATCGACGGCCAGTTCAAAGCCGTCAACGTCGAGCAGGGTATCTTCGGTATCATCAAGGACGTGAATGCCAATGACGATCCGCTGATCTTCGAGAACCTCAACAAAGAACAGGAGATCATCTTCTCCAACGTTCTTCGTGGACCGGATAACAACCCCTACTGGCTCGGTTCAGGACTTGAGACACCGAAGACCGGTGATAACCATTCAGGAGCTGACTGGTACGAAGGCAAGAAGGATGCTGCCGGTAATGAGATACCTGTCGCACACGGCAACTCACGATATACCATGAGACTCGACTATCTGGCTAACTTCGATAAAGCCGGTTTTGATGCAAAAGAGGGTGTCAAGGTAGATGGTGTCCTCTACGGCGGTCGTGACAGTGATACTACCGTACCTTGTGAAGAGTCAGCATCATGGGAAGAGGGTATCCTCCTCAAGGCATGTACGCTCGAATCAGAGACCACTTCTGCGACTCTCGGTGCTGAAGGTGTGAGAAACCCGAGTCCCATGGCAAACATGGACTTCGTGTCATACCCCCTTGGTGAGTACACCATGAACAACATCAACTTCGTGAATGATATGAAAGAGGTCCCCAAGGTCTTCTCAACGAACTACTTCCTGAGAAACCCCGATGGGAAATTCTGTACCGACAAGCTTGCCAAGAAAGTATGGCTGCACTGGGCAGAGGGAAGAGTTCATGGCGAATATGATGCAGTATGTACTCCTACCGGAAAGATCCCCCTGTACGAAGACCTCAAGGTCCTGTTCAAGAAGTTCCTCGATATCGACTATACCCTCGAAGATTACACCTACCAGTTCACCTTCAGATGTGACAAGTGGATCGCAAAACTCGAGAGATCAAAAGCATTCTTCGCAAAGATGGATGCCAGCTGTCCTGAACTCCTGTTCACCAAATGGGATGAAGCGATTGCCAAGATCAAAGCCGCACAGGCGAAACATGGTGATCAGATCAAACCGGGTGCATACAGCTGTGGTGATGAAAGCTGCTGCTGATACGCTCCTCTGATTCTCTGAATTGATGACAGGCCGCCTTCGAATGAGGGCGGCCTGTTGCTTGTAGTGCGCCGATAGTAAGATCTCTGTCGCCGGGGCTGTGAGGTGAAAGCACAAAAAGAACGAGCTGAACAGGATATCCCGTTCAGCTCGTTCTTTCTGGTATAAGGGCCCCTGTATAGTGCTATGAGCTCAGGCAGCGTGAGCATCAAACCAAATACACTCTATACAAAGGCAATGAGTTTTCAAGATGTATAAGATTCACTGGAATTCAGCCCATTCTATAAAAGAGAGTCAGTGAATGAGCGTGTCCCAGCGGTGTAACGACTAATCCAAGCGATGCAAAGCAGGGTCCTTTTGTCTCGTTATGGTATCTACGCTCATCTGCACCTTCAATTCAGGAGATAGGTTCCACGGAAGATACTGACTGTAATCCACCTGATGTGCAGGCATGTCACGGATCAGTGTCATCTGACC
>JAIPFY010000067.1 GCA_021736385.1 Spirochaetia bacterium | reverse complement strand
ATTCTTCAGCGATTGGTATACGAGGGTGCACATTACTGTGTAAACCGAATTCTGGAACCGCCGTGGTACGGGTCCGTATGCCCGGTGGTGTGGAAGGACGAGGAAACTAGGGTTGCCTAGTTTCCTCTCCTATCCGATTAAGCAGATGAAAAGAGGAAGGCTGAAGATGCAGGACAACGAACGTTGGAGTATTCATGCGATCCATGGGGGTATGTGCACCACCGATGCCGGGAGCAGTTCTCTGGCAGCCATACGGACTTCCACGACAGGCCCCTGTGTGTTCGTCGTCTCCCCTCTGCGTCAGGGTCCTGAATCACTGACTTCCCTGATCGATGACTCGATCGCACGTGATGATACCATCTGGGCCAAGCTCGAACACCACTTTCAGAACTGGGTCGATATCATAGAGGAGCTGGTCTCTGATCAGAGACGGCTTCTGCTGCTGCAGTCGGTTAAAGAGGGCTTCAACGAGATCGAAGATATCCTCAAGGCGGTATGGCTCGTGGGAGATGCCTCGGAGTCTGCACGGAAGTTCGTCGAGACCATAGAACTGTCCTGGGTGCTCAAGAGCCTGCAGTACCGGTTTGACCGATCATCCTATCATACGGCTATCGCTGACTCCTCGGACCTGTTCATCGGGAGACAGGATGCGGGTGCCGTGGTGTTCGATCATGAACGTACCGGGCGGAACCTCGAAGAGTTCCTCTCCCTGCACACGGGTTGCGACACGCTGTGCATCGCCGGCGGCTGGGTGCGTGACGAAGAGGGCAGACTGATCGATCATATAGAGCCCGACAGTGAACTCATCGCATCGGCCTGCGGCAATATACTCGATGCGCAGCAGATCACCTTCTGGAACAGTGATACCCTGGTCACCACCGCTGATCCTCAGGCGGTCCCCGGAGCGCAGGTGATCTCCGAGATCACCTATGCAGAAGCCACAGAACTCTCCTTCTTCGGTGCGAAGGTCCTGCATCCTCAGGCCTTCGTCCCTGCGATCGCCAAGAAGATCCCGATCATCCTCAGGAGTCTTGCTCAGACCGATCATCCCGGGACACGGGTCTCTGCCAGTCTGAGTGATGGGGAACAACCGCTGATCAAAGGGTTCTCCGTGATCCACGACACCGCCCTGATCAATATCGAAGGTGCCGGGATGATCGGCATCCCCGGGATCTCCTCGAGGCTGTTCAGTGCCATGAGGGAGAACGGTATCTCGGTGATCCTGATCTCGCAGGCTTCAAGTGAACATTCGATCTGTTTTGCCGTACCGGGCAGGCATGCACAGCTTGCCGTGGAGACTACACGCAAGGTCTTTGCGGATGAACTCGCAGAGTACAAGATCAACTCCATCGACATGGATGTCGACTGTGCGATCCTGGCAGCGGTCGGTGAACAGATGCCCGGTATCCCCGGGATCGCTGCGAAGTTCTTCGGTGCCCTCGGGAAAGCCCATGTGAACGTACGTGCCATCGCACAGGGCTCATCGGAACGAAACATCAGTGCCGTCATCCAGGACAGCGACGCGACCAAGGCCCTACGGGCCCTTCATGCAGGTTTCTTCCTGTCGAAACAGACCTTGAGTATCGGACTGATGGGTCCGGGACTCATCGGTTCCACCCTGCTCAAGCAGATCGCCATGGAATCTGAACGACTGAAGCAGGAGTTCAATGTGGACCTGCGTGTCCGGGGTATCGCCAACTCATCGAAGATGCTCCTTGATGATAACGGCATAGACCTCTCCCGATGGGAGGAGAGCTTTGCTGCAGCTGCGGTACCTGTCGATCTGAAACAGTATACCGATCATGTCGCTGCCGACTACTTCCCCCATGCGGTCCTCATAGACTGCTCGACGTCCTCTACCATCCCCGCACAGTACCTCTCCTGGATCGAACGCGGTATCCATATCATCACTCCCAACAAGAAAGCCGGTACCGCTCCGATGCCTGAGTATGAGAGACTCATGAGTGTCGGCAGGCGGCAGAACAAGCATTTTCTCTATGAGACCACCGTCGGAGCCGGACTGCCGATCATCGGTACCCTGAAAGATCTCATCCAGACAGGGGATCGCATACGCAGGATCGAGGGAGTCTTCTCCGGGACCCTTGCCTATCTCTTCTGGCGCTTTGACGGCACTGTACCCTTCAGTACGCTCGTCAGAGAGGCAAAAGAGCTCGGGTATACCGAACCGGATCCGAGAGATGACCTGACCGGTATGGATATCGTACGAAAAGCGGTGATCCTGGCACGGGAGATCGGCATGCCTGTCGAGATCGATCAGGTGCCGGTACTCAATCTGGTCCCGGAGCAGTTGATGGATGTACCACTGGATGAGTTCATGGAGAAGTTGTCTCTGATCGATGAGCGCCTGTTCGATCTGCAGCAGCGGGCACAGCAGAACGGGGAGCTGCTCAAGTATGTGGGGATCATCGATCCTGTGACCGGAGCGTGCAAAGTGGAACTTACCGGCTACCCGAAAGATCATCCGTTTGCCAGGATCTCGGGTACCGATAATATCGTGGCATTCACCACCGATCGGTACCATCAGCAGCCTCTGGTGATCCAGGGACCCGGTGCCGGACCGGAGGTGACCGCAGGCGGTGTCTTTGCCGACCTGCTCAGACTCGGGGCCTATCTCGGGGCACGATTCTAGTCGTTCCGAAGGACACTGCCTGTCAGGCAGAAGGTGCTCGAGATGATGATGAACGTGCCCGAAGGGCTCTTGTGATCATGTATCGTCTGCTGTGAGCAGAACAGGAGAACAGTATGCAGTATATCAGTACCAGGGGAGAATCCCCGAATGTCAGTGCCTTCGATGCCATCCTTCAGGGACTCGCCCCTGACGGGGGACTCTACATGCCGGAGTCACTGCCTGTGCTTGCAGACCGGCCGGGTGCACCGGAGCTCACCTACATCCAGACCGCGATCGAGGTATTGAGTCCGTTCTTTGCCGGGGACCCGCTCGAAGATGAGATCCCCTCATTGTGTGCAGAGGCCTTCGACTTCCCCGTCGAACTGCACTTCCTCGATGGGAGGAGATCGGTCCTTGAGCTCTATCACGGCCCTACAGCCGCCTTCAAAGATTTCGGTGCACGATTCCTTGCAGGGTATATGGAACGGTCCTACCGCATCAGAAAACAGCCTCTGACCATCCTGGTGGCGACTTCGGGCGATACCGGCGGAGCTGTCGCCTCTGCATTCCACGGGAAGGAGCATATAGCGGTGAAGGTGCTCTATCCCAAGGGACGGGTGTCGAAGCGACAGGAGCGGCAGCTGACCTGCTGGGATGGGAACGTACAGACCTATGCGGTACGGGGAGCCTTCGATGACTGTCAGGCCATGGTCAAAGAGGCCTTCATGGATGCCCGGCTCAAACAGGAGTACGGTCTTACCTCCGCGAACAGCATCAACCTCGGACGGCTGCTGCCTCAGAGCGTCTACTACGTCTATGCCGCACGCCAGTATCTCTACCGGACCGGCAGAAAGCCTGTGATCGTCATCCCCAGCGGGAATGCCGGGAATGCCGTAGGTGCGTTCTTCGCCAAGGAGATGGGAGCTCCCATCGAGCAGATCATCCTTGCGGTGAATGACAACAGGACGATCCCTGACTACCTCCAGAGCGGGACCTATGAGCCGCGGACCAGTATCGCAACGATCGCCAATGCGATGGATGTCGGTGATCCGAGCAATATGGAACGGCTGCGCATGATGTATGGTACGGTGGAGCAGATGAGGGAACAGACCTCAGCCTTCAGTGTGAGTGACCTGCAGATCCGTCAGACCATCGCATCGGTATGGGAGACCTGCGGGTATGCGATGTGTCCCCATACCGCCGCAGGCGAGTATGTGCGGATGCATGAGGTCTCAGATCCCTGTTCGATCGTGGTCTCTACCGCCCATCCTGCCAAGTTCGAGACCATCGTGGAACCGGTCATCGGCAGCGAACTGCCGGTACCCCGGTCTCTCAGTGAACTCTTCGACAAAGAGAGTGTCTACACTGAGATCGACCCGGATACGGCAGCCCTGTTCGCTTAGAGGATCCTGCTTGTCGGTCTCTTCCTGATCGCAAGCGGGGTGACTGACCCTGAACCGAATATCTGCTCCATACCTTCGGTATACAGCTCCAGATCATCATTGGGGATGTATGCCTGAATGGTCCCTGCGAACCCGCCGCCGTGGACACGGGCGAGAGCCCGTGAGCCCAGCAGGTGCTCGGTGCAGGCGAGAGCCAGTGTCACGCCCTGTTCTATGGGCAGAGATCCTGCATAGAGGTTCTGCAGGAACAGTGCCGATGAGCTGCCTGATCGAGCGACCAGCTTGAGGTACGCATCAAGATCATCCTCCATCAGCCGCATGGCCATCTCATAGGCTCTTTCATCCTCCTGCAGGAAGTGGTGTGCACGCAGTACCGCCCGGTCTCCAAGTGCTGATCTGAGGGTTGGGATGGTACGGAAGAACTCTTCGGGATCAATCTCTCTGCAGGTGGTCTTCCCCATCAGCTCGGCGACAGCCCGCATCTCTCTCGGGATCGCGGCATACTCGGGAGTCAGGTTCGCATGATTGCCTCCCGTATCGACCACCACGAGGGTATACCCTCTGGCATGGAAATCATAGGTGATGGGATTGACCGAAGGTGTCTCGGTATGCTCGAAGTCGATACCGATGATACCGCCGTAGGCGCAGGCGAGCTGATCCATCAGCCCGGAGGGCTTATCAAAATAGACATTCTCGGCATACTTGCCGTAGAGGGCCAGATCGACAGGGGTACACCTGTTCTCGTGATACAGATCATTGAAGATCGTCCCGATCATGATCTCGATGGCCGCAGAGGAGCTCAGTCCTGATCCTTTGAGTACCCGGGTCGAGGTGTTCGCGCGAAACCCCCGTATGGGGCAGCCCATATCAGCGAAGCGGGAGGCTATCCCTCTGACAAGGGCCTCAGTGGTTCCCTTCTCATGTTCCCTGCAGGAGAGGTCGCTGATGTCGACGGTCACCGGAGAGAATCCCAGTGAATCTATGACGACCATCTGATCATCAGAGGGGGTGACAGCTGCTATGGTATCGAGGTTGATGCTTGCAGCCAGTACGTGCCCGTGATTATGATCGGTATGGTTCCCCCCGAGCTCGGTCCTGCCGGGAGTACTGTACAGTCGTACTTCATCGGCCGTTCCGAACAGCTGCTGATGCCGCTGGACCAGTTCCTGGTACCGTCTATCCTCTATGGCAGCTGAATACCTGCTGCCGTAGAGATCTCCATAACTCCCGTGCAGGGCTCCCTGCTCGATGCGGGAGAGCAGCCTTGCTGCTGTCTCAGTTCTCATAGTCCTGCCATCTCCATGAAGTGGGTCTCTGAAAGCTCTCTGAGCCTTGCAGCACTGGTCTCTGCGGTGATATCACGCTGGGGCATGGCCATCAGCTCATAGCCCACCATGAACTTCTTCACTGTCGCCGAACGAAGCAGCGGCGGGAGGTAGTGCATGTGCATCTGCAGCATGGGATACTCCCTGCCATCGGTAGGAGCCTGGTGGATACCCATCGAGTAGGGGAAGTTCGTCTGGAAGAGATTATCAAGACGGATACCGATGCGCTTGATGATCGAAGCCAGATCCTTCTGCTCCTGTGCTGTCAGTTCAGCCAGGGAAGAGACCGCACGTCGGGGGAGCACCATGACTTCGAACGGCCACACTGCCCAGAAGGGTACCAGCACGACAAAAGAGTCGTTCTCTATGACGATACGCTCCTTCTGTTCCAGCTCATAGTCCAGATAGTCACACAGCAGGACACTGCCGTGCTGTTCATAGTAGCTGCGCTGGTTCTTCAACTCTTGTGCTGGGATGTCAGGCAGCTCCTCTTCAGCCCAGATCTGCCCGTGAGGATGGGGGTTCGAACAGCCCATGACCGCACCGCGGTTCTCAAAGATCTGTACGTGGTTGATGAAATCCTTTGCCCCCAGAGCGACATACTCATCTTTCCACAGCTGAACCACCGCTTCGATGGATGGGAGATCCATCCTGGCAAGGGTGAGGTCATGCCGCGGGGAGAAACAGACGACCTTGCAGATGCCTCTGTCAGTCTTCGCCTGCAGCATGTCATGGGGTCCGGCAGTGAGGGAGCCTGCCGGCACATCGGGGATCAGGGCGGCAAAATCATTATCGAATGAGAAGGTGCCGGTGTAGGGGGGATTCATATGCCCTCCGGCACGTTCGTTTCCCGGGCAGAGGTAACAGTGTTCATCGTAGGCCGGGAGGGTATCGATCTGCGGCTTCTCCACCTGGCCCTGCCAGGGACGTTTGGTCCTGTGCGGCGATACTTTCACCCAATCGCCTGTGAGCGGATTGAATCTTCGATGCGGATGTTCCTGTAGATCCATGGCAGACTCCTTTTTTTTCGCTTGCATAGAAACATGTACACGTGTACAATACCTGATATGAAACCACTTGTCAAGAAGAATACCGCTGCAGTGACACGGGATATGGTAGCCCATGCAGCAGGGGTCAGTTCTGCGACCGTCTCACGTGTCTATAATAATCCCTCTTCGGTGAGCCCGCAGAAGCGGACGGCAGTGCTTGAGAGTGCACGGCTGCTGGGGTATGTGCCCAACAAGGCGGCCAGTGCTCTGAGAAGGACCGGTACCGGGGTGATCACTCTCGTGGAATTCGATAAGGGCAGCAGACCCTACTACTGGAATGCGATGCCTGCGTTCAATTGGTTCTACGGGGATGTGATCAAGGGGGTGAAATCGGTGATCGACACCACGATGTATCACCTGAACCTGGAGACGGTCACCGATCTGAAGCAGCTCGACACACTGCAGGATCAGTGTGACGCTCTGCTGCTGTTCGATATCGATGATCCCCGGGAGGCGGATGCCGTACGCAGACTCTCCACCCCCTATGTAGCTGCTCATCATACCGGTTCCTATGACCGGCTGTGGAGCTGCTCCACCGATAACAGGGCGGGGGGTGAGCTGCAGGCAGTGGAGCTGGACAGGCTCGGGGTACACCGCCCGATCTATGTGACGAGCTATCACCGGAGTGTGCAGCCCCATGCAGAACGCCTTGAAGGGTTCCTGCAGCAGTGGGACAGTACCCATGATGAGCAGGCCATCGTCATCGAGGCGGAGCAGCGTGCGTATGATCTCAGCGAGAAGCTCCCTGAGATCTATCAGTGTCTCAAGGACGGGGCTGACGGCATAGCCTGTGTGAACGACCGTCTGCTGCTCAGACTCTTCAGCCGGATGACCACCAGCCATATCGTACGGGAGTGTGAGCTCCCTGCCGTCGGGTATGATGCGAGCCCCCTCTCTGATATCGTCCCGTACCGCTATTCCAGTGTGGACATCAGGCAGAAGCTGATCTACCAGAGGGCTGCGATCATGCTCCTCGATCAGCTCTCAGATCCTTCTTCAGGCCGGATCCTGCAGGAGGTCATACCTCCGGTGATCGTCCCGGGGACCTGAGCAGGCTGTGAGCTGACCGTCTGCATACAGCACCTGCGCCGATCAGCAGTGCTGCTGCCCGCGATGGCAGGGACTTCTTCCTGTCTGCCGGGAACAGACGTCCCGAAGCATCTTCACCGACTTCTTTCTCACCGATCAGCTGCACGACAGCCTGCTGTATATCATCGAGTTCCCAGCTTCGGAGCGACCCGAAGCCGCGGCAGGCAGTCCTCCGCCGGGTGATCATGACACGTGAGGCCCTGCCGTAGAGGATCCGTGCAGCATCTCCTGCGGTGAGTCGGTGCGGATACGCTCTGATCAGCTGCAGGATCTCCCGCTGCCCGTCGGGTTCTTCGATCACTGATCGATCACAGACATCACAACCGAAGCAGGAGGATACCTGCTGCCCGAAGGCTGCAAGCAGCGCAGTCCTCCGGCAGCAGGAGGTATCACGCAGATACTCCCTGATCCTGCTGTCGGTCCGTTGATCCTGCAGTTCACTGCGGTAGAAGAGGGTGACCGAGAGTGCTGACTGTCGATCTCTGCCGGCCCGTCCCGACTCCTGCAGGAAGGCCTCGATATCGGAGGCCAGGCGGTAGTGGATGACGGTCCTGATATCGCTCTTATCCACTCCGAGGCCGAAGGCGGTGGTAGCGAAGAGGATCCCGTCCTGTGAAGCGGTGAACCACTGCTCCTTGAGGGCCCTCTCCCTGCTCGACAACCCTGCATGGTAATGGCAGATCTGCTGTGAGCCCAGACGCACGCGAAAGATCATGGCCAGCTGTTCGGTGGTATCACGTCTTCCGCAGAAGACCAGGATCGGACGCCTGATGCAGGGATGGGTGAACAGGCAGTGCAGATCCCGCTCTTTCGAGATCGATGGGATGACCTTGTAGAAGATGTTCGGCCGATCGGCATCACCCTGCACGATATGGACCGGTTTCCCGAGAAACAGCAGGTCCCTGATGTCTTTCACCGTCTGTGCCGAAGCCGTCGCGGTGAACGCGGTACACTTCTGATGCGGTATCGTCTGCACGATC
Source organism: Spirochaetia bacterium (assembly GCA_021736385.1). Lineage (GTDB taxonomy): Bacteria > Spirochaetota > Spirochaetia > CAKZLE01 > CAKZLE01 > JAIPFY01. The sequence goes on along the minus strand of JAIPFY010000067.1, from coordinate 7,504 downwards.
GTTCCCAGCCGGGCATAGGCCGGTCTGAAACTCCTGCCCCAGGCACTGACGATATGGGCCTCATCGATGACGATGTGGCTGATGCACAGACTCGAGAGCTCCTGCTGGACCCTGGGATTCTCCAGCGTCTCGGGGGTGGTGAGCACGAAGGCTCTTCCAGCCTGCCGCATCGAAGTGAAGAGGGCTCTTCTATCTGCAGGGCTCTGTCCCCCGCGGAGCTGGAACACGGCAGCCCCGAGTGCCTCGAATCGCCGATTCTGGTCGTTCATCAGTGAGAGCAGGGGATAGACGATGAGGGTGATCCCTTCAAGCAGCAGGCCCGGGAGCATGAAGCAGAGCGATTTCCCGTAACCAGTGGGAAGCAGGACCAGCTGGTCATCAGGTCCCTCCTGTTCCAGGATGTTCAAGATCACCAGCTGCTGGTAGGGATAGCAGCCGGTGAGGCCGAATCGATCGAGGAGCAGGGAATCGATACGTTCTGTCAGGATCGTGCGTGTATCGCTCATACAGAAGATGAACAGCAGGACAGCCCATATGATTCTTCCGATGCACTGTCGGTCTGAGCGATCCAGGCCTCAGGGGGATCTCCGCTGTAGATGTAACCTCATGTGCGAGTGAGCACGATCATATAGGGGACGACCGCTGAAACGAAGCCGGTTGACAGGACTACAAGGATGAACAGTACATACCGGGTCTTATAGGATTCGAGCAGGGATCGGTCATAGTACCCATCCACCTTGTTGTCAGCATAGATCTTCAGTAACCCCCTGACCAGTTTTTCCCGGTTCTTCCTTCCCTTGAGCAGCCCAATGACGGCGACCAGATTCACGACCACGATGAGCATCGTGAACATCGCCATGATGAAGCCGTTGGGGTGATCGTCACTCCCGACTGCCGTGTTCACTGCAAGAGTGACCATATTGAGTGCGATCGATGCCAGAACGAAGATGGTATCAGTACGGGTATTGGTCCGTATCTCATCAAGGATATGCTCGTGAACATGTTCGATCATTCGCACCACCTCCTCATATCATCATACCATATACCATGGCAGGACGTCATGACTGACAGTTCTGATGAACCCGTTCGTGCACCCGAAGCAACAGGAGTTCAGGAACACGGATCTCCCGCGGAGAGCAGGACCATCAGCTGTCAGGGCTATGAGAAGTGAGCCGTATCCTTATGCTGTTTGTCCTCGTACATGCGCTGCTGTGCAAGACGGTAGGTATCACGTATGCAGCTGCCGCATTCACTGCTCTGAGCCCTGCCGCAGGAGAAGGAGAGTTCAGCTGTGACGAACTCCCGCTGCGGTCGCTCCCGGATGAGGTTCAGATTATGGGAAAGCCGCGAGGTGATCCCTGCAGAAGATGCCTCTGCGGAGTCCCTGATGATCACCGCGAACTCATCTCCTCCGATACGGAAGATCTGGTCTCCCTGACGGAAACTCATGTGCAGCAGCTCAGTCATACGCCTGAGGATGCTGTCTCCGGTCTGCTCCCCCTTGGTGTCATTGATCCTGTGCAGGTGGTCGATGTCACAGACGAGGATAGTCACTGCAGGTGACTCCTCGGATTCCATCTCGAGCAGCACTTCGGTGAAACAGGCTCTGTTGAACAGACCGGTCAGGCTGTCGTATCTGCTGAGATCGATGATCCTGTTCCGATGACGGATACTGATCAGAGAAGTGGAGAGGACCGTGGAGATCTTGAGGCAGAACGCGGCATAAGTCTCAAGGTCATCAGTGAACAGGAAGCCTTCTAGGACGAAGACCCCAATGAGCTGATCATGACTGAAGAGCCCGAAGGCGAAGCCTGCAGCATCAGCTGCCAGGGCATATCGTGTTTCGAGTATCGCCCGGTGACGTCTTCGGTCCTCCCTGCTGCTCTGCTCGGCAGAGAGATATCTGACCCTGCCTGCAGAGAGCAGCACAGCAAGGGTATCGGTGATACTGTCGATCAGCTCCCGCTCCGCAGCACAGGTGGAGATGGTCTCAAGTACGTTCAGGATCGCGGCATGGTCTCTGTTCTCTTCCGTCAGCTGAGAGACTCTCTGCTGCAGTGACTCTATCTGGTCCCGGTGCTGGACCTGAGCGATCGAAAGGGCGTCTGTATCACATGCAGTATCCCTGTAGCGTGTCTCAAGCGACTCTTCGGAAGGCCTATCCAGAGAACTGTGATACCGGCAGTGACTGCAGGTGATGAGAACCAGGTCGTGGAGTTCCGTGACCGGTTTCGAAGAATCATCCCGGAGTGCTTCTGATCGGGTGCAGGGAGGCTTTGCGTGGATCGTACAGCTGATACGTTTTTCTGAGAGGGCTTGCAGTACTTCAGGTGCTGTGTGGTCGCAGCAGATGATCGTCGGCTGGCTGTTCATAGGACCTCACAATCGATGTGGACCGCAGGCAGCGATATGCTCTGCGTACAGTGCCGGTCCTGCTGAGAGGATGACCGGCGGTTTGACTGCGAATCAGGGCCCGGAAGGCCGCAGAGACGGCAGCAGGAGTACCTGTGGGAGGATCGCTGCAGGGATCTGGAAGGATGCCTCTCGGCAATCGATCAGCAGCGTATGCGTGCTGCGAACCTTCTTCGGTACAGAAGATCATCACCGCATGATGATTCATATCCATCATACCATACATCCACAGGAATCCGCCAGCGTTACTGCAGACGAAATATACTGGAAATCCTCGGGGGGACCGGCCGATCGGCTGCAGCGGGGCCAGAGCCCCCGATCATCCTCATCGACGGCGCCCTGTTGGCCCTGCAGCTGGCATGTACAGGTTATCGGGCCTGTTCCCGATGCTGCTCTGTTGAGTTTTTCCACGGATTATGGTATAGGAAGTCTTGGTGATCTCAGGATCACATACGGGTTTAGGAGGTTAGTATGGCCCAGGAACTGTCTTATATCTTAGTCACTCCGTACACCATAGCAAAGAGTCGGACCGGGGGAGTCATTGCCCGACTGCTGTCACGGGTTGATCTGGAATTCGTCGGAGCACAGCTGTTCGCTCCGACTGCAGAATTCGCACAGGAATATGCCGCATCGGTAGCTGCAACCTATGAGGGGAGTGCTCCCCGAGGTGGTGAGCTGATGCATGATTATATCCTGCGGTCCTTCTCTCCCAGCGGGGGAAGGAAACACCGAGTACTGATGCTGCTCTTCAGAGGCAAAGATGCCTTCAAGCAGCTCTCAGACATCGCAGGGCCACTCTACAGTGAAGAGGTCCATCTGGAGTCCATCACCGGTGAGACCATTCGGGATACGTATGCCGATTTTGTCACATCTCCGGAAGATCCCAAGAAAGTCGTCTATTATGAACCGGCCGTCCTCACACCGAGAACCCGGGAGACGGCACGCATCCATATGAAGATGATCATGGACTTCATCAGGGATGAACCTACAGTCATCGAGAACATGATCTACCCCGATCCCGATAAGATCGAGCGTACCCTGGTGATCATCAAACCGGACAACTGGAGATTTGCCAGCTCACGACCGGGAACGATCATCGACATGTTCAGCAGGACCGGCTTGAGGATCATCAGCTGCAAAGTCCAACAGATGTCTCTCTCTCAGGCTCTGGAATTCTATGGACCGGTCAGGGATGTGCTCAAGAAGAAGCTCTCACCGATCTACGGGAGAAAGGCCAAGGATGTGCTCGAACGAGAATTCGATGTGGTATGCAGTGATGATGTCCTGCAGAGCCTCACCTCATCGCTCGGTGAGGAACTCGCCCTCGATCAGTTCTATCAGATCGTCGAGTTCATGACCGGCAGAAGACCCGACACCTGTCCTGTGGATGAATATGATTATCCCGGGACCGTCAAGAGCATGGTCCTGATCTATGAAGGTAAAGATGCGGTGAACAAGATACGTGAGGTCCTTGGACCGACGGATCCGACGAAGGCACCGGGCGGGACAGTCAGACGTGAGTTCGGACAGAACATCATGGTCAATACAGCCCATGCATCTGACGCTCCTGAGAATGCGGTACGTGAGATGAAGGTGGTCAGGATCAATGAGAACTCCTGCTATTCGATCATGAAGAACTATCTCGAGCAGTGACAGGTATCTGCAGCCCCCGCCGGACAGACCACAGGTCCGCCGGCGAGAGCTGCAGATAGCGCCTTCACGATCCTGCCGCACCGCAGTGCTGATGCTCCGATCCTCTTCAGTCACATCACTCCGTCTTTTGCCTCACTGACGGGAGTCAGCACTTTTTCTCTGAACACGGCACACCGAGGGGTAACAAAACATTCGATCTTTCGGTATAATCACCTCCATGAGTAGTGATCAGGTACGATATCTGCTGCATGTGTGCTGTGCACCCTGTGCATCTGCATCAATAGAACGTCTCACAGAGCGTGGAGAGGATGTCACCCTGTTCTTCTCCAATTCCAATATCTACCCACATCAGGAATATCTCAGGCGGCTTGCGGAAGTGGAGCGGCTTGCCCGTATCTTCTCTGTCCCCCTGATCGAAGATATCTACGATCACGAAAGCTGGCTGAGGTGGGTCAGTGGTCTGGAGGACGAACCGGAGAAGGGCAGAAGATGTGACCGCTGTTTTGCCTACAGTCTCAGACGCACTGCTGAGAAGGCTGAAGAGCTTGGTATGCAGCAGTTCTCCACCACCCTCTCGATCAGCCCTCACAAGCGCTCAGCCTCACTGTTCGCCGCGGCAGAGGGGCTGGATGGGTTCGTACCTGATGATTTCAAGAAGAAGAACGGGTTCGCCCGAAGTATTGCCCTGAGCCGGGAGTTCGAGCTCTACCGTCAGGACTACTGCGGATGTGAGTTCAGCAAGAGGGCTTCGCAGCGGCACCACACGAGGAGTCAATGATGCACAGCAGCGTGACATTCCCTGAGATGATGACTCTGGGAAACAGCATACGGATACCGGTCATCGGATTCGGCACCTATAAGATCGGTGGTATCGCGGAGATGACAAGAGTGGTGAAGAGTGCCTATGAGGCAGGTTACCGCCACCTTGATACCGCATCGTTCTATAAGAACGAGAAAGCCATAGGAAGAGCTCTGAAGAACAACCACATACCGCGCGAACAGATGTTCATCACCAGTAAGGTATGGATCAGTGATATGGGATATGACAAGACGCTGAAGTCCTTCGAGAAGAGCTGCAGGGACCTCGGTACCTCCTACATGGATCTCTATCTCATTCACTGGCCAGGTGAGGATGTCATGGGGACCTGGATGGCTCTTGAACGACTCTATGCCGAAGGCAGGATCCGGGCGATCGGGGTAAGCAACTTCACCGTCAGTGATCTGAAGGTCATCGTAGAGTCGAATCATATCAAACCGCTCATCAATCAGATAGAACTGCATCCCGGATACCCCCAGCTTGAACTGCAGAGCTACTGCAGAAGACATCTGATCGCTGTAGCTGCATCGGCACCGCTGGGGCGCGGGGAGGTCTTCGACAGTGAGGTCTGTCGACAGATCGCAGATGCAGCAGGAAAGAGTATCTCACAGGTCGTACTGCGATGGCAGTACCAGCTCGGGGTCATCTCTCTGCCGAAATCAGCAGATCCTCTGCGACTGGCACAGAATATCGATATCTTCGACTTTTCCCTGGATCGCGAGCAGATGGACGCCATCTCCTCGATCACCGGGAATCGTCTGTTCAAAGACCCTGAGATCCAGAATCGGATCTGAAGAATAACAACCGTAAGGAAGTCCACATGGGAACAGCTTCACGTGAACAGTATGATGTCGTGATCATCGGGTCCGGCCCGGCGGGAATGGGCGCCGCCTTCGAGTTGAGTGAACGACGGCCTGAACTGAGGATCATCATCCTCGATAGACTGCAGTATTCTTCGGGCGGTATGAGAAACGACTGCAAGATGAATTTCACCTTCCCCATCGGGTTCCCGCTTGACTACTGGGATCGGGATCAGGCCGGGGAGTATCTGGAAAAGGTATCGGAGTTCCTCAAACCCTCTATCCTGCCGAAATCACGGCTCGCCATCTATCAGCAGCGTGCACAGCGGCTCGATACCGAGCTGCTGGAGATCGAACAGACCCATCTGGGAACGGACGGGGGGCTGCGGCTGATCAAAGAACTCCAGAAAGAGCTCGAACGGCGTGATGTGACCCTTGCACTCAAAGAGGAGATGCTCGGTCTCGATGGTGGCTCCCATGTGATCGAGACCTCGAAGAGGGAACTCTCCTACGGGCAGCTCCTGATCGCTCCGGGAAGACAGGGCTTCAGGTTCCTGCAGCAGACCCTCGATGCTCTCGGGGTCTCCTACATCGATAACATCGTCGATATCGGGATCCGTATCGAGACCCGTATCGAGCACTATCCGATCGTGACCGACTACTACGATCCCAAGTTCCATTTCCCCGACAAGGTCAGGACCTTCTGTACCAACAGCGGCAATGCCCATGTGGTCAAGGAACTCTATCACAGCTCATCAGGACAGCCATACCATTCGGTCAACGGCCATGCCTACTCGGCAGGGCACGGGAAGGAGAACGGTCTGGTCAATTTTGCCATGCTCAAGACCGTCGGTCTGACTGAACCGCTTGCGAGCGGTCAGCAGTTCGCGGAGAATCTGGGTATGCAGGCCATGCTGATGGGAGGCGGGAAGCCGCTGATGCAGCGGGTAGGGGACTTCAGGGTCGGTTCCCGATCGAAACTGGAGACGTTCAACAACGACCTCTATGACTTCGCTCCCAGCCTTCGTGACTGCTGCCCTGGCGATATCAGTCTTGCCATGCCCGCCCGGGTCCTCAGAGGGATCTGGAAAGCCATGAAGAGACTCGATACGATCGTACCGGGCATCCTGCACCCCTCGACGATCATGTACTATCCCGAGATCAAGCTCTATGCGAACAAGCCTGCCTATCTTGACGGGTACTTCAACGTCGCTGAGGATGTCTTCCTCGCCGGGGACGGCGCAGGTACGAGTCGGGGTATCACCGCTGCCTGGGCAAGCGGGATCAGGGCGGCTGAGGGGATGATCAGAAAGAATCGATAGGGTCAGAGCTGTTCTTTGAACGGCACTCTTCGGTCGGGGCAGTGTTCACGTGAACAGTACGCACAGCTCTCATAGATGCGGTCCTGATCGAAGAAGAGCCCTGAGATGGATTTGTTGGGGATCATCAGACAGCTCTCAGTGAGTCGTACGCCCACCTCATCACCCCCCTCGAGCAGGGTGAACACTTCTCTCAGTCCCTCGATCGGCCAGATATCGACATTGCCTGATCCGGGGTTGAGGCTGTTGGTCCTGGTGATCCTGTAGGTCTCAGACAGGTAGGCACGCAGCTGTTTCTGCGCCTCTCGCAGTGCCTGGGTCTTCAGGATCTCTATCCAGTAGGGAGCTAGAAAGTCCATCGATGAGACATCCACCTCTTCAAGGCCGGTGCCGCAGGTCGCGATATAGGGAAACACCCGATGGACCTGCTCAAGACGGTCAAGGACCTTCCCGGTGAAGCTGCACCCTTCGATCGTTATCGAGGAGACCCCGTGGGCATCACG
>JAIPFY010000003.1 GCA_021736385.1 Spirochaetia bacterium | reverse complement strand
CTGTGCGGAGTTGAGATCCCTGATACCGTCGAAGGAAAAGACTACAGTGGACTCCTTCGAGATGAGGAGAAGATCGATCGGGATGCTGTACTGCTTGCAGGCTACTCTCCCTTCGCTGATTGGTGTTTCGCACGGGGAGGACGCGAATACCGAGGGGTCAGGACACCCCGTTACACCTATGTGAGAGATCTCTCCGGCCCCTGGCTCCTCTTTGATAACAAGCACGATCCCTTCCAGAAGAGAAATCTGATAGACGATCCTGTATCGAAGCCGCTCATGATGAACCTCGATCAGAGGTTGACCAGAGAGCTCGAAGAGCGAGGAGATACGTTCCTTCCCTCAACAGAACTGCTGAAGCAGTGGGGTTATCAGGTAGATCACAATGGGGCGATCCCGTACTAGGATTCTCATCTCTCAAGAGTGCCATAAGGTTCTTTCGATATCAGAGAACCGTTTCTATTCGAACATGGAGATCTCACATCACTCTGCTGCAGTTTCATACCTTGAACCAGAAGACCATCTCTTCAGGATTCACCGTATCCATCGGTGCTGAGGATATCATCGATATCTTCAGCACCATCTATACCCTCGTGGTCGATGATGATCAGTAGAGCATATCCAATGGAGCGAAACCGGATATGGGAAGGGCTGTAACAGCTTGATGCGAACTTACCGATTACGTAATTCTTGCACTAACCATGGTACAAAAGAAAGATAGACTTCATCATCGAGGATGAGAAAGGCAAATTACCTATATCCAGATCGATTACCTGCTTATTGCCCTGAAAACCAGAGACAGAAAGTTCCCTCCCCATTCTCTGTGTGTGTGATCAAGAACAACCTGCTAAAAAGATATGATCAGCATCTCTTCCACGCAGGTATGACAAAAACGAGACTGGCACCTCGTTATGCTCGAACTGCTCAAATGAAGATGGAACATCAGCTATGATTTTTGGATCTGAAATGTTCTCCGTGTAAAGCGTAGCGAAAAAGAGCGGAATCTCCTTCAATACGATAACCTACACGGTCATGAAAGCCTCTGAGCATGACTGTACATGCGAGCTTGGGGACGGCTCATGGTACAAGCACAGCAATACGGTCATAGTACTCAAACACTGCAGTTCAGGGGTCACCCTGATATGTCTGAAGGGGCTATTCAAGGACCAGGATCTGCAACCAGAAACGGTTTACCAACTTCCTAAACCGAGTCAAACGAAGGCTGGATAATCTATGGATTACACACCAAAAGATTTAGATCCATTTTTTCATGAAAGCATCTCCAGATATGGGGTCATGATCTTCTCTACCCTGCAGATTCGACCATACTCTATAAGCTTATTGAAATCCGGTTTATCCTGCTGCCTGTAGATCTTCAATGCTTCAATCACAACATCTATTCCTATGGAGTTCCTGAATTTGAAGCAGTCTGCTATGGTCTTCTCTCTATCATATACAGCGATCTTCGCATTATTACTTGTATGATATTCAATTCCCTTTTCATATGGGATCTCCGAAAAATGATATACCTCAAGGGGGGGGAAATCCATTATCGGGGACTTCATACCCTTTGGGATCGCTATTGATATGTTATGAGGTATTTGGGTTGTGAGCTTATGATACGAGAGAGCTGATACAAGACAGATAACTGCTTTCGGAATCCTCATTGAAACAATTTCAAGGTCTAGATTACCTGTAGTATCATAATCATTCAGACAGAAAACTCCTCTTGATAGTTGCAGGAGTTCTCCAGAATCCCTCAGACGATAGAGAGCCCTCGGATGTATACCAAGCTCTCTGATCTGTGATGATCTTATGATCCCCTTATGCTCTGCTATGATCTTTTTAGCTTTCTCTGATTCTCCAGTTACTCGTTTTTTATTCATGGATAAATCCTACTATATTTATAGTATAAGTATAGTAGTTTTTATCCTAAAGTAAAGAGGTTATACGAAATATTTATTGGATGATTATCCCTTTGATCATTTTACATAACTTCATAGCCAGTGCCTGATGTGCCTCAGGCTCATAATGTATCCCATCAGCATCAGAGACACTCATGATGGTATTCGTATCAAGGAAGTGACACTTGTATGATTGAGCAAGCTCTTTGTAACGCTGAGAGAACTCTTTCGACTTCTCTCTTCCCCCTGAGAACATGATCTCAAACTCTTCGATCTCTTTGATGACTGACGGAGCTACCAGGAGGATATCTGGAGCTTCATCATCTCTGCCTGATTCACTGGTACCGATCATCTTGATTAGCTGTTCTGCCCCTTTCACGATATCTTCTGCAGATACATCGAATCGCTTCTTCAGGTCATTGGTACCCAGCATGAGGATCACCAGGTCTATGGGCTTATGGGTCTGAAGACAGGGATAGAGGTAGGTCTTTCCACACCGGCCCTCCTCCAGAGGATCCTCCCAGACGGTGGTCCTGCCGTTCAGGCCCTCTTCGATCACATGATACGCATCACCCAATGCACTCTGTAACCTTCCGGTCCATCGTGTATCACGATCGTACCGCTGTTTTGCTATAGGGTCATATCCCCAGGTATTAGAATCCCCGAAGCACACGATGCTCTTCATGGGCAGCTCCTCGTATGGACTGATCGATCAGTATCGTGACCTGCAGCTGTCTGCAGGTCACGATCCCATGTGCTACTGTACGAACTCAAGCACGCTCGGATCATAATCTTCAGGTGCCTCATACCCCAGCAGCTCGATGCAGGTCGCTGCAAGAGAGCTGATCCCCAGGCCCTCACGCAACGTCGTGCTGTATTCATGATCGAAGGATGGGTCATAGATGATACAGGGGACAGGATTCAGCGAGTGAGCAGTCTTCGCTGCTGGCTTGCCGTTGGCCTTGATGACCACCGCACCATCTTTCTTATGCTCATACATATCATCCGAGTTGCCATGATCGGCACTGATCACCATCACACCACCGGCCTCTTCCACAGCTTTCCTGATCCTGCCGATCTGCAGATCCATGGCTTCCATCGAACAGAGGACCGCTTCGTAGATCCCGGTATGTCCGACCATATCACCATTGGGAAAGTTGAGCTTGATCAGTTCGTACGAACCCTCTTTGATCTCCTTGATCACCCGGTCTGCGATCTGTGCACACTTCATCCAGGGTCTCTGCTCAAAGGGAAGGATGTCTGAAGGGACTTCCACATATTCTTCGAGTTCACTGTTGAACTTACCTGACTTGTTTCCGTTGAAGAAGTAGGTCACATGTCCGAACTTCTGTGTCTCACTGATGGAGAACTGTCTCACACCCGTCGCACAGAGGTACTCTGCCATGGTACGGTCGATCGCAGGGGGAGTCACCAGATAGTTAGAGGGGACCTTCAGGTCTCCGTCGTACTCCATCATCCCGGCATAGAAGACCTTCGGTACACGCTTACGATCGAACTCAGCCAGATCTTCAGCTTCGAAGGCTTTGGTGATCTCCAAAGCACGGTCTCCCCTGAAGTTGAAGAGGATCACACTGTCTCCGTCCTGCATGGCCCCGACGGGTTGCCCGTCCTCGGCAACTACGAACGCAGGGAGATCCTGATCGATCGCTCCGGTCTCTGCACGCAGGGTCTCAATGGCTTCATGGGCACTTGAGAACATCCGTCCTTCTCCAAGCACATGCGTGTGCCATCCCCGTTCGACCATCGTCCAGTCTGCGTTATAGCGGTCCATGGTGATCACCATACGTCCACCACCTGAGGCGATCCGTGCATCGAAGGTATCATCGTTGAGTCCGGCAAGGAACTCTTCGAAGGGATCGAAGAACTCAAGTGCCGAAGTCTCAGCGACATCTCGTCCGTCAAGCAGTCCATGGACCCGAACCGTTCGTATCCCGGAGGCTTTCGCCTGAGTGATCATCGATCGCAGATGTGCCAGATTGGAGTGCACATTCCCATCAGACATCAATCCGATGAAGTGGAGGGTCCCGTCATGATCCGTTGCATGGCTGATGACCTGTTTCCAGGTCTCTCCTTCATACATGGCACCACTTTCGATCGACTTGTTGACCAGTTTCGCCCCCTGGGCGAAGACTCTTCCGCACCCGATGGCATTATGACCCACCTCGCTGTTTCCCATATCATCATCACTGGGAAGGCCTACAGCCTGCCCGTGTGCCTTCAGTTTTGTCCAGGGGGCGGTCGCATACAGTTCATCAAGATACTCTGTATGTGCTGCTGCTACGGCATCACCTTCGGTATATGCACCGAACCCTACACCATCCATAATCACAAATACGACAGGTCCCTTCCTCCCGGAAAACGAACCGTTCTTTTTCAATGCTTCTACCATGATCATCACTCCTTCTTTAGCAGATCTTCGGATACCCCGAAGTTCTCATGTTTCTCGATATTCCCGACTGGCTCAATATGTATATTCACGTCATAGATATCATGTATCTGTTCACGCAGCGCATGCTCTGCCGCTTTTGCTATCTTATGCCCTTCGGTCACAGTCAGGGCACCATCCACTTCAATATCCATATCAATAATATAGACATTATTCAACTTCCTGATTCTGGTTTTATGGGGATTGACCACTCCACCGACCTGCTTGACTATCCTGAAGACCTCTGAGTAGAGTTCTGAGGAGTCAAGACCATCCATGAGTTCGACCGATGTCTCAGTGAAGATCATGTAGGCAGAGCGGATGATCCAGGCACTGACGAACAGGGTCGTGATGCTGTCAAGGATCGGCATCTGCAGCTGTATGGTGAAGAAGAGCCCGATGAGCACACTCAACGAGATATAGACATCATTCTGCATATTTTTGGCATCAGCGATCAGCATGGGACTTGAGACCCGTCTGCCTGCTCGATACTTGTTCACCGCAAGCAGGATCTTTCCCACGATCGATATCCCGATAGCCGCATAGGCTATCGGTGAGGGGATACTCCGAGGCTCCTGAGAGATCAGGTGTTCCACTGCAGCAAGAGCGAGCTGTGCTCCGGCAAAGAAGATGATGAACGAAAGCAGCTTGGTCGCGATGGTCTCAGCTCTGCCATGTCCGTACGGATGCTCGAGATCAGGCGGTTTGTTCGAGATAGCCCCTGTGAAGAGCGTGATACTCGAGGTCAAGACATCAGTCAGCGAATCAATACCATCACCGATGAGGGCGAAGGAGCCACTGATGAACCCGACACTGATCTTGATCGCAGAGAGCACCAGATTCCCGAAGATCCCGATCACCGAGGTCCTTTTGATGATGTGATCCCTTACTCCCGGATCTAATCGATCGGACGTGTTCGCTGTTTCAGCCAATCTGAGACCTCCTGAGAAAGCCGACCGGACAGTGCTTCATACACCCGTGCATGATAGTCATCGACCTGCTGTCGCTCCTGATCTGTCAGGAGAGAGCTGTCAATGAGCTTGCGTTCATAGGGGCACATCGTAAGATCATCGAAGCCGAGGAACTGCCCGAACTCCGTCTGTTCTCTGCGTGTTACCACCACCAGATTCTCGATACGGATCCCATGCCGACCTTCGCGGTAGAGTCCCGGCTCATTGGATACCACCATCCCCGCCTCGAGTGCGACGGTGATCGGTTTGGTGCTGATGTTCTGCGGTCCTTCGTGTACATTGAGCATATGCCCCACTCCATGGCCGGTACCGTGACTGTAGGACAAGCCTTCGTTCCAGAGTGCTGTACGGGCAACAGAATCGATCTGATACCCGCAGGTGCCCTCGGGGAACTTCTGGCGCCTCACCGCAAGATGCCCCTTGAGTACCAGCGTATAATCCCTGATCTGATCCACAGAAGGCTTCCCGAAGACCAGAGTCCTGGTGACATCGGTCGTCCCTCCGAGGTACTGCCCTCCGGTATCAAGGACCAGAAGACCCTCTCCTGTGATCGGGTATGCACTCTGAGGGGTGGCTGAGTAGTGACAGGCTGCCCCATGATCGCGGTACCCTGCGATAGGGGAGAAACTCTCACCAAGGAACCCCTCTGCCTCCTGTCTGAAGGAGAGCAGCTTCTGTGCAAGGGTGCACTCATCCAGCGGTTCGAGCTGCTGATCCCACTGTCGATCGATCCAATGCAGGAAGGCTGTCAGTGCTGCCCCATCAGTACGGTGGACCTGCTTCATCCCCTCCAGCTCGACCGGGTTCTTCACCGCCTTCAGCCTGGTCGAGATATCGACACCCTCCACGATCGGGCAGGTTGCGGGAACGGCACTTCGCAGCCCGCTGGAGATCCTCTCAGGTGAGAGGTATACAGAAGTCCCGTCAGGGATCAGAGAGGCTATGCGGGAAAAGACGGCTGCATAGGGTTCGATGTGAACCCTCTTTGCAAGATGCTTCAGTTCACCCTCATCGGCGAACTTCTGTGCATCACAGAAGAGCGTCACGGAATCCGATGTGATGCAGAGGAACGAGAGGAAGACCGGATTATAGGCTACATCGGCACCTCGCAGATTCAGCAGCCATGCGATATCATCAAGACTCGAGATCACGGTGCTCTGAGCACCCGCAGATGCAAGAGCATCTCTCACCGCTGAGATCTTGTCCTCCCGTGTCCTCCCGGTCAGAGCTGTATCGACGGCACGGATCTTCCCGTCAGGAAGGGCCGGCCGGTCATCCCATATATGCTCAAGGAGGTCGTCAGTCGCAGTGAAGGCCAGACCCTTACTGCTGCAGAGCTCCTGCAGCGCAGCAGCCGAGGCCATACTGATCTCAGCAGCCGGTGTACCGATGCAGCTTCCCGCAGGAAGCTGTCTGACCAGCCATGCCGTGTGATCCGGGACTCCGGGCATCCCGACCTTGAACAGATCGACACCTGTGCCCTCAAGCTCCTTCTCTGCCTGGAGGAAATAGCGGGAATCAGTCCACAGTCCCGCCGTGTCGGCGGTGATGACCACCGTGCCGGCAGAACCGGTGAACCCTGAGATCCAGGCTCTGGTCCTCCACCTCGGGCAGACATATTCACTTTGATGGGGATCGGTCCCCGATATGATAAAGGCATCAAGTCCCTGCTGTGCCATCTGCCGGCGCAGCTTCAGCAATCGCTCCTGTATGATACTCATCGTTTTCTTCCTTACTATCGATAGTCACATCTGAATCAGATATATATACAACATACCTCTTTCACTCATGAAGGTACAGTATGATCACCAGCCTCTCGCTGCAAGCTCTTCGAACATGCATGCCACAGCCGGACAGTGCCGGCTGTTGATCTCGGTCTGTTTGAGATATCGGTGCACGTAGCGCTGATCGGTATGCGGGTATTCCCTACAGGCTTTCGGGCGATCCTCATAGATGAGACATCTGTTATCACCACAGAGAAACGGGCAGGGCATGGTACGGAAGACCAGATCCCCGTCTTCATCCTGCCTGAGATAGGTGTCGATGAACTCGCGGTTCTTCATCCGAAGACTCTTTGCCGCTCTCTGGACATCCTGTTCGTTGAGCAGCGGCCCGACCGAAGCACAGCAGTTCGCACAGGAGAGACAATCTATCTGCATGAAGGCCTGCTCATGCAGCTCTTCGAACAGCTGTACCAGCTCCTTTGGCTTGAGCTGTCTCAACTTGCCTATCATGCTATGGGTCTGCTGCTTCCTGCTGGCAGCACGTTCGAGTATCCGGCGGTATGCATCGATCACAGCAGGTGCTCCAGATCGAAGCGAACAGCTTCGATCCCTCCGACCAGACATCGTTCAGCCCTGCTCCCATGGAGGAACACCTCTGCCTGATCATGCTGATAGGCACGGGGAAGGCGTACATAGAGGGATCCCAGACCGGGGACCCTCGATTCGAGTTCTCCATAGAGGTTGACCGTCACCCCATCGGATTCCTGCACTGCATAGAGGCAGTGGATCTCAGAACTGGGAAACAGTCGATCAGAGGTACCCAGCACTCCCCAGTCTGCAGTATCCGGGATGAGCATGCAGCGGGAGGCGTGGGGAGGCAGTATGACAGACTCACCGCTGCTGACCGTCAGTGGTCGTTCCCCCTGCAGACCGGATACGAACAGCACCGCTCCAGGGACCTCAGGGCTCACCCAGGTACGCCGCTTCGAGGTAAGGTTGATGACTGCCAGATAGGCCCGCTCCCCGATACTGAAGCGGGTGATCGTCACCCCGTCCTCTGTCACAGAGGATCTGATATGTTTGGTCCTGAGCGGGAAGAGAGACAGGTAGCGCGACAAGGTCTGTTCATCATAGCTGTCGATGTCATCTGATGTGAAGATCAGCGACCCGAACAGATTGTTCACCAGCAGCAGGGTGTATCGCTGTTCGATACTCATTGAGGTCTGCTCTGATCGAAGCATGATGACATCAGGATCGTTCAGAAAGAGCGTCCTGTCGAGCTGTCTCCTTCCTATCGTGTTCTTCAGGGAATCAACCGTCGAGACACGCTCTCTGTACCGTATCAGGCTCAACCGTCTATCTTCCCAGCCCGGGCTGATGTCCCCCCCGATCCGACAGTAATCGACCTTCCCGGCTGCAGAGCCGAGCGGGACTCCGCATCCTATGATCTTCATGGGACCGCACAGTTCACGCAGGAGTTCCATCCCCTCGTACATGATCTGCCCGCGGGACTTCCCATGCCTGGGGATCAGGGCTGCAGCATAGAGGAAGTCCAGCTTCACCAGCCCGTACCCCCAGAGATCCCGTACGGTAGTGAAGACCCTTCGCAGATACTTCTGTACTTCAGGCAGATCGATATCAAGAGCGTAGAACGTGCCGCCCCAGTTCTTCGGATCGTACCCGGCAGGGACCGGTCTACCCTCCGTATCACGTACGATCCAGTCCGCATGCTCTTCACAGATCGCCGAATGCTCTACTGCAACGAAGGGAGCGAGCCAGAGTCCGGGGGTATACCCCGCTGTCCTGATCTCATCAGCCAGAGCTTTCATACCGCCCGGGAAGGTAGCACGGACCTCCAGCCAGTCTCCTACTGCCTGCTGCCACCCGTCATCGATCTGGAAATAGTCGATCGGTATCTTCTTCTCTGAAAATGCCTTCAGGTTCTTCCTGACGATCGATTCTGTGATGCGATCATAATGGGTATACCAGCTCGTCCACCCTGAAGCCGGTTCAGCACAACCTGCGGTACGCATGCTGTGCTTAGCCCATGAGGAGAACACCTGCTGTTCACTGCCTCTTTCAACCATGAAACAGCACAGTTCGATGCTCTCAGAGACCACCAGAGCCTCACACTCCTTCATGAGCTGCACAGCAGGAGGTGCTCCCTGGACCAGTGAGGTCTCAAAGATCGTATAGCCCCACCTTTCGCTCAAGGATGCGATCAGAGTCATCTGATCCTGATCATGGCGGAGATAGGTATAGGTATGACTGTGAGATAAACCCGGTTCTCCTCGGTAGGTATAGAAGTGCTGATCGCCATAGGTCTTCAGATGGTAGGTGTTCACCCATGGGGCAGCTGCTCTGCTCAGCGGTCGCTCCCGTTCTCCGCTCTCATACTCCTGCGATACCGTCCAGGACTGGAACCCGTTCGAGAACACGCTCGATACGGGCACAGGTGCTTGAAAACGCAGCGTACAGGCATGGAGGGTGAACCTCGTATGTTTATCGGGGATCAGGACCACAGAATAGAGCTCGAAGGAGGATACCGATCTCACCAGATGGATGGTCCCATGGGGGATGGGAGAGTCCCCGAGGGAGGTGAAACTCTTCTGATAATAGATGCCGTCTATGTCATAGGAGATCACTCCCTTGAGAAATTCAAGTACCATGCCTGCTCCCGATCATCTGGGACCTGCGGCGATGGGATATCTCCTTCTGGTGATGAGCATCAGCAGCACCCCTGCGGCTATCATCAGCAGACAGAGCACCTGTCCCATCGAGATGTTGAGCAGGGAGAGAAACAGTGCTGTGGGTTCACTTTCGGCTCCAAGACGCAGAACGAACCCCAGGTCCGCATCAGGTTCCCTGAGATACTCGATCGCGAATCTGAATACCCCGTATCCGATCAGATAGATGCCCAGCAACTGTCCGTGAAACGTCCTGCGCTTTCGGAAGATGAACCAGAGGATAGCCCAGAGTACGATCCCCTCGAAAAAAGCCTCATACAGCTGTGAAGGATGTCTGGGCAGGTTCAGTATCGCCCCCGGCTCATAGGGCATCCCGATACGGTCAGCTATGTCGGTCACCCAGCTCAGCGTCGTGGGGTAGGATCGTGCGTTGGGAAACACCATCGCCCAGGGGGCGGTGGTCACCCTTCCCCATAGTTCAGCATTGAAGAAATTACCCAACCGGCCGAAGGTGTAGCCCAGAGGGACCGCTGCTATGGCAAGGTCAGCAAGTTCGAAGAAGTTCCTTTTCTCTCTTCGTGCATAGAGCACTCCTCCGAGAACAGCCCCGATGACACCTCCGTGGTAGCTCATGCCCTGCAGTCCGACGAACGTCCCCCCTCTGAACGGCCAGAAGATCATCCACGGGTGGGTGATATAATAATGGGTAGGATCATAGATCGTTGCAGCTGCGAGGCGGGCCCCGAGCAGCATCCCTATGATACACCAGAGCATCAGATTCAGTACATCATCAGCAGTCAGGACCCGCTGCTGGAGTCTGCCCTTCTTGCTTCTCTTGCTGATCTTCGGCCGGGGCAGTCGTTTCACCTGATAGATGATCAGCAGATAGGTCACGACGAATGCCACGACATACATAAGTCCATACCACCTGATCGGCAGTCCCGGAATGATCTCCGGAGTGATCCATGTCGGGTAGCTCAGATAATCAAGCATGAAGGTTCTCTCCCTGATGGATAGTACGACGTAGATTCACCAGCTGCAGAAGCAGGAACACCCAGTCACCGATCAGGATGAGCAAGATCAGTATGCTGTGTGATACCATGGGAGCCGGTTTGAAGAGGGTGACCAGAAATATGATGGCAATCACTCCTGTCAGTGCCTGGAATCCTCGTCCCATCGTCAACAGGACACATAACCGCTTTGCCTGCGGCTCCAGGATGACCAGAAAATACCCTGAGAACATCAGCAGCAGAGGAGAGGCGAGCCACAGTATGTAGAACATACCAAGGACACCGAAGGTATCAAGCAGCACCTGCTGGTTGATCCTCCACAGATAGCCTGTCCTGAACAGCTCCCACAGCATGGCTGTGAGGTAGAGCAATTGTCGTTTTCTATATTTTTGAATCATAAAGAAAGTGTAAACACCTCAAGGGTTGTGGTCAATAGTATTGTTGGTATAGTATATTATAGATATGAAAAAGCAGTCATTTTCCTATATAGCAGTATTTGTCGTCGTTTTGGCAGGAGCTCTCGGGTTCTGCGCATCATGCGTGACCAGCAGTCCGAACCCTGTCGAAGCAGACCTCAGCTCACAAGATGAGATAGATATCACCATGGAGCAGCTGGAACTGCTCTATCGTACCATAGATGATCGTTTCCTCTTTGATATCGATCACGATGAGATCTATGACAGTATGGCCAAAGCCCTGTTCTCCGCATTGGATGATCCCTACTCATCCTATACCACCGAAGAAGAGAGTCAGAAGATCACCGATACCACCCTCGGTGTCTACGGGGGTATCGGTGCATACATATCAAAGCCGAATCCCGACAGCGTAGACATGCAGGATCCGGAGACCTACATGATCACCATCGTGTCTCCCTTCGTGGGATCACCTGCCTATCGGGCAGGGCTCCATGCCGGTGATCTGATCTCACACGTGGACGGAGAGGAGGTCATCGAACTGACGGTAGAAGAGGCTTCAGGGGTACTCCGGGGGGAACCCGGGACTGTCGTGGTGCTGACGATACATAGAGGCTCCTCTTCATTCGATGTAAGGATCACCAGGGAGATCGTAGAGATCCCGACGGTGCGTTCGGACAAGCTCGGACCGTATGGATATATCCATATCCTGGAATTCACCCCCTATACACCGGAGAAAGTCCAGGAAGCTATAGCAGCCTTTGCCGAGACCGGGTTCAAGGCTCTGATCATAGACCTGCGCAGTAATCCCGGAGGCAGCGTGGATGCAGGACGGCAGATCGCAGACATGTTCCTGTCAGACCGTGTGGTCCTGACCATGGAGACCAGAAAGCCTGAGGAGACGCAGGTGCTCGGCACCCGAAAGAATACACTGATACCGCAGGAGATACCCATCGTACTGCTCATTGACAACGGTTCTGCCTCAACATCAGAGATCCTGGCAGGGGCCCTCAAAGACAACGAACGGGCGACCCTCATAGGCTCGACTTCATTCGGGAAAGGACTCGTTCAGGGGGTCTTCCCGTTCGGCAAGGATATCTTCAAGATAACCATAGCACGGTATCTCACCCCCAGCGGAGCCGATATCCACAAGATAGGTATCGAACCTGACATCACGGTCGAGATCCCGGAATTGACCGAGGAACAGATCGAGAACTACATCTCTCTCACAGAACAGAAGACCTTCTCTGATTTTGTAGCCAGTAACCCTGTAGAGGATGATGCACAGATAACCGCGTTCATCCAGTCTCTCATCGATGAGGGATCATTGCTCTCAGAACGCTAT
The DNA here is from genome assembly GCA_021736385.1 of Spirochaetia bacterium. Classification (GTDB taxonomy): domain Bacteria; phylum Spirochaetota; class Spirochaetia; order CAKZLE01; family CAKZLE01; genus JAIPFY01. Next base: position 74,330 of record JAIPFY010000003.1, on the reverse strand, counting down.
TTACGCCGGTTCATCCGTATGGAGTATGAATACCTCATGGATGTCCCCCCTGCATATGATCTTGATTTTGACATCCAGCTCAATCGTGCAGTAGAATACCTCAATACGGGAGAATGATATGATCAAAGCATTGAGCATACAGACCAGCGGTCAGGTCTCATTTGTCGATATCACGGATCAGGTGTCGCAGCTTGTTTCGGCGAACGGGGCAGAAGAGGGGCTGTGCATCGTCTACTCCCCGCATACTACCTGCGGCATCACCATCAATGAGAATGCTGATCCCGATGTCCGCCATGACATGATCCATGAACTCTCACAGGTCGTCCCGTTCGAAGACGGCTATCAGCACACCGAGGGTAACTCTGCAGCTCATATCAAAGCATCACTGATGGGTTCGAGTGTGCAGATCCCGGTCTCCCGAGGGACCCTGCTGCTCGGTACCTGGCAGGGCATCTATGTCTGTGAGTTCGATGGACCGAGAAAGCGCCACATCACAGTGCAGATGCTGTCTTAGCAGGAGCATAGATCATGAGAGTCTTCCTTCTCCCCGCTTCCTTCACCGGAGATCGTGAGTGCGAACTTACCGGTAAGGATTATCGTTATCTCATACGGGTACTCCGATTCAGCGAAGGGGCATGCTTTCCCGGCCGGGATGCTCAGGGCCGACTCTGGGATCTGATGATCGAACAGATCGACCACAGGAACCGGAGCTGCCGAGTATCGGTCAGGGAGCAGCAGCTGTCTCGAACGACCGGATCGAATCCCCTGCCATCGGTAGAACAGCTCCCCGAGATCCATCTGTTTCAGTGTGTGCTCAAAGGGAAGAAGCTCGATACGCTCATCAGACAGAGCGTAGAGATCGGCATACACACCTTCACTCCTGTTCAGAGTGCCTTTTCGGTTCCTGACTTCCTCACGAAGGACCCCATGAACAAGATCTCCCGATGGGAAGTGATCCGTGATGAGGCCCTTCAGCAGTGTGGTTCATCTGTCATGACAGCCATTGCCCGGCCGATCTCCCTGGGGGAGCTGATCAGGGACTGGGACCGGTCTCGACTCGGGATCTTCTTTCATCAGGAACCGCTGAACTCTCTCAGCCTGCAGCAGTGCATCGTGCAGCATCAGAGTTCGGTCGGGAGGGGGGAGTTCCCGGTATCACTGCTGATAGGTCCTGAAGGTGGATTCTCGGATGCCGAGGTAGCAGACCTGAAAAAAGCCGGCTTCACACCGGCTTTTCTCAAAACGAACATCCTTCGTGCAGAGACTGCAGCCGTCTATGCTGCAGCCTGTACACAGATGATCCTGTCGGAGATCAGCTCTCAGTTCCCGAAGAAATCAAGCGCATTGAGTGAGTAGACCACTTTGTAGACGGAGTCAGTGACCTGTGTCAGCCCTTCCACCAGTTGGGTCCCGGCCGGTATGGAGATCTTCTTCACAGCGATGATCACATCGCCGGGGGCAAGGGTCTGTCCCTCGATCGTACTCCAACCAAAGAAGAGGTTATCTTCTTTCACCACCTTCCCGTTATACTTCATGATCGAGATCGTATAATCCTTCGACCGCAGACCTCCGAGTTCGAACAGGTAGTCTTTGACCTTCTTGTTCTTCTCATAGGGCAGAGCGATCGTAGAGTCGATATCCCCGATGATCGTCACATACTCAGAACGTTCGGGTATATAGATATGATCACCCTCACTCAGAAGGATGTCAGCAGTGCTCCCTTTGAGGGACTCGATCGTTGCAGGGATGTTCAGGGCGATTCGACCCAGGGTCTCTCCCTGGTTCTCTGCTGCTGACTCAAGCAGAGAACGCTGCTGTTCGATCTGGGCAGCGATGATGTTCTTCTCTGCAGAGGAGAGATCGGTCTTAACCGCGACCGACGCCTCCAATGCATTGAGCTCACTTGCGGTGACCGTTATAGTCTTCTTCAGCTGTTCGAGCTGCCGGGTCTTGACGGACTCCCTGATCAGATAGAGTGCCTGAGGATAGGCCTGTTCCGCATAGCCCCCGGCCGCAGTGAGTACATCGGAGAGGTGAAGATCCCCTTCAAAGGAGTAGACACCGGGCCTCGTGACTTGTCCGAGCACTCTGACCCCTTTGAGGTTCTCTGAATCCTCGTTCTCCACCACTGCTGCCATGTCCCCCGGACGTAAGCTGATATTCTTGCTGGTATCACCCTTGATCAGCAGATCACGCAGATAGATCTGCTCAAGGACCTCCTGATCCCGTATGAGGCGCAGCTGGAGAGTCGAGATGTCCCGGGTGAAGGTCACATGCTGCAGAAGATCCAGAAGCATCATCCCCTGCTCATAGCTGATCACCTCAGGTCGTTCTACCAACCCTGTCACCCGTATCGGATCCTGAGTGTAGGTCCGCTCGACCGTATAGAACTGGATGACATCGTTGGGAAGCAGTTCAACATCCGCAGTCCCTGCCGCGATCTCTCCGGGAGAGAAGACGATACCCGAATCCTCGTCTCGTGAATCATCACGGAAGATCGTCCCGAAGGCCATATCAGCATCATAACGAAGTTCTACCCGCTCGATGAGCCCCGATAGCATCGGAGTCTTCTCTACATTGTAGATTCCGGGATAATGCACCGCTCCGGCAACTTCAACGATATTCGACGAGAAGACGTTGCTCGGGGTAAGGAGGATCAGATCCCCATCATGCACGATCCTGCTGGTGATATCCTGGATGTTCGACGAAGCCTCAGAGACCATGACACTGGTGCCGTCCTGTGTGACGATCCGCACGGTATATGCAGCACCTGCTACCTGCAGGCCCCCGGCATAGGTCAGCAGATCCCCCACAGTCTCGCCTCTAGTCATCTCATAGATCCCTTCCCGCTTGACCTGTCCAGTGATCGCAACAGACTTTGAGACAGGCGGGACGTAGATCACATCGCCCTCCTGCATGGTGAGACTCACCGGGATCCCCCTGATGAACAGATCATAGAGATCGATGGCTATCTGCTCACCGCCTCTCCATACTTGTATATCCCTCAAGGACCCTTCAGGGACGATCCCACCGGAGACCCCGAGGACATCAGCAACAGACCACAGCCCGTTGACCGATACGGTCCCGGGATTCTTGACGAACCCGCTCACATAGACCGGAAAGTCGCGTATCCTGGCAGGAGCTACCTCGACGGTGATATTGCTGTACTTGAAGTTCAGGATCTCAGTGAGCGTCCTGTTGACATCTTTGATCGTACGCCCGTAGGCGGCAAGCCGTCCGGCAGGGGTTATATACAGTCCGCCATCAAGGTCGACAGTCGCTTCGTAGTACCCTTTCAGGGTACCAAAATCAACGGAATCCCCCCAGAGATAGATCCTCAGATCATCCCCTGGTCCCAGTACATAGTCATCGTTCACGATGGATGAGCGACTCGGTACCATGGCGTTCAGCATATCGTACCCGAACTGCTTGAGACCGGCAGTCTCCTGCAGCCCCAGCCTCAGGAACCCTCTCTCTACGGAACTGATAGAGCCCTCGGTCTGTGACGGTACTGCCTGTAGAGCAAGCCCATCGGTCTCAAATGTTTGAGCCGATAACACACAGAGTGAAACTACACATAATATACAGGTGGCTAGTATTATCTTTTTCATAGGAACATATTCTATAATGTAGAGTGATTAGTTGCAATAAAGATTTGTTCATATATCCATCAATAGCTTCAGATCTATACCGATAAAACAGTACACACCTCTTCAGCACCACACAGAGATGTCCATATTAATCCCTACACCGACTGGACTATTTACAAATCATGACCTGAGAGTGATACTTGCCATACGATAAAGGAATTCACATGATTGACATCATTTGCTTTGGAAAGGATCAGCGTCTGTTCAGTTACCTGTATGCCATACAGAGTTTTTCCATACAACAGGAACGCATCTGGGAGAGAGTCCTTCTGGCTACCGAACATAAGAACAGTGACGTGATCATCCTCTCAAGCAATGACCATGATCATAGTGGGTATTTCAATGACCTTGCATTCCGCAAGTTCAAAGGTCTGGTCATGTCCCATCAGAAGTGCCACCACAACAGGATACAGACAGTCTGTATCGCGGGTTGTGAGAGGACTCAGATCATCCAGTCGATCTTCATGCATCTGTTGGAAGAGCGATCTGAGATCCCCGATGAGCACCAGCGTATCGCCCGGACCATACCGCTCGCCGGGAATTCTGCCATGATGCGCGCGGTCAGATCGAAAATTGCCACCTATGCGGCTGCGGACGAACCGGTACTGATGCTAGGAGAGACCGGGACCGGTAAGAACATTGCCGCACAGGCGATCCACACCATCTCCTCCAGAACCGGGAGGTATGTCGAGCTCAACTGTTCTACGTTGAGTCACAGCCTGTTCGAATCAGAGTTGTTCGGTCATGCAAAGGGCTCCTTTACCGGTGCTCTGCAGGATAAGATAGGCTTTCTGCCCGCTGCACAGAAGGGGACCCTCTTCCTTGATGAGATCGGTGACATCCCGTTACAGCAGCAGCCGAAGCTGCTGAAAGTCCTCGAGGAGAAGACCTACTATCGGTTGGGTGATACGACCCAGAGAAGTGTGGATGTCAGGTTCGTCTGCGCCACGAACAGACAGCTGCTCTCAGATATACAGCACAAACGGTTCCGGGATGATCTCTATTACCGGATCAACTCTCTGGTCATATGTATCCCCCCGCTGAGAGAGCATCTTGAGGATATCCCCGAACTCGCATCATATTACTTTACCAAATACCATGAAGAATACTCCCTCTCTCCATCCACCATCGAGCTCATACAGAGACAGAAGTGGCCGGGAAATGTGAGAGAATTGTTTTCCTTTCTGTCCCGCTGCGTGATATGCTCTCCACATGACAGGATCATATCCCTTACCACCCGAACGTTCGATGATCTCTATATGCCCGCAACACTCCATATGTAAGGATATACCATGAAAGATCTATGTTCATCACAAGCGCGTCTGATCGTGAATTTCTGTTTCGCCGATGATGAGGAGAAGCGGCAGATCGCTGAGGCTCTCACAGCCTTTGAAGAGATCAAACCCATATTCTTTGATACCTTCAGGCCGCAGCCATTGTATGATGCCTATCTATTACCAAGCAGGAGTCTGCTTGAGATCCCTCAGAAGCGGCTGATAGAACACACCTATCCGATCATGGCCTTCGGTCCGGTAGAGCATATACGAGCATCCCTTGCCTATGGGGTGAAGGACTTCATCATCTACCCGTTTGCAGGTGAGGAGCTCGCCTGCAGGATCATCAGGCAGACACTGCAGCGGTTCACCTATAGCGGGGATCGTTCGTTCCGGTTTTCTGAAGATCGTGTCATCACCGATGAGAACTCTGTCTCCATAACCTATACCGAATACCTCATTCTGAAATATCTGGTAGGAGCTTCCCCCTTTCCCATCGAACGGGAACTGCTGCTCGAGTGCCTGCCGAATCTGAACGATGCAGGCAGCAGAAGCCTTGATATGTCCATCTCGAAGTTGAGAAAGAAGCTGAGATATGTGCTGAGCTACGATGAGGAACTTGTTATTGCAGAACGAGGTTACGGGTACCGCATCATCAAACGATAGCGTTTTGCACAGATTCTGGACAACTTGTGGATAACTTGTGCAGAAGCTTGAAAGTTCTCATCTGTTCCCCATACTTTTTTCGTTTTTTCGAACCAAAAAAAACATTCGTTAAGCAGAATTTTATATTTATATACAATATATAGCTTTATTATATCTTACAGAATTATGTAGAAAAACTTCATGTAAAAACCTTGACAGCATTGAGGACACTTACCGCGTACCCATTATGGTATAACTTGTGGATAACTTGTTAAGAGAGTCTTAATAACTTGCTTATTGGTATGATACAACTCATTATCCATCAGTCTTTTCGTACGATATTAGCACCGAGGGCATGGAGTTTTCCACAGAGATCCTCATATCCGCGTTCGATCTGAAAGACGTTCTGGATCTCGCTTCTCCCATCTGCAGATAATGCGGCGATCACCAGTGCCATGCCGGCTCTCACATCAGGAGAGGTGACCAGTGCCCCATGGAGTCTTGATGGTCCTGAGATCACCGCGCGATGCGGATCGCACAGGACGATGAAGGCTCCCATCCTGATGAGCATGTCCACAAAGAACATCCGTGATTCGAACATCTTCTCATGCACGAGAACCGTCCCCTGCATCTGGGTCGCTATGACCGTGATGATACTCAGCAGGTCGGCTGGGAATCCCGGCCAGGGAGCATCATCGATCTTGGTCATCATCCCGCTGACATCGGTGCAGATCACCCGGCTCTGGTGTGCCGGGACATGGAGTGACTGACCCTGTTCTACCCAGGTAATACCGAGTTTCTTATATCCCAGACGGATCATCGGCAGATGTTCGAGCTGCACCCCGTGTATCGTGATCTCTCCTCCGGTCGCTGCGGCAAGTCCGATATAGGATCCGATCTCCATGTAGTCTGAACCGATGGTGTATTCACAGCCGCCGAGCCGGGGAACTCCTGCAATATGGATCAGGTTCGAGCCGATCCCTGTGATCTCGGCTCCCATCCTGCTGAGCATCCGGCACAGATCCTGTACGTGGGGCTCACTTGCCGCATTGCGAATGACCGTCTTCCCTCCGGCCAGTACCGCAGCCATCACAGCGTTCTCTGTGGCCGTCACCGAAGCTTCGTCGAGAAATATATCGCTGCCGGTAAGGGTTGCTGCCTCGATGACGATATACCGATCATTGGTGACTTGGGACACTGCACCGAGGGCTTCGAAGGCAAGAAAGTGTGTATCAAGTCGTCTCAGTCCTATGATATCGCCTCCCGGCGGGGCAAGGGCCACCTTGCCGACTCTGCCGAGCAGAGGACCAGCGAACAAGATCGAGGCACGTATGAGATCTGCGAGTACCTCATCTATGGTGCCTGAGATATCACCGGTCTGAATCTGATACGTTCCGGGGCTCAGCCGTTTCACCTCGGATCCCAGTCCCTGGAGGATCTTGAACATGATATGCACATCTTCGATCTCCGGAAGGTTCTTCAGTACTACAGCCTCATCGGTCAGCAGTGTCGCTGCGATACACGGCAGCGCCGCATTCTTATTACCACTTGCGGTCACTTCGCCGCTCAGGGGTTTTCCCCCTTGAATGATATACGATCCCATGCACATACTCTAACTACCTTTGCGCTGATTTGCAAGAAATCTCAGTGCATATAGCACAATATGATGGGCTCATACGGTCTCCGGCTCCTGTCCGGCTTGTCTCCTTTTTCATCAGAACTCATGGTTTCTCCTTTATTGCCCCTGCACTATTGGTATATACTGGACTGATGAGAGTACACCGAAACAACCGAATGACCATATATACCTTGATCATGATCGCCCTGCTGCTCGTATCCGTCCAGAGCGCATTGTGGTCTGCAGGCTATGAGGATACCGAGGTACAGCAGATCTACAGCTCAAGTGAGTTCACCGCCTTCTATGACCTCATCTATAATGGAGCTCCGCTGGAACGTATCAATGAGATGTATGATGCCCTGTTCGATTGGCTGGATACAGCCCCCCTGTCAGAGGGTTCCCGTCTTACCGGAAAGGCCAGAGCGACCCTTGTCATGGGACGGCAGCATATCCTTGAGGACTACTGCAGGGATCATCGCCTTGCAGCGAACTATCTTGAAGCCGGGATGGAACTCCTTGACCGCATACCGGGAAAGGAGCCATCGGTAGAACAGCTGCTGATCGAGGGTGAGATCAACGGCGCATTCTTCCTTATGGATGAGAGAAAGAATCTCTTCACCTATGGGATGAAGGCAAACAACATCACCCAGAAGGTCTGGAAGATGGATACCGACAATCCCAGATCGATCATTTTGAAGAGTAACCAACTCATCTATACCCCGTCTCTGTTCGGCGGTGATACCAAAAAGGCAAAAGAACTGCTTCTGAGTCTCCTTTCGATAGAACTGCTGCCTTCAGAGGCCTTCACGGTCTACTCCAGTCTCGGTATCATCGAAGCAAAGCACAAGAACAAGGAGCTTGCAGAGGCCTACTACCGTTCAGCACAGGAGATCTATCCCAACAATGCCTACATCAGGGAGCTGAGAGACGAGTTATGACTGCAGCAGTTCATGTGGAGTTCAGACAGATTGACCTCGATGCTCCCATTGTATAAGCTTACCCTATCATGATAGAAGACATCTTCACCGATATAGTCCTGGTCATCGGTCTCTATACATTCCTGTTCTCTCTGAGCAACATCATCTTTATGATCAGACATACTCATACGGCGGGTGCACGAACAGGCCCTATGATCTCCGTACTGATACCGGCACGGAACGAAGAGGCTTCGATCGGCGCCTGCCTCAGGTCCCTTCTTGCTCAGGATTATGATAATTATGAGGTCATCGTACTTGATGACAACTCGACAGACAGCACCTGGGATATCATCTGCTCGTATGTGAAGAGCAGCAGCAGACTGAAGGCGGTGCGGGGGAAACCGTTGAAAGAGGGTTGGAATGGTAAGAACTATGCCCTCCAGCAGCTCTCAGAGCTTGCAGAAGGTGAGTACCTCCTGTTCACAGATGCCGATACCATCCATGCGAAAGAGAGTCTCTCCTTCGCCCATACCAATATCACAGCCAATCATGTCGATATGATCTCAGGGTATCCGAAACAGGAACTGCCCTCCATCTCATGTCAGGCCGTCGTCTCTGCCATGCACTTCAATATTCTCTATATTACCCCGCTATGGCTCCAGCGTCGATCACAGAACCCCTTGTTCGGGCTTGCCATCGGTCAGTACATCTGTATCGATGCAGCAGTCTTCACAGCCCTGGGTGGCTTTCATGAGATCCGGGATGCGATCACCGATGACATACATCTTTCAAGACTCCTGATCTCCCATGGGTTTCATCAGGCCTTTCTTGATATCGGATCGGTGGTCTCCTGCAGGATGTACGACTCATTCCGGGCTTCGTTCAAAGGGATATCTCGAAGTATCATCGATTTCTTCGATACCCATGTGCTCATCCCCATACTCGCAGTCCCTCTTGTCGTTCTGTTCATGATCTTCCCTGCACTGGTGCTGATCTATCAGCTGGTCTTCGGGCTTCAGGTCTCGCTTCGACTGCTGTTCGCAGTCTCGCTCCTGTATGCATCCTGGGCACAGACATCGATCTTTCAGCGCAACTCACTGAAGACACTGCTGCTGTACGGTCCTACGATGACACTGATCGTCATCATGTTCCTCCACGGGTTATATATCACACTGACAGGGAAGGGGTACTCATGGAAAGACCGAACAGTACGATAACCATATTTCATACCTCCCGACTCTTTACCACCATCTCGGAGATCATCTTTCATATCGTCTTCATCCTGCAGAGTGTTGTATATGTATGCTGCTACCGTTTCAGGGTACGAAATCGTAAGCACCTCAAGCACACAGGTCAGGTGATCTTCGTATCCAACCATCTGCACTACCTTGATCCCGGGTTCGTAGCAGAGGCGATATGGCCGAAAAGGACCTATTTCTCAGGTCTTGAGGAGACCTTCACGAAGAACCGGCTGTTCTCGTTCTTCATCCGATGTCTCGGTGGTTTTCCCATCCCGCAGGATCAGCCGGGAAGGATCATCAAGCCCATCGGCCATATCCTGCAGCAGACCGACCGCAGTATCCATCTGTTCCCGGAAGGTAGGATGTTCCCCCACAATGAGAACATCGCAGAATTCAACTCAGGTGCCTTCTCCCTGGCTCTGTTTTTCGACCTGCCGGTCGTACCGATCACTGAGATCCTACGAAAACGCCCCTTCTGGCCGTTCCCACAGGTGATCATGGTGATAGGTACACCGGTATTTCCCTCAGAGTTCAATGATCCCTCTGCGAGCCGGGCAGAGCACATCGAGCAGTTCAAAGATGCTGTTTTACTGCAGATGAGAGAAACGGTAAGCTTGTATTTGCCGTAGAATCCAGATACTATGGATATATGCCAATCGACATATACGGGGTAGGAAACCCCCTGATAGATATCATCGTGCATGTCTCTGATGATGATCTGGACACACTGGGGATCCATAAGGGTACCATGCATCTCGTGGATACACGCCGGAGAGATGAGCTCATCGCTTTTATCGAAGGGAAGGAGATCACCTATAACTGCGGTGGTTCCTGCCCGAATACCATCATCACGCTCAGTTCCCTCGGTATAGCCTCCGCTCTCGGAGGTAAAGTCGGCAGTGATGCATATGGGACCATCTACAGAGAGAAGCTGCACCAGACTCAGGTCCAGGATGAACTGAGAGACTCATCATCGCCGACCGGTTCCAGTATCATCATGGTGACTCCTGATTCAGAACGCACCATGAACACCTACCTGGGAGCGAACAGAGAGTTCGGTCCTGAGGATATCGCTGTTGAAGTACTCAAAGAGGCATCCTTCATCCATTTCACCGGGTACATGTGGGACACTGAATCACAGAAGGCAGCTACGATGAGAGCTTTGGACATGGCAAGAGAGCAGGATACCAGGATATCGTTCGATATCGCAGATCCTTTTGCTGTCAGCAGGAACAGGGAGGCCTTTCTGCATATCATAACAGAGTATGCGGATATCGTCTTTGCCAACAACGAGGAGGCCAGGATCCTCTTTGATAATTATGATGCCTATGCCTGTGCCAGGAGTATGGGGAAGCTCTGCCCCACGGCGGTCGTCAAGAACGGGAAGCAGGGATCGTTCATCAGCCACCATGGGAGCATGCACAGGATCCCGGTCAAAGGAAAAGACCCAGTGGATACGACCGGTGCGGGTGATATCTACGCAGCAGGCTTCCTGTATGGTCTCTCACGCGGTTTTGAGATCACCGCATGCGGTAACACCGCATCCTATCTTGCCGGTGAGATCATCGGACAGGTAGGAGCACAGTTCACAGCCCAGAAGATCCAGAGTATGCTCTCTCATATTCAGCAGATGCATTGATCGATGGACTTCAGCAGACCCTTACCGGGATGGTTCGGGACTGCTGAATATTGGCTCCTATACTGATCTCTGCAGCTCTTCTACCTTATCCAACTGCTCCCAGGTAAACGAATCTCTTCCAAAGTGTCCATAGGCTGCCGTCTTTCTGTAGATGGGCTTGAGCAGATCAAGCGTCCTGATGATCCCTGACGGGGTAAGATCGAAGACCTTCATGATCGCATTGCTGATAAGCTCCTCAGGAAGCTGCGCTGTCCCGAAGGTATCCACCATGACACTCACAGGATAGGGAACTCCTATAGCATAGGCAAGCTGTACTTCGCATCGGGTGCACAACCCTGCCGCAACGATATGTTTAGCTACATACCGCGCCATGTATGCCGCAGACCGGTCGACCTTGGAAGGGTCCTTACCGCTGAAGGCGCCTCCTCCATGTCGGCCCATGCCGCCATAGGTGTCGACGATGATCTTCCTGCCGGTCAATCCCGAATCTCCCTGAGGACCTCCCACGACGAATCTGCCGGTCGGGTTGATCAGGATCTTCGTCGCATCAGAGTACATACCTGTAGGGCTGAGGACCGGGTCGATCACATGGGTCTTCAGATCGTCGACGATCTGATCATAGGAGATATCAGGATCATGCTGGTGTGAGATGACCACGGTATCGATACTCACCGGTCTGCCATTGATATAGTTCATGGTGACCTGGCTCTTCGAATCCGGTCGCATCCAGGCCAGACCGCCGCTCTTGCGCAGTTCAGCTGCTTTCTGCAGCAGTTTATGGCTATACATGATCGGTGCAGGCATCAGTTCTTCTGTCTCATCACAGGCATATCCGAACATCATCCCCTGATCTCCTGCTCCCTGCTCTTTGAACATCCCTTCACCCACAGAGACTCCCTGAGAAATATCTTTGGACTGTCTGTGGATGGTATTCAGGATCGCCATGGACTTGTAATCAAGCCCGAAATCGGGATTGGAGTATCCGATCCCTTTGACGACATCCCGTACAAGATCCTGCAGATAGACATAGGTCGATGTCGTTATCTCTCCACCCACAAGCACCATACCGGTCGTAGTGAAGGTCTCACACGCTACGCGTGAATGAGGATCCTCCTCAAGACAGGCATCCAGTACCGCATCTGAGATCTGATCACATATCTTATCAGGATGCCCTTCACTCACCGATTCGGATGTAAACAGATAACTTCTATCTTTATTCATGTAATCCCTCCATGTTGCGTTCATGAGTCGGACCATATCACGTGTAAAAAACCATGCAGACAGCATATTCAGCTATGGTATCGGATTCTCGCACTCAGTTCCAATGTACGCTCTCATTCCCCAGTATCTTTCTCGTATAGCACACACATTACCAGCTCATACGATGATCGATCAGAGCCGGTGTCTCTCGTGCTTCATTCCCTGCACACGTGAAAAAGGCTGCATCTGCTGCAGCCTTGTTTCGTACGATCGGGTTACAGCAGATCATCCCTACTGGAAACGGATGAATCCGAGCTGCGTTGTGAACTGCCCTTGTAGATGATCCTGACTTGCTTATACAACCCCTCACCTTCACTCTTGGTCTCCACATCCACCACATCGTTCAGTGCCGTATGGATCAACCTTCGTTCAAAGGGGTTCATCGGTTCCAGGAGTTTTGACTTTCTGGTCTTCTTCACCTGGACTGCTGTCCTGTACGCCATCCTCACCAGCTGTTCTTCATGTCGTATTCTATAGTTCTCTGCATCCACAATGATCTTTTTGGTATTATCCAACTGTCCAGCATACACATTGGCAAGCAGCTGCAGAGCATCAAGGTTCTTACCTTTCTTTCCGATGATGATCGCAGAATTCGAAGAGACGATATTCAGTCCAAGCTTGTTATCCTTACGATATGCTATCTGAACCTCTGCAGAATAGCCCATCTTCTCGATCACATTCTTCACAAAATCTATGACACTCTTCTCAAAATCATTCTCGTTCTTCGCTGGTACTACCGGTTCGCTTCTCTGAACCTTCTTCGGTTCGATGTTCTTATCATTGTGCAGATGAATCCTGATCTTTACATTGCTCTTCTTGAAGAACCCTTTCTTCCCGGGATCAACGATCTCAACATCAAAATTCTCTCTATCAAGACTGAGTTCCTTGGCAGCATTATCGATTGCTTCCTGTTCAGTCTTTCCCTCAAAATCTCTTGTCATATATTATCTCCTTAGAGCCTGAATTTCACTGTATATCACTATACTCCTTACGATCATTTCTTAGATCTCTTAGGGGCTATCTTAGATGATTTCCCCTTCTTCTTACCGTTTCCTGCAGTACTGGACTCTTTCTTCACGATCTTCAGCTCAGGATGCGCTTTCTCTTCCTCGATCTCATGCACCTTCATGCTCGTAGTGACTTTCTGCTGGATGATCGTGAACAGGTTCATGACAGACCAGTAGAGGATCAGACCGGATGGGGCATTATAGAGGATGAAGAAGAACATGATCGGCATGAAGTAGATCATCATCTTGTTCATGCTCTGGGTCTGTGCAGTACCTGCTGTTGCCGACTGACTCTGCTTCATGGAAAAGATCATAGAACCCACATAGAGGATCGGCAGTAATCTGATATCACTCCCGACGAAGGGGATAGATATCGGAGCGAAGCTGAAGATCGATTCAGGCAATGAGAGGTCTGTGATCCACCCAGGGATGAACACGGCACCACGGAGCTCGAAATGTTTGTTCAGCAAGCCGTAGAGCGCTATGAAGATGGGGAACTGCAGCAGCATGGGAAGACATCCACCCATAGGATTGACTTTCTCTCGCTTATACAGCTCTGCCGTCTCTGCATTCAGCTTATTGGGATTATCTTTGTATTTCTCTTTGATCTCTTCTATCTGCGGCGCCAGAGCTGCCATCTTCGCTGTCGATGAGAACGTCTTCTTTGTGATAGGGTAGAGAACCACCTTGATCAGGATCGTTAACAGGATGATCGCAACACCATAGTTCGGTATGATCGAGTAGAAGAAGGCAAGCAGCCATTTCAGTACCGTTTCAAGCCAGCCAAGCCATGAACTGGAATCGACAGCCTTATCAAGCTGCAGATCGGACAGGCCGAACCCGTTATCTGATGCCTTGTTATAGATGGAAAGATCCTGTTTGAGAATAGGACCCATATAGAATCTGAAGACATCCGTATTCGCTGAACTGCGAATAACCGGTCTGCTGAAATACATCTGGGATCCCTGGGGGATTCCCTCTACAGCATTCTCTCTAAGACTCACACGGTACGAAGTCGCATCAGGTACACCGATGACGGTAAAATACTTACCCGTAAGGGATGCCCATGAGATGAAATCATTGGTCACGTATTCGCCGTTCTTCAGTTTGATGAGATTCTTCTTGCCATCTTCATAGGTGTAGAATTTTCTGAAGGTATAGCGTCCATCAAGTTCCTCATAGAATTCAGGACCTATCTGCGGTTCATAGGCGATGGTATAGGCAAACCCGTCATAGTTCAGAGGGATGATCTGATTCACACTGTTCTCAAAGGAGACATAGACCTCAAACAGATAATCCTGCTCACTGAAGACGAACGTCTTTCGTACGGTGAATGACTCGTCTGAGACCTCTCCGTCTTCACCCACAATGGCAAAATCACGATAGAACTCTACCGTGTAATCATCAATACGCGTGTAATCGAAGGTACAGTCTACCGGGTTCTCGGTATCGCCACCGAAGTAGAGGTAGAAGGCCGCCTGATCATCACGTGAATTGAATATCATATCCACAGGTATGCCATCATCAAGATGTTTTTTCATCTCCATGCTGACAAGTGCTCCACCCTTTGAGGTGAATATTGCTCTGAACACGGCATTCTCTATAATGATCTGTTCATCCTCGGGATCCTGTCCAAGAGGTTGAACCGATCCGGGAACACCAGATTCATAGACCAGTGATGAGGGAGTGTTCAATGAAGCAGTCTGTGGGGTATCGGTGGTGGTTGTCTGTGTGGAAGAGTTCGCAGCAGGTTGTGAGACGATCTCTGTTGCCGACGGTTCTGGCATGAAAAAGACACTCTGTATCGTAAAGCCGACCGTGATGATTATGACTGATAACACTACAGCCAGTAAAGTCCTCTTATCCATATCTACTCCTAAATTGTACATGAGCAGTCTATCCATGAGCAGTATGTTTAAGGATAAGAACAAAGGAATATATAAAAAGAAGCGGGTCTATCAGATTAATAGACCTGCTTTCCCTATGAGTTCATAGAATTGACTTCTACGTTCATTGTAATCATACACTCTTCCCGGATAGACAATACAGGCTAGATCATATCCTTGTACAAGGCAATCTATTTCTGTCCTGAATAGTTCTTTCAGCTTACGTTTTACGGTGTTCCGTTCAACAGCATTACCGAATTTTCTTGCAGGTATAATTATGATACGGGAATAACCCAGGTCATTCTTCGTATAAATTAATTTTGCGCCTCGTACTGAAACAGCCGCCCCATCCTTAAAAATATGACTTATGTCAGACTTTTTGCTAACAATCTGTTTTTTAGTAAGGCTTTTTCTCATCCGCAACAGAGAGTTTAGCTCTACCTTTCTTTCTTCTTCTGGCCAGTACGAGACGACCACCGACTGTTTTCATCCGAGCTCTGAACCCGAATTTTCTGTTTCTTTTCACTCTACTTGGTTGGTAGGTTCTTTTCATTAGGATATTCTCCCTATATCATCGCTTTCGCGGGTTTTTTTCAAGTATGCTAAGTACACACCATCGAGTGAGGCAGTATACTGTTAAGAATCACATTTTGTCAACCCAGCCGAAGGAGTATTTTCTGTATATCCAGTTCCGGATACTTGATTCTTATCTTCCTTAGTATACTACGTTTACGAAGATCTATCATCTGAATCCAGCCAGGATGATCGACATAGATGATCAGCGTCGCACCCTCCAGTTCATGAATATGAGAATGTGCTGCAATATCGGTCCCTACTACCATCTCCCAGCTCTGGAACAGAGAAACAGCATCCTGTTCTTCGTCCATATGGATAGATGTGAAGATTTCATTGATAAAATCAGCAGCTTTCTTCATGAGTGCTATATGATCCCCTCTCCACGTGATAGGCGATACTATCATAGGAATCTTTCTTGAAATAGGACTCATCAGGTAAAAAGGTGAAAAAAGCCTGGTCGTATGAGGCCAATGATGATAAGAACCGTTCTCGTTTCTTGATATCCAATTCAAGCAGAACATCATCAAGCAGCAGCACGGGCTTGTTTCCCGTTGCCTGTTCATACAGCAGGGCCTGCGTACTTTTCAACACCAGTGCTGCAAGTCTTCGTTGTCCGGTCGATGCAGTCTCGATGAAATCACGTGTATGTTCGATAAACTGATATTTATCTCTATGAGGACCGGTGGTGGTCATCTCATACTTCGCATCCCGCTCATGACTATTCTGCAGGATCCGTATCGCATCTTCCACGCATGAAGCCTGTTTCCAGGATGGTACATATTTGATCTCAGGATGTATACCATCAGCTGACACCGTTTCAAACAGGTCAGGGAACAGCTCATTGAATGAGCGTACGGTCTCTTCACGCTGCTGCTGTATCTGTATCCCGACCTCTGCGAGCTTCTGGTCATAAATAGCAAGTATGCTGTGATCTTTCTGTCGTAATACGGCATTCCGCTGTTTCACGATCATGTTCATCATGCGAAGGTCATCGATATACCGTTCATTGATCAGCGAGTTCGTCTGATCGAAGAATCGCCTCTGTTCAGCCGGAGCTCCCTGAACAAAATCCATATCCTCATGGGAAAAGATGATGGATGTACAGATGGAGAACAGAGCCTTCCTGTCTGATATCTCCGTATCATCGATGTAGATCCTTCGTTTTCCATCTTGAATCGTCAGTTTTACCGTATGATGCCGATCCTGTGTACGGATCTGTGCTATGAGAGACATCTCTTTTTCATTGAAGCGGATCAGCTGTTTATGAGACCGGCTTCTGAAGGAGGACCCATAGCAGATAATGTATACAGCTTCAAGCAAATTCGATTTTCCCTGCCCGTTATCTCCTGTGAGCGTGATGTGCTGATGGTTGGTATCAACCAGTGAAGGAGTGAGATTCCTGAAATTATAGGTCTGTATGGACTCTATGAGCATCAGTCTAGCTGCATTGGCATGATGATGTGAAAGTAGTCCTTCTCAGGGAAAGGCCCGAGTGTGATGGCTCTGTTCGGTTCAGTGAAACTGATACTGACTCGCTCTTCGTGAATGACCTTCAATGGGTTCAGTGCATAATTGTAGTTTATCGCCAGTGTGATAGGTTCACCGTAGTATTCACAGGGAATCTCTTCTTCTGCTTTTCCGATTTCGCTCTCTTCTGACGAGAGTCTCACATGCTCATTGGATATCTCTATGAACAGACGTTTTGATTTCTGTTCGACCAGGAGTGACACTCGTTTCAATGCTTCCAGGAACATCTCGCGGTCGATGATGCACTGAAAGTGCTGTTTTTCCGGTACCACCCGTCGGTAGTTGGGAAATTTTCCATCGATCAATGTGGATGATATCTTATGTGTATCGAATCTGGCAAAAATGAAGTTATCATGTATGGCCAGTTCCAGCTGTGTATCTTGAGCACACAGTTTTTTTATGAGATTGAGGAATTTAGGAGGGATGATGACAGGTTTGAACGATGGTAGTTCCTCTTCGATGATCCTGTTCATATACGAGAGTCTTCTGCCATCGGTGGCTACCATAACCAGTCCATTCCCCCCATTCTCAAGATAGACACCATTGAGAAAATATCGTGTGGTATCATCGGATACTGAGAAGATAGTCTGATCGATCATTGCTATGAGATCTCTGCTGGAGACGGTAAAGTAAAGCTGTTCATCACAGATCTTCATCTCTGGATACTTCTCTGAACTGATACTGCGAAGATGAAAATCAATTTTTTGAAACAGTGGTCGTATGACTACCTGTGAGTCCAGCTGATCTATCTCTATCTCTCCCTCAGGAAGTGAACGCAGGATACCAAGCAGTTTGTCACAGTAGATCGTAGTGCTGCCTGCCTCTACCGTATCTACCGTTATCTGTGTTTCGAAACTCACACTCAAATCAGTAGCTTTTATCGTCAACAGGTTGTTGGCTGTTTCCAGCAGGACATTCGATAATATCGAAAGGGTGTTCCTGGATGATATGATATCCTGTGCGATCATTATTGCTTTGAGCAAAGCTGTTTTTGATGATGTGAATTTCATACTAGCTCCTTACTATGGTTAGTATAATAATATTAATAGTAGTAGTAATAGGGTCTGTGGACACTGTGTATAACTTTTTTAATCTGTTAACCGGTAACAGGTAAAAAGGAATTCCACACGTGCATAACTCTGTCTTTCTATCCACATTCTATCCACTCTATCAACAACTATAGCATATTATCCACAATTAATTGATAAAAATCCACAGGTTATCCCTATGTTATCAAGAAGTTATGAACAGGTCATTTTTCGCATATGTACAACCTGTGGACAACCTGAGACTTGGTATAAGTAATATGTTATGAGTTAATTAATTGCATAAAAAGGGCCGTGTGGCTCCTGTGTCATTTCACAAGCAGATCAGAACTCTTGCTGTTCTGCTTGTGAAATGTTCAGGAATCCCGTTTATACTCTTTGATATCACGCATGAGTTTCTGGATGGTGTTATCCATGGAGGAGTCGGTCTGGATCAGTGACTCTATCTTCTGGCATGCATGCATCACGGTCGTATGATCTCTTCCACCAAAGTCATAACCGATCTCCGTGGTAGAATAGTCAGTCATGTTGCGGGCAATATACATCGCTATCTGTCTTGGGACAGCGATAGCTCGTGTTCGTTTCTTACTTCTGAGTTCGATATAGGATAGATTGAAATAGTCAGCTACTACCTTCTGGATCGTCTCGATGGCTATGCTGTGATCACGGTTCAGGGAGTATGAATCCTTCAGCTGTTCCTGTGCGATCTTCAGGGTCACCTCTTTATTGAGCAACTTCGAATAGGCGATGAGTTTCGTGAGCGAGGCCTCAAGGTCTCTGACGTTGGTGTTGATGTTCCTGCTGATAAAACTCAGGATCTCATCAGCGATGGCGTAGTTGTGATCGACACATTTCTTCCGCAGGATAGCCAGTCGAGTCTCATAGTTTGGAGGCTGAAGATCGACATTCAGCCCTCTTTCGAACCTGCTTCGTAGACGTGCAGCCAGTTTTTTCAGTTCTGATACCGGTCGGTCACAGGTGAATATCATCTGTTTGTTTGAATCATACAGATCATTGAACGTGTGAAACAGCTCCTCTTGAGTAGACTCCTTACCTTGGAGAAAATGAATATCATCAATGAGGAGTATATCGACTTTTCGGTACTTGTTCTTGAATGGCTGGATCTTCTTATCCCCGATGGCCTGGATGAACTCATTGGTGAAAGCTTCAGCGGTCACATAGGTGACTTTCATCTCAGGTATGTTCTCACTGACATATTTTCCCACAGATTGTATGAGGTGTGTCTTCCCGAGACCTACACCACCATAGATGAGACATGGGTTATAGGCAGTCCCCGGGTTCTTTGCGATGGCCATGCAGGCATTGAAGGCAAATGAACTGTTATCCCCTACGATGAAGGAATCGAACGAGTAATTCGCACTCTTGTCTTCAAGATGTGTCTGTTTCTTATGATAGGAGGCCCGCTCCTGAGAGGGCCTCTCGGGAGTGGAGTCTCCTTCGACGACCTGCTTTGCTTCTCGCTTCTTGATGATGAAATCAATAGATAGTTCGGAACCGGAGAGCTCGTGGAGCGTTTTGGTGATCATAGCACTGTATCGCTGCTTGATCTGATCCATGACGAACTTTGAAGGGACTGCGAGGATGATGGTCTCTGCTTTTGAAGAGTCATAATCGATACGGGAGAACCAGGTAGTGAACTCCTGGTCGTTGAGATCTATTTTGATCTGTGTCAGTACTTCTTTCCAGAAGTCGTAATAGTTATATTGGGTCTCATTCATAACCAGCATTGTATAGGAGTGCAAACGTAATGACAAGAATCCATCACCATAAGTTTGCTCTCATCAGAAGAATAATCAAGGGCATCGGGTCTGTGGTGAGCACTACCTGATCCCCGACATCTTGGCAAGTGTCAAAAATGGCGACAGACAGATTATTTTAAAAAAAATGACAAAATATACGAACATGCTAGAAAAAATCATATATAGCGCGTTCTGACACACCTCTTGTGTATAAAATGGCAATTCAGTTCCTGTAAGTTTGTTTACTTTTATAAGACAAAAAGGTATACTGCAAAGATTCTTAAAACATATAGGGATACATACATGCATACAACATATTCTGCTCAAGATATACAGGTCTTAAAAGGACTGGAAGCAGTCCGGAAAAGACCCGGGATGTATATTGGTTCAACGGGACTGGAGGGTCTCCATCATCTGGTCTATGAGATCGTTGATAACAGTATCGACGAGGCGCTGGCCGGTCACTGCAGTGAGATCCAGGTTTCCATCAATTCAGATCACATCATAGAAGTGAATGATAATGGTCGAGGTATTCCGGTCGATATCCATCCGGTCGAGAACGTGAGTGCTCTGGAAATAGTCATGACCAAGCTGCATGCTGGAGGGAAGTTCAACAAAGACAGCTATAAAGTCTCAGGAGGACTGCACGGGGTCGGTGTATCGGTAGTGAACGCACTGTCTGAATGGTGTGAGATTCGTGTATACCGGGACAATGAGATCTATTTTCAGCGATACAATAGAGGTATACCTGAAGAGAGCGTCGCGATCATCGGAAAGACTGAAAAACGTGGTACTCAGGTGCGGTTCAAGGCTGATAGTGAGATATTCGAAGAGATCTCCTATAGTTTTGACGTGCTGTCTCAGCGGCTTCGAGAGTTGGCCTTTCTCAATAAAGGCATCCAGATCGATATCTACGATAACAGGACTGAAGAGCAGAAGGTGAAGCAGTTCAAGTTCGAAGGTGGTGTCAAATCATTCGTTACCTATCTGAACAGATCGAAGAAACCGCTTCACCCCGAACCGATCTACTTCGAAGCGAAGAGAGATGGGATCGAACTCGAGATAGCATTGCAGTACAACGACGGCTATTCAGAGACGATCTTCTCCTTTGTGAACAACATCAACACCAGAGAGGGTGGTACTCACCTTGTGGGGTTCAAGGCAGCCCTCACCAGAGTCGTCAATGAACATCTGAAGAAATCGAAGTTCGCAAAGAAGATTGACTATACCTTCTCAGGTGATGATGTGAGAGAGGGGATAACTGCCGTTATCTCGGTGAAGGTCCCCGATCCGCAGTTCGAAGGACAGACGAAGACGAGACTCGGGAACTCCGAGGTCAAGGGAGTGGTCGAATCACTGGTGAATCAGAAACTGTCTGATTATCTTGATGAGTATCCTGAGGTGATCGGTCTGATCCTGGAAAAAGCCGTACTTGCCGCAAAGGCAAGGATCGCTGCACGAAAAGCACGGGACCTCACCCGCAGAAAGTCTTTTCTAGAGGGTTCAGGTCTTCCCGGGAAGCTGGCTGACTGCAGTGAGAAGGATCCAAGTCTCTGTGAAGTGTATATCGTAGAGGGAGACAGTGCCGGCGGCAGCGCAAAACAGGGAAGGAACAGAGAGTTTCAGGCAATACTCCCTCTCTGGGGAAAGATGCTGAATGTCGAGAAGGCCCGAGCTGAAAAAGTGCTGTCCAATGAAAAACTGATGCCGATCATCACCACTCTGGGAGCAGGTGCCGGTAAGGATTTTGATGTGTCGAAGGTGCGATACCATAAAGTCATCATCATGGCTGATGCTGATGTCGATGGTTCTCATATACGAACGCTCCTGCTGACGTTCTTCTTCCGGTATATGCCTCAGATCATCGAACAGGGATATGTCTATCTGGCAATGCCCCCTCTGTATAAGATCACCTACGGAAAAAGTATCAACTATGCGTTCGATGAAGAAGACAGGAAGAAGATCATCCTGGGTCTGGGGATCACTGAGAACGATACGAAAGTAGGCATTCAGCGCTATAAAGGTCTTGGAGAGATGAACCCCAGTCAGTTGTGGGATACCACCATGAACCCAGATACACGTAGTGTCAAAAGAGTGAAGATGGAAGATGTCGTTGAGGCTGATTCCATGTTTTCCATGCTGATGGGTGAAGATGTAGAGCCTAGACGTAAGTTTATTGAGGATAATGCTTTACTAGTTTCTAACCTCGACGTTTAATAGTATATAAAGGGTATGAATGTGATTGAAAAAGAGATTGGACAAAGAGTGATACCAATTGCCATAGAAGATGAGATGAAAGAATCCTATCTGAATTATGCCATGTCCGTTATTGTCAGCAGAGCGCTGCCGGATGTGAGGGACGGGCTGAAACCTGTTCACCGGAGAATCCTGTATTCGATGCATGAGATGGGGCTGAGACATGATAAGGCATTCAAGAAGTGTGGACGTATCGTAGGTGATGTTCTCGGTAAATACCATCCCCACGGTGATCAGTCGATCTATGATGCTCTGGTGCGTCTGGCTCAGGATTTTTCCATGCGGTATCAGGTGGTACATCCACAGGGTAACTTCGGTTCGGTCGATGGTGATCCACCTGCAGCCATGCGATACACAGAAGCCAAGATGAACCGCATCGCTGAAGAGATGCTCAAAGATATCAACAAAGAGACCATCGATTACGGACCGAATTACGATGATTCGATGCAGGAACCTCTGGTGCTCCCGGCATCCGTCCCGTATCTGCTTGTCAATGGAGGAAGCGGGATCGCCGTCGGTATGGCTACCAATATGGCTCCCCATAATATGACCGAGGTCTGTGCTGCTATCGCTGCATATATCGATAACCCCGAGATCACGTTTGATGAACTGTGCGAGATCGTCAAGGGCCCGGATTTCCCGACTCAGGGTATCATCCATGGAAGAAGCGGTATACGCAATGCGTACCGGACCGGGAAGGGAAAGGTCGTCATTCGGGCCAGGTACCATCTTGATACACTGAAATCCGGTAGAGATGCGATAATCGTCACAGAGCTCCCCTATCAGGTCAATAAGGCGAATCTCCTGAAGAAGATCGCAGATCTCGTACGTGATAAGCGTGTCGAAGGTATTGCCGATCTCAGGGATGAATCGGATAGAGACGGTATGCGAATGGTCATCGAACTCAGACGCAACGCTGTTCCCAAGGTTCTGATCAACCAGCTGTTCCTGCACACAGCTCTGGAGACGAACTTCAACATAAACAACCTTGCCCTCGTTGAAGGCCAGCCAAAACTGCTGTCACTCAAAGAGATGATCCACTACTATGTACGGCACCGGGTCGATGTCGTTGTGCGCAGGACACAGTATGATCTTCGGAAAGCTGAAGAGCGTGCCCATATCCTCGAGGGTCTGAAGATCGCTCTTGATAATGTGGATGAAGTGATCCGTATCATCAAACAGTCTGAAAGTGTGGCTCTGGCGAATGAGAACCTGAGGAAACGGTTCGGACTCTCTGAGATTCAGGCAAAGGCTATTCTTGATATGAGACTGCAGAAGCTCACCAGCCTTGAGACGCAGAGAATCATAGAAGAACTCGAGCAGCTCATGCAGATGATCATCTATTATAAGGACCTCCTCAGCAGTGATGCGAAGATCCTTGGTGTCGTGAGAACTGAGATCATGGAGGTCTCTGAACGATATGGGGACAAGAGGAAGACGGAGATCGTGAGAGATGAGGTCGGTGAGATGAACATGGAAGATCTCATCAGGGAAGAAACGGTAGTGATCGTGGTCTCGAACAAAGGCTTCGTCAAACGTGTCCCGACGACAGAATACCGAAGCCAGGGACGAGGCGGTAAAGGATCGAAAGCCGCCAAGCTGCGTGATAATGACTTTGTCGAACATCTGTTCATCACCTCCACACATGACCATATCATGTTTGTGACCACTGCTGGAAAAGCCTATTGGATCAAGGCGTATGAACTGCCCGAAGGGACACGGACTACAAAGGGTTCTCACTTGAAGGCGATCCTTGCGATTTCTCCTGATGAGGATGTGACTGCGATCGTCTCCTTTAAGGATTTTACCGAAGGGACGTATGTGTTCATGGGTACCTCGAAGGGAGTGGTGAAGAAGGTTGAACTGCCGCTGTTCAAACATGCAAAGACCAGAGGTATCGCGGCGATCAAGCTTGATGAGGGCGACCGGCTCGTCAAGGCACTGCTGACCGATGGGAACAGTGAAGTCATGCTCATCTCTCGAAGAGGTCTCGGCCTGAGATTCAAGGAGTCCATGGTCCGTGCGATGGGACGTGCGACCCGAGGCGTCTCTGGGATGAAGCTCTCTGCACGCGATGAGATCGCGGGAATATTGCTGGTTAATACGAGCGAGAAGATCCTGATCATCACAGAGAACGGGTATGGCAAGAAGGTCGATTATGATACCTTCTCACCTCATGCGCGTGCTACGAAGGGGCAGATCTGTTACCGGCTCTTTGAAAAGACCGGTGAGATCGCCGGGGCACTCAGCCTGACTGAAGAACATGATTTCATGTGTGTGACACTGATGGGTCAATCGATCAGGGTCAACGCCTCCCAGATCCCCGTTCAGGGAAGGAATACCGGTGGTGTGATCATTTCCAATATACAGGCCCCTGATATGGTCGTGTCGATCGCCAGTACGGAAAAGAACGAAGAGGAAGCCGAAGAGGTCGAGGATATAGAAGGGACTGAAGTCCCTGAATCTGCTGCTCAGGCAGACTCTGGAGATGAGACAATCGAAACCCCAGAGAACGAAGAACCTCTCGAACCTGAAGAGGTCGAATAGAGTCTATTGTTTCACGTGAAACAATCAGGGGCTGGTCATCTGTAGATCAGCCCCTGATCTGTTTCTGCGACTGCAGTTCTTTCGGGACAGTGGGCTGCTCAGATCAACAACAGAGTTGTCTCGTATTCGCAATATCCTTTGAAGTAGTCTTGCTCGAAGGACCTCTGATGGTTTGATGTACAGCCCACGTATCAGGAAGACCGTGTTTGCAGATACTGATACGGAGTGAGAAGAGACTGGCTGAATCAGAATATCTTCAACGATCCACGTGCCGAACTTGATGGTACAGTATCCTGCTGCACCATCAAGGATGTCAGATATGACCGGGATTTGTGAGCTTCACACTATGAGAAGGTCTTTGTACGCGACTGAAAAATCCGTTCGGCCTTGTCAGAAGATGCCTCTGTGTTGTTGTCTCGTTGTGCATAAGTATCGCAAAGAATCAAAAAGCACACGACCCTTGAGCGGATCTCTTTGCCGGAACTGAGGGGTTGAGACGTATGGGTCCCGGAAAATGTATGTTCTATATACAGAAAACGCCTATGTCATGAAAGATGGATCACACTGAGCATCTGATGAATACCTTGCTGAATGCTTGATACTGGTTGTGGATTACTTGTGCATAAATACGTATGACACGTGAAAGGATTTTCGATCGGTGCTGGTAGTGACTCAGAAGACAATCTTCCTTCAACGATGTGTCTTGCCTGCTGCTGAACCAGCTATACCAGTTTCTCTCATCACATGAGTTCAGGCTCCTGGAAAAAAAGACTCTCGCAAGGAAGTCCGGCCTCATGCAGCACGTAAGTGTGCAGCAACTCATTGCTGTCTGTCTAACTACCACATGTGCGTATCGACGTAGTATCGACCTTGATCCGGTATACTGCACGTAACAGCTTTCCCGTATGTAGAGAATGTACCAGGACTGCAGCAAAAAACTTCTGGTGATATGACTTCGCTGTGCATGGTGCATGAACTGGAATCCGTAATTCAGATACCGGACCAGGTGGTCTCTTTGAGTCTTCGGCTTCGGTGTTTGTTCCCTCCATGTGCTTGGGCTCTCATGGTCACGGGTGAACTGTAAGCGGTCCATCGTGGCAGCTCTTGATCCTGTAACCTTCATGATTCTCTTCATCCAGCGATCTGATGATGACCGGTTATAGCACTCCTTGTAGACAGGTCCCCTGTTCGAAACCTGACTGTCCTTATCGTACAGTTTTTATAAGAAGACTGCCTGAATGGTTGGGATATCGATCCTGGTATTTCAGATCATTCAGTGACAGTATTGAACATGAGACGTGGGGAAAGTTCACCTTTGTCATGCTGGACGTGAAGAAAACTCCAAGGAACTGTTCGTGACACCGGAATGGTTTGATGAGAAGCTGTTGAAGGCAATCGTGAATGATGAGGAGGTAGCAGTTCTGTTGGTGAGAACGGCTGTACCGTATCACAGATCTGAGGGGTACTGAATACACGGAAACTGGTGCTCTCGTGTGCGGATGTTCATCTTCTGCCCATTCCTGCAGGAGTATATTCTGATGATCGGTGTGGGATCGACATCCTGCTGCTCACCTGTGTGAATCTGCAGTGACGGACGCATGGGTCCATCACAGGGCTTTGACCCAGCTTGCCGGTCGAGACGATCTCACGCATGAGGGTCACCAGATTCTTCAGAACGAATCCCTGTACCGTTTGTATGGAACCGGTCCTTCAGTCGCCTGAATGTATCATGTACCTTCTCTTCTATCATAGTATCGCTTGGTCTGTGAGGCTGTGCTTCTGATCGAGTGATTACCTGCTGTTTCGTATCAAGTCGAATACTATGCTGCAGTTTTCTGCTGATGTCCGGTGATAGACTCCTCAGCAGCAGATGGCACCTGCAGGGTCTATGGAATATGGAGGATCTATAAAGCATTTTTGTCTTGTATGCCGAAGTGGCCGTGTTCATCCATCGTGCGGTATGGAGATGAAGCGCAGGGTAATCCTCTGGTCTGAATAGGTTCAGGGACCTGGTTTCTTCCAGGCACTTTAGCAGACACTCACGATATACGCATGCATAAGGTGAGACCCTTCTGGGAAACCTCCCGATTTGTGAGAACTTGGAATATGCGACTTACGGTGGTCTCATCTGCAGCTGATCAGGAGTTTTTCTATCTGCGATCATAGAAGGTGGAAAGACGAGAACTGTTGTGATCATGGAGAGCACTTTGTGAGTACGATAAGGAAGCACAGCCACAAGAGGTATGTGACCGGCAAGCACGTGCGTTCGCCATCTTTGCATGCAGGGTGGTGTATGGCAGGTTGTCTATCACCATATCGGGTCGGTGTTTCGAATTGGAGAGGTCGGGCTCTCTTCATTCTTACAACATGGATTGTCGCATCTGTTCTGGATGATTCTGCGTTATGATTGTCACAGGCAGTGATCAGGAGGTGTGCAGAAGTATCAGAAGAGAATCGTGACAGTATCCTATGCGATGAGAATGGTACTGAATCGTTGAACAACAGAGTCTGCTTCAACAGGGACAGGGGGCTGGAATCTCCTCTGTCGGGAAGACTGGTCAGATCTTCTGCAGGGGAGGATGCGATCAGGTATTGCTGAGGTGTTCAGGACTCTCCTTCTTTTGCGGTACAGTTTGAATGAGCTTGTCGGATCAAGATGTGTTGGGCAGCGTTGTGAGCAGGGCCTGCACCTCCTGTTCTGAGCGTATCTCTGTCTTCTGCGAAGGAGGGTATCGGCGCTTCATGATCCAAGGATCTGTATCACTGACAAACCGCCCGAACACAGGAACCTCACGTGGTAGTATCGTCATCGTCACACATATCCCCGGTGATTCGAGCAGATCTAGGAAACCCCTTGTGATACCATTCCTGTGAACAATTCGAGTGTCTGCTATCAGGGATGTTCCCGAAGGGGATCTGCCTGGAGTTGTGTGCTGTCTTGAATGGATACTGTCCAAGTCAGCGCTTTACAGCTGAAGATGGTCAAGCTGAGTCTGGCCTGTACGTATACATGAAAACGCAGTCCCCATGGGTAGAGGACTGCGTTGTTTCACGTGAAACAATCGACTCTGGTCAGTTGAGTGAGACGACTTCGAGCGTAGGTGAGACGGTCTCTCGCAGATATCTCTCGACGCCCTGCTTCAGGGTCATCTGAGACATCGGACAGCCTGCACAGGCTCCTACCAGACGTACGGTGACGATATCATCTTTGAGGCTGATGAATTCGATATCACCGCCATCATTCTGTAGTGATGGACGGATATCATTTATAGCATTCTTGACTTTGTCTTCCATAGTAACTCCTTGTCATAGAAAAATACATGAAGAAATATCTTTGGTCAAGAAAAAGTTGATGACATGTGTATGCTTTTAACTTATACTGACGTTCATGGTAGCAAAAAAAATCGTATTCGCAAATCAGAAGGGTGGGGTAGGTAAGACTACGACTTCTGTGAATCTCGGGGCATATCTCGCTGATGCGGGCAAAAAGGTGTTGCTGATAGACTTTGATCCACAGGGTAATATGACCAGTGCGGTAGGTGCTGATGATGAACTTGATGGTATCTACGAGGTGATCAGCGGTGATGTCTCACTGTTCGAAGCGGTGCAGAAGACCCCTGTGGATAATCTGTTCATAGTCGGATCGAACATCAATCTGGCCGGAGCGAATGTGGAACTGTCCCACGTTCAGGGTAATGAGTACTATCTGAAGAAGCAGTTGGACCAGGTGGTGCATGAGTGGGATTATATCATCATAGATTGTCCACCCTCGCTCGGTATCCTGACGCTCAATGGTCTTGTGGCTGCAGACTTCGTGATCGTTCCGCTGCAGTGTGAGTACTTCGCTCTTGAGGGGCTCAGCATGTTGATGAAGACCATCAAGAACATCCAGAAGAATCTCAATCGGGACCTCAGTCTTCTTGGTATCGTCTTCACTATGTATGATGCCAGGACACGATTGGCGAATGATGTCGTCAGTGAAGTGGTTGGGTATTTCAAAGAAAAAGTCTTCAGCAGCTATATCCCGAGAAATATACGATTATCAGAAGCACCTTCACATGGTTTGCCTATCAATCTGTATGATCCCCGATGTGCCGGCGCTGTGAGCTATAAGAAACTCGCGAAAGAGGTGGTAGAACGTGTCTAAAAGAGGTCTTGGAAAAGGGATAAACTCGTTGATCGGTGATTATACGTTTGATGACATCGTAGAAGATACCAACAAGTCTGGTGACAGGATCGAGAGGATCCTGTTGGATGCGATCATACCGAATCCTGGTCAGCCGCGAAAGAGCTTTGATATCGAGTCGCTCAAAGAGCTTGCAGAATCGATCAAGAATCAGGGAGTCCTTCAGCCGATCATAGTCGAACGGCAGGGAGACTATTATGTGGTCGTAGCTGGTGAACGACGATACCGAGCTTCAAAACTTGCGGGGATGAAAGACATCCCCGTAGTGATCAAGAACTTCACTGAAGGCCAGAGACTGGAAGTTGCCCTGATCGAGAACATCCAGAGAGAGAATCTGAACGCTATCGAAGAAGCTAAGGCTTTCAGGTACCTGATGGATCGGGCGAAGATCAATCAGGAAGAGCTTGCACTTCGGGTCGGCAAGAAACGGTCAACAGTCGCGAACAGTGTCAGACTGCTCAGTCTGCCGAAGCAGGTGCAGAACTCACTGATCAGTCAGGCGATCACGGCAGGACACGCCCGTGCGATCATGTCTGTGATCAACCCGGCAGAACAGACCATCCTGCACAATAAGATCATCATCGAGCACCTCTCTGTACGCCAGGCTGAACAGATGGCACAGGATATGAACAAGGGGCAGAGAGCTGCAAGCAGCAAGAAGAAACGTACCATCAAGCACCGATCACCGGAAGTTGCTGCTATCGAAGAGAAATTCCTTGATGCCTGCGGCTCAAAAGTGCATATTAAAGGCAGCTTGAAGAAAGGCTCTGTAGAGATAGCTTTCTACTCTTCAGATGATCTGGAACGGATCTATACACTCATATCAAAGAAAGAAGATCTCTTCAGTTAGATCTTCACCAGCAGGGGAATATACATGAAACAGGGACTCGAACATGGAATCTATGCGCAATTAGTTACAGAAAAAGGAAATATTTTACTTTCACTGAGTTTTGACAAGACACCGGTCACCGTCGCCAACTTCATCGGGCTCGCAGAGGGTTCTTTGAACAGGGAAAGCCCTGAGGAGCCGTTCTACGATGGACTCAACTTTCATCGGGTGATTCCCGATTTCATGATCCAGGGCGGATGTCCCAAGGGCACTGGAACCGGCGGCCCGGGCTATGCGTTCCCTGATGAGTTCGACTCTTCGTTACGACATGACGGGCCTGGGGTCCTTTCGATGGCGAACAGCGGACCGAACACGAACGGCAGTCAGTTCTTCATCACCCATACAGCGACTCCCTGGCTTGATGATAAACACACCGTCTTCGGACGTGTGGTAGAGGGCCTTGATGTGGTCAACGCCGTCGTACAGGGAGACAGGATCGATAAGGTGGAGATCATCCGTGTAGGTGCTGAAGCAGAAGCGTTCCAGGTCTCAAAGGAGTCCTTCGAGGCTAGCCTCGCTGATTTCAAGAATGCTGCCGCCCGAGCGCAGAAAGCTGCTGCACAGAAGGTGATAGCTGAGATAGAGAACAGATGGCCGGATGCTGTCTGTTCAGATACCGGTCTGCGTCATGTGGTGATGCAGGAAGGGACCGGAGATGCAACACCATCGTTCGGGACATCAGTCACGGTACACTATACCGGCAGTCTGATGAACGGGCAGGTATTTGACAGCTCGGTCAAGCGGGGTGAGAGTGCACAGTTCGCTATCGGACAGGTGATCGAAGGGTGGAACGAAGCACTTCAGCAGATGCATAAAGGTGAGAAGCGGACGCTGATCATCCCCCCTGAACTCGGTTACGGGCAGCGGGGCTACCCCGGAGTGATCCCCCCGAACAGCTATCTGGTATTTGAAGTAGAACTCATTGATTTCTAGTTATACCTGCTGATGGCTAAACAAAAAGACAAGGTCATCTACAGCTGTTCAGAATGCGGCCACCAGGAGTCGAAATGGATGGGACGATGTCCCTCCTGCGGCGCCTGGAACACGTTTGCCGAACATGCTGTGGCGACCGGCACACAAGCTGTTTCCAAGAAGAAGAACTCAAACGCTGCGAGACCTGTCAGACTCGGAGATGTCGTGACCTCCGGTGCCAGCAGGAGCTCCTCAGGCATATCAGAACTTGATCGAGTGCTTGGCGGTGGGATTATGCAGGGCAGTGCGATCCTTATCGGTGGTGAACCGGGGATAGGGAAGTCGACACTGATGCTCCAGCTGCTCAGCAGTGCCTCTATCACCTCTTCTCTGTATATCTCAGGTGAGGAGTCGCCGGTACAGATCAAACTGCGTGCTGAGCGTCTGCATCTTCCTCTGGGGCAGATCGAGTTGCTCCATGATACGAATCTGGAACATATCGAACAGCTCCTCAGACACAAGCGACCGCAGCTGGTCATCATCGATTCCATACAGACCCTCTTCAGTGAACAGCTCGGTCCGATACCGGGTTCTGCGAATCAGATCAAGTATACCTGTATGGAACTGATCGATTGGGCGAAACAGCAAGGCTCTGCGATCTTCTTCATCGGACATGTGACGAAAGACGGGATCATTGCCGGACCGAAAGTCATAGAGCATATGGTAGATACGGTGATCAACTTCGAGCAGGCGGCTACCGGTGTTCGTATCATACGGGCGAGTAAGAACCGTTTCGGCTCTGTTGACGAGATCGGGGTCTTTACCATGAACGACACCGGATTGACCCCTGTCGGGGATCCGGCGGCCTTCTTTCTGGGACAACGAGAAGAAGAGGTACCTGCCGGCAGTATCGCAGCTGCTGTGTTCGAAGGGTCCAGGACCTTCATGGTGGAGATCCAGGCTCTGACAGTAGCCTCAAAAAGCGGGTACAGCAGAGTCTATTCTGACAGGATCGATACTGCACGCGTGTCACGGATCTCAGCCGTACTGGAGAAACACCTGGGTCTCTCGTTCTCTTCCTGTGACATCTATGTGAATGTAGCCGGTGGTATCAGGTTGAATGAGGTCGGGATAGAACTGCCGCTCGCCCTTGCACTCTACTCTGCTCTGACAGGTACCAGATTATCGGGGAACATGCTGGCTGTGGGAGAACTGAGTCTGGCCGGGGAGGTCCGTCGTGTGCAGCATATGGAACAGAGAGTGAAGACTGCTGCGGAAATGGGGTTTCTCACCATGATCGGGCCGGCAGCAGATACCAAACGACCCTGTACGCATGCGAAGAAGGGAGGCATGGATCTGATACTGTGCCACACGATCATAGATGTCATCGAGGCCCTAGGCCATGAGTGATACGAGGAACGGGAAGGCAAGAAAGGTTCCGATCGTGCTGCCGATGCTCGTGAAGAAGAAGACGATCAACGCATGCGTCACTCTGTTTGCATAAAAACCTTTAATAGAGAGTATATCCTCATTGATATGATCGAAATCGTAGACACGCGGTTTTCGGACTGACGCTTCTACCATGCCGACGACGATCCCGACTCCGATGGTCGGGTTGAGTGACGTGAACGGTGCCAGCAGTACTGACAGCAGGACGGTAAGAGGATGTGCGAGGGCTATGATGGCCCCGATCCCCGAGAGAATACCATTTACCAGAAACCAGTAGAAGAACATCTTCAAACCCTGATTCCATCCGGCATTGATGAACCCGTAGGCCATCATGCAGATGACTACAGCAGGAATGATCCAGGGGAGGAACTTGTTGAATCTGGGAGCTTTCGGCAGGGTCTTCAGTTCTGACAGATCGGTTTGCTGGTCCCCGGCGGCAAGTCGTTCGATGGCAGCTGCGATCCCCGGTGCATGACCTGCTCCGATGGCAGCGACCAGTTTTTTCCCGGGAGCCAGAAAGATCTTGGTAGCAAGATACTGATCTCTCTCATCGATCAGCACCGCTTTGACTGAAGGAAGTTCCTGTGCCAACTCTTCCATCATCCCGCTGAGGGCACTTCGTTCTTTCAAAGCTTCTATATCCTGTTCACTGAGTTCCTCGCGAGAGAATGCCGCAGAGATCAGAACCCCCAGCATCTTCATCTTGTTCCAGAATGAAGATTTCTGCCAGGCACGGCGCAGGGTGATCTGAATATCACGGTCGCACAGGGAATAGGGGATACCTGCTTCTTGTGCAGCGAGGGCGGCGATCTTCATCTCTTCTCCGGGTGCTGCCCCGGTCTGTGCTCCCATCCTCTTCTGAAAGGAGGAGAGGGCAAGGTTTGCCAGAAGGAAGAACCCCTGTCCCTTCTTTATGATAGTCTGGATATTGACATTCTCCCAGGACTGCCCTTCCATCATATTCTTATATCTGCCCGGGTCCAGTTCCAGACATACTCGATCCGGAGCTTCATTCGCAATGAAGTCTTTCACCTCTTTGACACTGTCAGAAGAGACGTGTGCCGTCCCGATCAGGAATATCTCTTTATCTTGAATAGATATTCTCGTCAACGTGTCACTCAGTTGTTCTATCATCCTATGCTCCTTATCCTACTGTTGCTCACTATACCCTCGAATAGCGAAAGGCTCAAGTATGTGTTGATAAAGAGCAGCGTATCAGATACATTCTCGGTATGGAAACGATCATATACCTTCTGACCCTGTTTGCCTTTCTGGCTGCAGGGATGCTCTCAGCCAGGATCATCATCCCGAGAACCTGGACATCTCTGGTAAACAGGGCTTTGAGCCTCTGTCTCTACCTGCTGCTCTTCTTCATGGGGGTCAGAACCGGTCTGATTGAGGATATCACGGAGAAGCTTTCCATGATCGGGGAGCTTGCATTCCTTTTTGCAGCAGTCACAGTCGCAGGCAGTGCCTTCACGGTGATCCTGCTCGGGTTCCTGGTTCGTACCGGTGAGAAAGAAGGTCCGGTTCCGGCCCTGGCAGCTGGAGCATCTGCTCCAGAGCCCGTGGTACCGGGACCGGTCCCCGCGAGTGCCGGGATCCTCGGACATCTGAAGGAACCCCTTCGGCTGCTGCTCTGTGTGGTCGCTGGAGCGGTCCTTGCACTGCTGACCCCGCTGTTCTCCTGGTTCAACGACTCGATCACCAATACGACGCTGTATGTTCTCCTGTTCCTGGTCGGAGTACAGATGATTCAGAGCAACACCGATATGATCAGTGTCTTCAAGAACCCGATATCGATCCTGCTGCCGATCGGCACCGTGGCAGGTTCTCTCGTGGCCTCGTGTCTGATCCCTCTCGTCTCTGAGGTGAGTCTGTTCGAATCACTCTCCATAGCGTCGGGGTTCGGGTGGTATTCTCTTTCAGGAGTACTTATCGCGGAACTTGGCGATCCCATACTGGGTTCGGTCGCATTCTTGAGCAACCTCTTCAGAGAGAGTATCGCCTTTCTGATGATACCCCTGCTTGCAAGTTACGGGAAGAAGCATGCAGCGATCAGTGTGGGAGGGGCTACCAGTATGGATGTCACGCTGCCCATCATCGAGAAGAGCTGCGGGGCGGCCTTCGTCCCGCTCTCTCTTGCTCATGGGATCCTTCTGACCCTGATCGTCCCCTTCCTTGTTCCCCTGTTCTATGCCTGGGTCTGATCTGCGCTAGTCTTCTAGCGGTATGACGATCTGCAGTACATAGAAACCGGCTTCTTTCACACCGCGCAGGATGACTTGATCGGAAGAGGGAATGAACCCCTTCTGCTTGAGAGCCTGCAGGCTGTACTGCAGTGCACCCCTGATACCCTGTTCTGAGCTGTCGGCGAACTGATAGAAATAATAGGGTCCTTCTGCAAGATCTCTTGTATGAAAAGGAGGCACATCGACCGGGCCCTCTGCAGGTCCTGCACCGATGGCAAGAGAGTTCTTCCCCTCTGTGAGCACTGCTTCCTGCGTCGTGAAGACGGCAAGCTCCTCATCGATCAGAGGGACCGATGCCTCCTGAGCGAGCTGTTTCAAACGCCGCAGGCCCCGTTCCGGGTCGAATAAAGTTTCAGTTTCTGGTATACATGTATACTGTGTCGTTGTGAACAAATGCAGTTTCATAGCTTTCATAGACAGGATAGTAGTGAATTTGGAAAAAAAAGTACAGTATACGCTTAAGAAAAGCAGTAAGAGAAAGACGATCTCCATACGGGTATCATCACAGGGGCATGTTGAAGTCTCTGCACCGGTACGGTGCACCATGGCTGAGATCGAACGTGTGGTCAGATCCCGTACCGACTGGATTCGGAAGACCCGGGAACGGTATAAGGACTATGCTGCCCCCCTCGTACATACCTATGAGACAGGGGATCTCTTCTATCTCCATGGGACACCTCGGAAGCTGATCATCACAGAGGGTGGTCATCCTTCCGTGACAGTATCTGATTCGACGATAACGGTACAGACGAGAACCGGTACCGTATATGCTGATGAGTCCCAGCGAAAGGCCTATTACCGAAGGAAGCTGGTGCAGTGGTACAAGGCTGAAGCGAAGCAGGAATTGACCGAGCGGGTAGCGTACTGGTGTTCACGGTATCCTGAACTTGATGCAGGAGTCGGAGAGGCGAGTGGAGAGATCACCCTTCGCCTGATGAAGAGAAGATGGGGGAGCTGTGATAAGCAGGGACGTCTGACCTTCAATACCACCCTGATCTGTGCTCCGCCTGAGCTCATCGACTATGTCATCGTCCATGAACTGTGTCATCGGGTCGAGTTCAATCACGGCAAAGCGTTCTACCAGAATGTAGAACAATACCTGCCGGGGCATCAGAGACTGCATGTAGCCATGCGACTGCAGGCCGGGCTCTGGGTGCTGTAGCAGAAGCGACAGAAGATCCTCCTGACGGTTGTTGTATTGATACCTATTCAGTATTATAGTAGGTATACAGGTGAATCAGACAGGAACGAAGCAAAGAACATACTGCATGAAGTACCGGTGCATGAATGCGTCGGGTATTGATGCGTAGGAGAAGATATGAAAGCGGTAGAAGTGGCTCCGAAGATCTATTGTGTCCGTGCGAATATTGGTAGTCGAGATCTGTTCGAGGGAATCTGGCCGATCCCGCATGGGGTCTCCCTCAATTCCTATGTGGTCAGAGGCGAGAAGATCGCACTGATCGATCTGGTGAAGGACTGGGAACATGCAGTGGACAGTATCACCGAACAGATGGCATCGATCGGTGTCACTGTCAGCGACATCGATTACCTGATCATCAACCACATGGAACCGGACCATACCGGGTGGCTTGCGGAGATGCGGAAGAAGAATCCTGAGATGGAGATCCTCTGCACCAAGAAGGCGGTGCCGCTGGTAGCTGCGTTCTATGGGATCGAAGAGGGTGTGAGAGCCGTCGGTTCCGGTGATACCCTGGATCTTGGCGGGATCACCCTTCAGTTTGAAGACACTCCGAACATCCACTGGCCTGAGACCATGATGACGTATGAACCTGCCTCTGGGACCCTGTTCTCCTGCGATGGCTTCGGAGCCTTCGGACAGGTAGGCGAACACCTCTTCGATGATCAGCTCACCGAAGAAGAACACGAGTTCTTTGCACGTGAGACTGAACGGTACTATGCGAATATCGTGTCGACGTTTTCCGGATTCGTGGAGAAGGGGATCAGGAAACTCAGCTCTCTGGAGATCAGGATGATCGCACCCAGTCATGGGGTGATCTGGAGAAAAGACCCGAAGAAGATCATCGATCATTATCAGAAGCTGGCCTCATACAAGATTGGACCTGCAGAGCAGGAAGTGACCATCGTCTGGAGCAGCATGTACGGTAATACCGAACAACTGCTCGAACATGTCATTGCGGGGGTCGCCTCTGAAGGGATCCCGGTCCATGTACATAGAGTCCCCCAGGAGCACGTCTCATTCGTTCTGGCTTCAGCCTGGCGGTCTTCGGGCATCATCGTCGGTACCCCTACCTATGAGTACAAGATGTTCCCCCCCATGTATGCGGTTCTCGATATCTTCGAACGAAGTCACCTCCTGAACCGTAAGACTATGAGATTCGGGTCTTATGGGTGGTCTGGAGGGGCCAAGAAACAGTACGATGAGTTCCTTAGTGCCATGAAGTGGGACTGCATCGGCGCTGTAGAGTATCAGGGTGCTCCCTCTCAGGAGGATAAAGAGCAGGCCTATGAGATGGCTAAAGAACTGGCTCGACAGGTGAAAGCCTGGAAGTAGGGCTCTGAGATGCTGCATCAAGAAAGGCCTGAAACAGCGGTTTCATCGATGCAGAGACTGCATGCATCATCTCAGGGTGCCACTGTACCCCGACGGCAAAATAGTTGGGGTCGATCAGTTCGATCGCTTCAGGGACTCCGTCAGGTGCCCGTGCTGTGATCCTGAGTCCATTCCCGAGTCTGTGGATGCACTGATGATGGAAGCTGTTGACCATCACCCGGCTGCCGAAGAGCTCCTGAAGACGGCTGTGAGGCACGATCTCCACAGGATGGGAGGTCTCTCCCCGCTTCGCCTGCTGCATATGTTTGAACGTCGATCCCTCGATGAGACTGGTATCCTGATAGAGAGACCCTCCAAGCGCGGTGTTCAGCACCTGCAGTCCCCTGCAGATGCCAAGGACGGGTATCTTCCGTGCTATGATCTCCTGCACACAGGCTATCTGTACCGTGTCGATGTGCTGATCGGTATACCCCAGAAGGGGGTGAGCCTCCTCCCGGTAGGTATGCGGGTGCAGATCATACCCCCCTGAGAGCAGCACCCCATCGGTATGTGATACCAGGCGGATCATCGTCTCAGGGGAGTCACAGATGGGAATGATGAAGGGGATCCCCCCACATCGCTCGACCGCCTCCACATAATCATGATTCACATAATCCCGTTCCATCCCGTAGAACAGTCGGGATTCGTTCGGGATGCGATTGCCCATGATACCGATGACCGGCCCTGTGTTCATATCAGTCAGCCCTGCGGGAAAGGTCTTCAAGCAGAGCAAGAAGATACTCATAGACACGGGCAGCAGAAGAGATACTCATGCGTTCATCGGTCGAGTGGACACCGGACAGATCAGGGCCGAAGGAGATGGAATCCATATCAGCAGCCTTGCTGTTGATCATCCCGCATTCAAGCCCTGCATGGATTGCTGTGACTACCGGTTCCTTACCCGTATGTCGTCTGTAGAACTCTGCACAGACCTCTGCCAGAGGCGAGGAAGGATTCGGTGTCCAGGCAGGATACTTGTTCTCCCTGCTGGTCAGGGCCCCAGAGAGTTCGAAGGCGGTACAGGTTCGTTCCTCTATCTCATCACGGGCAGAGGCGATCGATGATCTCTGGCTTGCGATGAAGGTGCAGGAATTCTGGTCAAGGCGGACGATAGCCAGATTGTTGGATGTCTCTACCAGGCCATCGAGCCTGCTGCTCATCGAGATCACACCATGCGGGGTCAGATACAATGCATCAATGATGGAGGCAGACTGCTCTCTGGTCAGGACCTGTCCGGGAAGTTCGGTCTTCACTGCACTGATAGCTGCGTGCGGGTCCTGGACTGCCAGTTCATCGTGAAGAGCCTGCTGCATCTCCTCAACCAGAGCCTCTACCGTAGCGTCAGCCTCCTTCGGGACGGTGAAGGTGCAGGAGAACGTGCTTGGGATCACGTTGTGTTTACTTCCTCCGGACATGGAAGCGAGGGCGATCGGGAAGGTGCGGTCCAGACGTTTGAGCATTCGCACTCCACAAAGTATCGCATTCCCCCTTCCCGTATGGATCTCAGCACCCGAATGACCACCGGTGAACCCGGAGAGGGTCAGTCTCCATGCCTGTTCATCCTCTGATGGCATGGTGAGTGCCGGAGTAAGGGTCCCTGAGACCTCTCCCCCGCCTGCACAACCGATATAGAAGATCCCTTCCTCTTCAGAGTCGAGATTGATCAGTCTCCTGCTCTGGATGTACTGTATCTCCAGATCCGTCGCGCCGCCGAGTCCGGTCTCCTCGGAGACGGTGAACACCCCCTCCAGTGGACCATGTACCGCTTCGGCATCAGAGAAGAGAGCCAGTACCATCGCGATGGCAATACCGTTATCAGCTCCCAGAGTCGTCCCCTTTGCTGTGAGGTAGTCACCGTCTATCTGCAGCTGCAGGGGATCTCTGGTAAAATCATGTTCATATCCTTCATCTTTGACACAGACCATATCCATATGACCCTGAAGAGCGATCGGTGCGATCTTCTCCTTCCCTGGAGACCCCTCCTTTCGTATGATCACATTACCTGCCTGATCGACCACATGCCATAGACTGTGTGCTGTGGCGAAATCGATCAGATACTGGCGTATGGCCGCTTCATTGCCTGACTCACGGGGTATCTTGGATATCTCCCTGAAATAGTACATGACCTGGTCGTCTTTGGTCGTCTTTTCTGTGTTCTTATCCATAATGATCCCCTTTGTTGATGATAGCTTACTAGAAGAGTATAAACACTCAGAAGAAAAAAGCCACACCGCAGGAATAAAAAAAGTAAAAAAACTTGACAGATCAACCCATTAGTGGTACATAATGGACTATACCAATGTGATGGAAAGGTAGAATGATATGGACCTGTATATCGATAAAGAACAGAGCACGCCGATTTACCGACAGATTACCATGCAGATAACAAAAATGGTACAGGATGGTATACTGAATCCTGGCGATAAGCTCCCTGCAGAACGCGCCCTGGCTGACTCCCTGGGCATAGCACGCGGGACGATTAAGAAAGCCTATATGGAGCTGGCGAGCAACAAGGTGATAGAGATCACCCAGGGACGGGGAAGCTTTGTCTCCTCTGAACATGAGATCCAGTCAGAGGGAAGGAAGGAACAGGCGGTAGCCCTCATAGAAGAGGTCCTGGACCAGCTGACGAGACTGCGATTCGAAGATCGGGAGATACAGAACCTCATGCAGATCATCATGATGGAGCGAAAGAGCAGACAGCTCAATCTCTCCATCGCTACGGTGGACTGCAACCCTGAATCGCTTGAGATCTTTCATCGGCAGCTGAGCTACATCTCGAAGATCACCATCCACGACTATCTGCTTGACGATATCGTCAATGACCCTCACGCTGCAGAGTCCTTGAAGGTCTATGACCTGATCCTGACGACAACGACCCATTATGCAGAACTGACCGGGCTGCTGCCGGAAAGCCGTGAGAAGATCTTTCAGGCTGCTGTGGCTCCGAACTACCAGACGATCATCGACCTTGCCTCGATCAGAGAGCAGAGCCGAGTGGGCATCATCTGCGAAAGCAGGATATTCGAACGTATCATACGTCAGAGGCTGCGGTCTCTGGGGATCTTCAGCGGGAAGATACGGACACTTACCTATCAGAAGGCAGCCAGGATCGGCGAGTTCCTCAGTGATAAGGATATCATCATCATCCCTCCCGATGGAGCTGCACATCTGTCAGCGTATGCGAACGAACTCGAGGAGTATACTCGCGGGGGCGGATCGATCATCAACTTCGTCTATCAGATGGAACGGGGATCTCTGATCTATATCGAACAGCAGATATCACGACTCATGGAAGCAGGAAGATAGGAAATGGATACTATGGAACAGATCAATGTGGTGCTCGGGGTGATCGGATCGGACTGTCACGCTGTCGGGAACAAGATCCTGGAACGATATTTCAGTGCAGAGGGATTCTCTGTGACGAATCTTGGGGTCATGGTAAGTCAGGATGAGTTCATCGATGCAGCCATAGAGACAGGAGCGGAAGCCATCCTGGTCTCCTCCCTCTACGGACATGCTGAGATAGACTGTGAAGGATTCAGGGACCGTTGTCTGGAGCGGGGGCTCGATCACGTGGTGCTCTATCTGGGAGGGAATCTGGTCGTGGGAAAGACCGATCAGACAGCAGTGGAACAGAAGTTCCTCGACATGGGCTTCGATCGCGTGTTCTCAGGTTCCCACAATGAACTGACAGATCAGGCTCAGCTGCTGCGTGATGATATCATGGCCAGCAGGAACGGGAAACGCCACAGGGCAGGTTGAAAGAGAGAACATGATGCCGTACACAGAGCATATAGGGATCGATATCGGATCTACATGGACCAAAGGAGCCCTGTTCCTTGAACATGAGGATCGCCATCTTGAGCTGATCGAACGGTTCGAGCAACCCACCGTACGCGAAGACGTCTCCGATGCCTGCATCTCGATCTATCAGCGGCTGCGGGCTGCAGCCGTGACACAGGATCCGAACATCGGCTTCTCATCATCGGCTCATGGGGGCTTGAGTATCATCTCCATAGGACTCGTACCCTCCTTCACCGAACGGCTGGCAAAAGAGGCAGCACTCTCGGCAGGGGCGAAACTGGTCCACAGCATAGCCTATCGCATCAGCAGAGAAGATATCCAGTACATCGAAGACCAGCGACCTGACATCATCCTCTTCACAGGAGGTACTGACGGGGGGAACAGGGGCTATATCCTGGAGAATGCCAGAGCACTGGCGGATCTGAAGATCCCGACGGTGATGATCTATGCAGGGAACAGGGATGTCGCACCTGCGGTGAAGACTCTGATCTCAGAAGCTCGGAATGCTATCGAACTGATCTGCTGTGACAATATCATGCCGGTGATCGAAGCACCTGAACTGCACGAAGTCAGAGAAGTCATCAAGACAGTCTTCATGGAGAAGATCATCCAGGGCAAGGGGCTGCAGCGCGCCTGCGAGGTACTGCAGAGCCTGCCGACACCTACTCCCGGAAGTGTCTTCGAACTCGTGGAGAGACTCTCTGACGGGCCGCTGCTTTCGGCGGACTGGGGCCTCCTCGATATCGGAGGGGCTACGACAGACTGCTACACCGCGGTGAAAGACCCGATCCTTGATCAATATGAAGGTATCCCCGTCTTCCATCGTGGTATCAGCCCGCAGAGGATCTCAAGAAGTGTCGAAGGGGATCTTGGCATGCGGCTGAATGCCCTGCAGGCAGCAGCATGGGCGCAGCGATTCGGTATGCCTGATCCAGAGGGACTGAGAGCATATGCCGAAGAGGTGACGGGGTCCATCGAACGGATTCCCCTGACTGCCGCTGAGCTCGTCTATGAGAGAAGGATCGCATCGCTGTGCAGCTCTCTCTCCTTCGCCCGGCATGCAGGGAGCCTCAGACCGATCTATACCCCCGAAGGGCTGCAGTATATGCAGCAGGGAAAGAATCTCACATCACTCAAAGAGCTGGTCATCAGCGGCGGGGTCGTACGGACGATCCGCAGACAGGCTCCCGAGCTGCTTCAGCAGGGACTGTGTGAGCCGCATGCCATCTCACTGGTCCCCCGTACCGTATCGCTCTGGTACGATGAATCATATATCGTACCGCTGCTTGCGCATGTACGGAACGCTGATCCCGGGCAGGTGAGACAGCTGCTGTTCGAGCACGCACTACAGAAAGTCGACCGACATGGAGAACCATCATGAATACTGGACTTGATACACAGAAGTTCACCGAAGAACGAAAGACCGTGCTGCAGTCATGGCCGACCGGGAGTGAGGTGGACCTGGAAGAGGCCTTTGCCTTCCATCAGAGTCTGCCGAAGAAGAAGGTCTGCTCGATACGGCTGCAGGAAGCTCTTGATCAACAGGTAGTCCTCCTCCAGCCGCGGGCCGGGGTAGCCCTGGTGGATGAACACATCCGTCTGCTGAGTTTTCTGCAGGAGGAATCTGATCTGCTGCCTACCACCATCGATGCCTATACCAGACAGAACAAGTATGCAGATGCACAGAAGGGCATCGAGCGTTCCGAGCAGGCTCAGCGCTCTCTGCTCAACGGGTTCCCCGCTGTCAATCATGGGGTACACGGCTGTCGAAGCATCATAGAGGCGCTGGATAAACCGGTGGAGATCAGGCACGGGACTCCCGATGCACGGCTGTTGACAGAGATCGCACTTGCAGGAGGGTTCACCTCCTATGAAGGGGGAGGGATCTCCTATAACATCCCCTACGCAAAGAACGTCCCGTTGGAGAAGTCCATCCGTGACTGGCAGTATGTCGACCATCTGGTGGGTATCTACGAAGCCCATG
The DNA here is from genome assembly GCA_021736385.1 of Spirochaetia bacterium. Classification (GTDB taxonomy): domain Bacteria; phylum Spirochaetota; class Spirochaetia; order CAKZLE01; family CAKZLE01; genus JAIPFY01. The sequence goes on along the minus strand of JAIPFY010000003.1, from coordinate 31,430 downwards.
GCTGCAGTATCAACCGGGAACCGTTCGGACCGCTCTCGGGGACACTGGTGCCTCCCTGTGTGAGCCATACCGTCGCTATCATCGAGGGGCTCCTGGCTCTAGAACAGGGAGTGAAGTCCCTGACACTCGGGTATGGTCAGGCGGGGAATCTGGTCCAGGACATCGCAGCGATGCGTGTGCTGAAGAAGCTTGCTGACGGCTACTTCAGGCAGATGGGCTATACCGATTATCAGCTGTCGACGGTGTTCCATCAATGGATGGGGGGATTCCCTGAATCTGAGGCACAGGCCTTTGCCGTCATCTCATGGGGAGGGGTGGTGGCTTCGTTATCAGGTGCAACCAAGGTGATCGTGAAGACACCCCACGAAGCTCTGGGGATACCCACGAAAGAGGCGAACCGGGACGGGTTGCTTGCGACACGGCAGAGCATCCAGATGGTAGCTGACCTCTCTCCCCTTGATACGCTGCGGATCAGCGAGGAAGAAGAGCTGATCACCAGTGAAGTGACCTGTCTCATGCGATCAGTGATCGAACTGGGAGCAGGAGACCTGGCAGCAGGAGCGGTGCGAGCCTTTGAAGCCGGGGTGATCGATGTGCCGTTCGCACCTGCCGTGTGCAATGCCGGAAAGGTATTGCCGGTACGTGATAACGACGGGGCGGTACGACTCTTTGATACAGGGAGCATGCCGTTGAGCAGTGACATCCTCGCATACCACAGGGATAAGATCGCCCATCGTGCGAAGCAGGAGAAACGAGAAGCAAGCTTTCAGATGGTGATCGATGATATCTATGCCATCAGCAAAGGAAGACTGGTAGGGAGACCAACATGAGAATAACCGATGTGATCTGTGTCCCGGGAAGTTCCGGGTTCTATTTTGACGATCAGAAGGCCATAAAAGAGGGGATCGCCCACGACGGGTTCTTCTATGACGGGGAAGTCAGGACACCCGGATTCAGCTCAGTCCGTATGGCCGGCGAGGCGCTGTCAATCATACTGCTGCTGGAAAACGGTCGTTTTGCCGTCGGGGACTGTGCTGCGGTACAGTACTCGGGTACCGGAGGCAGGGACCCGCTCTTCCTCGCTGAGACCTTTATCCCGGAGATCATGAGAGAGGTAGCACCTCTGCTCATCGGAAAAGAACTCTCATCGTTCATCGAGCTGGCAACCATGATCGATACGGTGATGATCGACGGGAGACGACTGCATACCGCTGTACGGTACGGTATCTCACAGGCCCTCCTTGAGGCTGTTTCCATCGCTCACGGCAAGCTGCCGGTCCAGCAGATCTGCAGTGAATACCGGCTGCCGATCATACCGCAGCCGATCGAGCTGTTCGGCCAGTGCGGTGATGACCGGTATGCCGCTGTCGATAAGATGATCCTCAAAGGTGTGGATGTGCTGCCTCATGGGCTGATCAATGAGATAGAGACCAAGCTCGGTCGAGACGGCCGGCTGCTCAAGCAGTATATCCGCTGGATCCGTGATCGAATAGCGCAGCAGCGCCCCGGGTACTCACCGGTGATCCATATCGATGTCTACGGTACGATCGGGATGATCTTCGATCATGACCTGTCAGCCATGACCGACTATCTTGCCGGACTGCAGGAGGATGCCGGAACGCATGAACTCTATATCGAAGGACCTGTGGATATGGGTGGGAAGCCGGAACAGATACAGATGCTCACAGCGCTCACTGAGTCGCTGAAAGCAGCAGGATCCCCTGTGAAGCTCGTAGCGGACGAGTGGTGCAACACCATCGAAGATATCCGAGACTTCACCGATGCCAGATCCTGCCATATGGTGCAGATCAAGACGCCTGATCTCGGGAGCATCCATAATACCATCGAAAGTGTGCTCTACTGCAAAGCCCATGGTATCGAGGCGTATCAGGGAGGGACCTGCAATGAGACCGATATATCGGCAGCACGGTCTGTTCATGCAGCCCTTGCGACACGACCGGAGCGCATGCTGATCAAACCGGGTATGGGCTTTGACGAAGGCCTGACGATCGTAAGGAACGAGATGGCACGGACCATCGAACTGATGAGAAGAGGTGAAGCATATGCATGAGAGAAGAACCTGTACGATCCTGTCGCCTACGGCGATCCTCGGATACGGATTCCCTGAGAGCTCCTTCGAGCGGGCTCTTGCCTGTGATCCTGATGTGATAGCCGTTGACGGGGGATCGACAGATCCCGGACCCTACTATCTCGGAGCAGGTAAACCCTTCACGAACCGGAACGGAGTGAAGAGGGACCTCTCCTATATGATTGAGGCAGGACTGTCTCGAAGGATCCCGGTGATCATCGGTACCGCCGGAGGCAGCGGAGCCAAAGTCCATGTAGACTGGTGCCTGGAAATCATCAGGGAGATCGTGCAGGAGCAGAAGCTCGGGGCGTGCAAGATCGGAGTGATCTATGCCGACATACCCGGCTCCATCGTAGCACAACGGCTGGCAGATGGGGGTATCACCCCTCTTGCAGGAGTCCCTGAACTGACACAGGAGTATCTTGCACAGACTACCAACATCGTGGCACAGATGGGACATGAACCCATGATCGATGCCCTTGACCGGGGCTGTGACATCATCCTGGCTGGAAGAGCCTATGATCCTGCATGTTTTGCCGCGGTCCCCATCCGTATGGGCTTCGATCCCGGACTCTGCCTGCATGCCGGCAAGATCCTCGAGTGTGCCGCCATTGCCGCCACTCCGGGATCCGGTTCGGATTGTGTCATAGGGATCATAGACGAGGACCATTTCACCCTGAAGACCGTCAGTGATGAGCGGAGATTCACTGAAGAGTCGACCTGTGCCCATACCCTCTATGAGAAATCGGACCCCTACCACCTGCCGGGACCGGGAGGCATGCTCAATCTTGAACATACTGAATTTCGAGAGATCGCTGATGGTGTTGAGGTCTACGGGTCGGTGTTCGAACCCTCAGAGCACTATACCATCAAGCTTGAAGGTGCCCGACTCACAGGGTACAGGACGATCTCCATCGCAGCGACGAGGGATCCGATCATGATCGGACAGCTTGATGAGATCATCGAGCAGGTGCAGCAGCGGGTGGCGAAGCTGGTCCCGCAGCTCTTTGCAGATTCACAGATCTGTGTACACCAGTACGGAAGGAACGGGGTGATGGGACCCATGGAACCGAATCCGGTATATGAAGGACATGAGAGTGTGCTGCTTATCGATGTGCTGGGCAGGAGGCAGGAAGATGCCGACTCGGTGTGCAGCCTGATGCGTTCGACACTGCTGCACTATGGGTATCGCGGCAGGATCGCAACAGCAGGGAACCTGGCATTCCCCTTCTCGCCCTCTGATATATCGACCGGTGAGGTCTACGAATTCTCGCTCTACCATATTCTGCAGCAGAAGCCGGATGACACGTTCTTTCCGGTCAAGGAGGTCCTCCTATGAACAGAAGACTCATAGACCTGGCACGGGTGATCAGATCAAAGAACGCAGGCCCCTTCGAACTTACCCTCGATATCATCTGCAAAGACGAAGATGCCTATGCTATACTGAAGAGAGCGCAGGTCATAACCCCTGAACGTATGGCTGCCCTCTACCATGTCCCGGTGGAGGATATCCTGCAGATCATCTATTTCGAACCGGCACATGCGGTCAAAGTGACGATGAGACGCAGGATCCCCTCAGGAGCCTTTGGAGAGACCGATATCTACGGTGCACAGCAACATGCACCGCTGATGCTCATGGAGTTTTCGTGTGACACCTAAAAGAAGACCTGAACCGGTAAAAGAAGATCTCATATTCTCCACCTACTACGCCCCTCGCGGGCGTATGCGGTTGTACAAACTCGGAAAGGAGCTCGCTCAGCGCTATCTTGCCCCCTCAGACCTGCTCATTGCCATCATCGGTAATGCAGGAGCGGGGAAGTCCACGCTGATCAAAGGGCTCTTCCCGGGACTGGAGCTGACCAATGATGATTCAGGGGTCAATGTGAAGAGCACTCCGCTGTTCACCTTCTCGGAAGATGACTTCTTCTCCGGTCACACCTTCCATATCGACTATCTGTACGAGAAGGCCTTCCATCAGCGGTATGAGATCGTCGACGCGATCAACAGAGCGATAGATAACAATCGCAGGGTCGTCGTCGAGCACTTCGATCTGCTCTACCCCTATCTCGGCTATAATGCCCAGATCATCTTCGGGATCGGGGAAGAGGTCATCGTCGCCCGTCCTACCGTATTCGGGCCTACCCCGGAAAGTATCCGGAAGGTCGTCGACAGGACCCTCAAGTACCGGCTCATGGCACACTCGGCCGAGGATATCACCAGTTTGATCCTTGCGAGGGATTACCACTATCATAACCCCGTGCTACACTCGGATGTGAAACACGGGTTCGTCATCAGCTTCCCTGATCTACCCGATATATCGATCGAGGATCTTGAGCAGAAGATCCTGAGCGTCATCGCCGAAGATATCCCCATCTCCCCCTCCGGAGACAGTCATATCCAGATCGGGGATGAGCGAGTCTACTGTACAGGTGTCCGTACCCATGTCAAACGGAGTTCTGAGATCGAAGGGTTTCACTTCAAGAAGGACTATCTCTATGATCCCATCAACAAACAGTATCTGCTTGTCGGGGTGGTAGGCAGGAAGGAAGATGCCGGGTTCGAAGATATCGTCTTGACCCCCGATGGGGACTGAACGGCTGTTCCGACTGAACAGTCGATAGTACATGATGGGCTGTAGAGAGAGATCAGAGGGGGAGGATCGCTCTTCCTACGGGATCTCAGACCCCGATACACCGAAGACCTGCGGTTCGGTGACAGGCAGTACATTGACGGTAAGGTCATTGATCCACTTGCCGGATCTGATCCTGATGAGACTGATGATGACCTTGTAGACCTCTTCAAGACTGATGAGCAGATAGAGGTAGTAGATCGGCAACTGCAGGACGAAACCTCCGAGCAGGGCCAGAGGCACCCCGACCAGCCAGACGCTGGTAAGCTCGATGAGCAGTGACGCTTTCGTATCACCACCGCTTCTCAGGATCCCGACGATACTGTGCATGTTGAACGCTTTGAACGGCAGCACGAATGCCAGGACCATCAACGAACGACTTGCCAGATGGACGATCTCAGGGGAAACCCGGAATGCCTGCGGGATGTAGGGAGCAAGGAAGAACATCCCCATGCCTACTGAAGCCCCGAAGACCAGAGAGAGCCAGCAGAAGCGTCGGGCATAGAGTTGTGCAGCTTCCGGGTTCTTCTCACCGATCTTCTTTCCGATCATGACGGCAGACCCATTCGCGGTCCCGATGAAGATCACAAAGAACAACCCCTGTATCGCCTCGACCACATTGGCCGATGCGATGACCTGTGTTCCCATACGGGCATAGATCATCTTGTAGGCGACCATCCCCATCGACCAGATGATCTCATTGAGGATGACCGGCAGTGCTGTGATGAAGAAGATGCGCACGAACATCCGATCGAACGAGAGGAAGGATCGTATCGATCCGGCGACTGCGAGTCTCCTGCGATAGGTAGCAAAGAGCATGATCATCAGTTCGATGCCTCGAGCGATGGTGGTGGCGACAGCTGCCCCGGCGACACCCCATGCAGGGAAGCCGAAGTTGCCGAAGATCAGCAGATAGTTCAGTACGATATTGATCACCAGGGAGAAGACGGTAGCGATCAGCGGTATATGCGCCTGTTCTGTGCTTCGCAGAGAGGCTGAGAAGATGATCGAGATCGCAGAGAAGATATAGCTGATCGCCACGATACGCAGGTAGACAGCACCTGTGGCCACGACCTGGGTGTCGGGAGAGAAGATCCTCATGGGCAGCTCGGGAGCACTCAACGAGATGATGGTGAAGAACAGCGCACCGAGCAGTGATAATACCAGCCCGATACCCATGGTCCTGTGAATACTCCTGATATCCTTGTTACCCCAGAACTGGGCTATGAATACCGCCGAACCACTGCTGACCCCGAAGAAGTAGAGCATGATCAGAAAGAACATCTGATTGGCAAGACCTACTGAAGCGATCGCGATATCACCCAGCTGACCGATCATCAGTGTATCGAAGAACGAGAGGGACGTTGTCAGCAGACTCTGCAGCATGATAGGTCCTGAGATCTTCATGAGCTGAAGCAGGAAGTCTTTGTGTTCGAGTTGAAGCTGTGGGGTTCGTGCAGTGTACTTAGCCATCAGCATGTAGTACCCCAAGGAGTCAAAGTTGTCAATATGCCTGATACGACAAGGATCGTTTCATCGGTAGGGGGGGCTCACCATCTATCCATCGGGCACGGTAGTGAGAGAGGAAGGGGGCGGCACAGCTGCCTTTTACGGGCTGATCCTGTATTCGATCTCAGCCTGAGGGACCCGGGTCGTCTGCAGGAACTCTGAGGTCCTGCCCTTGAGATAGATGTTGAAGAAATCAAGGAGGGCTCTGTTCAGGATGCTCTCCATGACATCCGGGTCGATGGCTCCCAGCAGCGGTATGGACACCTGTTCCCCGTCGATCTCGACGATCGAAGAGAGGTTCTCTGCAAGCAGTTCATTGTAGTCGGTGAAGTTGCCATGGGTACTGTCTCTGCAGGTGATCAGATATGCAGGACCGGTGGCATGCTCATAGGGGAAGACCACGATATGACCGGCGTAGGGGCTGTCATTCTGCATGATCAGCAGCGGTCTCTCAATGGGCTGCTGCCAGCGGGGACTGTAGAAGAACCCATCAAGGTCTGCCCCTGCCAGTATGAGGGGGGAGCTCTGTAACAGGTTCAGCGCAGTGGATCCCCCGTAGGACATGCCGAAAGCCCCGATATGGCTGGTGTCAATATGTTCACGCACCTTCGGTGAGGCGGTGCTGTCCTGCTGCAGCAGCCCCTGAAGGGCAGCGAGTGAGTCCTGTACCCAGAGCTCACTGTGAGCGGTCATCTTCGGCTGTGCCTCGATGATCCTCTGATACACAGCCCTATGCGCCTCATCATCCGTAGAGGATCCTCTGGCTCTCAGCCATGCGGCATAGGCAGGGAAGATCTCCATACCCGAGGCGGCTTCTTTTCGGTAGAGATGCATCATACCCCTGCTGTCAAACAGCAGGACCTTCCCGTCAGGCAGCTCATACGAACCGTCTGACGGATGCCCGATACTCAGCACGACATAGCCGTGAGATGCCAGCTCTTCACATTGAATGGTATTTGATTCACACATGAGGCTGAACCCATGATTGAAGAGGATCAGGGGGAAGGACCCCTCGCTCACAGGAGCAGCACGATAGGAGTTCGTCTGGATGCTTCCGGCACCAGGCAGGATCCCCTCACTGGCATAGATGGCTATCGGACGTCCTGTCACCTCTGTGGCAGGATAGAAGCAGAGGGCAGGAAGGTCACCGAAGAGGTCCCCGGCTCTGGCCGCACTGCCGGGGAACAGATATCGGGTACAGCCGACGGGATAGCTTCCGGTAGGAGTGCGCAGTCTGCAGCGGGTCTTGAACTTCATGACCATGCTCCTTATCTGATCAGAGGACTCTCTCTTCATTATACCCTGTCCACCATGGTTGTACAGACTCACAGCTGCAGGTACTGCAGCTGTGTGGAGAGACGTTCCTCAAGGGTCATGGGGGCAACGGCGGGAGAGGACCGAGGTTCCTCTCACAGGGATCAGAGCAGCCTCAGCATTGCCTGTGATCGAAAGTCAGCTTCTGAGACTATCGTCGGTTCTGTCTCTTCTTCTTCTTCTCTGAAGAGGGGCCTCTTCTCCGCACCAGTGCCGAGGGACCCTCTCCGATGAGATCGGTCCGTCCTGCGGTGGTGAGGGCTTCGATCACCAGGGCATGATTCTCCGGCTTGTGAAAATGGATGAGGGCTCGCTGCAGATGCTTCTCTCTTCCCTTCGGGATATACACCGGTGCGAAGTCCCTGCCCGGCCTCGGGTCGAGTCCGGTATAGTACATGCAGGTCGATACGGTCCCCGGGGTAGGATAGAAATCCTGAACCTGGTCGGGGATGAACCGGCTCTTCTGCAGGTATTGTGCAAGCGCGATAGCATCGTCCAGGGTAGAACCGGGATGCCCGGAGATGAAGTAGGGGATGATGTACTGCTTCTTACCGGCTTGATCGTTAGCCTGTGCAAAACGTGTGGAGAACTCCTCGAACACCTCGATACCCGGTTTTCCCATGGCATCGAGTACTCTCGAAGAGACATGTTCAGGAGCGACTTTGAGCTGTCCGCTCACATGGTGGGTGCACAACTCCTGCATGAACCGGTCTCTGGTCTGTTCCGGGGCAGCCGCAAGCAGATAATCGTACCTGATACCTGAACGGATGAAGACCTTCTTGACCCCTGGAAGCTCTCTCATCTCTACCAGCGTCTTGAGGTACGGCTCATGGGTGTCCTGGAGGGCAGGGCAGGGCTCGGGAAAGAGACACTGCCGGTCTGTGCAGGCCCCATGAACAGCCTGCCTCTTGCAGGAGGGTCCGCTGAAATTGGCAGTCGGCCCTCCCACGTCATGGATATATCCTTTGAACTCCGTATCGTGCGTAAGCTCCTCGGCCTCTCTGATCATGGAGAGACTGCTTCGTGCCTGAACGATCCTCCCCTGATGAAAGGTCAGGGCACAGAAGGAGCAGCCGCCGAAGCAGCCTCGGGAGCTGGTGATACTGTATTGGACCTCTGAAAGCCCCGGGACCCCGCCGTATGAATCATACATGGGATGGGATCTGCGGGTATAGTGCAGTTCATATACGCTGTCAAGTTCAGCTGTAGAGAGGGGCAGGGCGACCGGGTTCTGTATGATGAAGCAGTCGGGGTACTCCTCGATCAGCCGCTGCGGCTGCATGGCATTCTCATGGAGGATGCGAAGGTTGATCGATCGTGCATAGGACTGCTTCCCGGCATCACTGCCGGTGTTCGAATGCTTGTCACGATCTGAGACCTCTTCGTACCCGGGCAAAAGGACTTCGGGGCAGTGCTGGACTCGCTGAGGATCAAGGAAGTCAGAACGCTTCAGCTTGATGACGGTCCCGGGGATATCGCGGATAGCCCCGACGGGGACCCCCTCGCGCAGTCGCTGACAGACTGCGGTCACCGGATGTTCTCCCATCCCGTAGATCAGCAGATCTGCTTTGGCATCAAGGAGGATGGACCTTCTGACCGTATCGGACCAGTAGTCGTAGTGCGACAGACGGCGGAGTGAGGCCTCAAGCCCACCTATGATGACCGGTACCTGTTTGTAGGCCTGTCTGGCCCGTGCGGTATAGGTGATCACTGCCCGATCAGGTCTGAGACCGCAGGTCCCCCCCGGACTGTAGCTGTCCTGAGTGCGGGGTCTATGGGAAGAGGTGTAATGGGCTACCATGGAGTCGATGTTCCCGGAGGTGATCATGAACGCCAGTCTCGGCCTGCCGAGTCTCCTGAAGTCATCAGGACTGTCCCATGCCGGTTGTGCGATGATCCCGACAGCATACCCCTGCGATTCCAGCAGCCGTCCGATGAGTGCAGCGCCGAATGACGGGTGATCCACATATGCATCACCGGTGATGATCACGAAATCACAGACCTCCCAGCCGCGTCCTGCCATCTCATCCTGTGTCGTTGGGAGGAACTTATCGTACGAATTCATATAAATCTACCATAAATTATTGTCTTTCTTCTGTGAATAGTGATGTTTTTCGTATATACTGTTCACACTAATGGATTGATATCTTTCTTATTATAAACGTACCATCCAAACATGATTATAACGCTAGCATTTAGTAATCAGTATGGTTATAGGTGTGTCTACAGAAAAAGATGCTGTTCAAAGAGAATACTGTACTATACCCGATGGATGGACAAATGGATAGGAGCAAAAAGCGGATTCATATCATATTGAATCCCACCGCTGCCAAAGGTCGTGCACGATCTATGAGTGTGGCTATCGAACAGAAGCTGCTCTCTCTGGGCTGTTCCTGCACGATGGAGCATACGCAGGAAGCGATGCAGGCGGCGGTGATGGCCGGGACTGCGGTGGCAGATGGTGTGGATGTGATCGTCGCTGCCGGTGGGGATGGGACCTGTAACGAAGTGGTGAACGGTATGATGCAGGCAGCGGTATCGGGTGCGAAGCTCCCCGAGCTCGCGATCTTTCCCATTGGACGAGGGAATGATTTTGCATACATCTTCTCCATACCAAAGACGGTCGATGCCTTCTGCAGGCTGCTGATCTCAGGGAGAGCCAGGAAGATCGATGTGGGAAAGGTCACCGGAGGAATCTACCCAGAAGGCAGGTTCTTCATCAATGGTATCGGAGTGGGCTTCGAACCGATGGTGACGATGAAGGCAAGTGAGTATAGACGTATAAGCGGGGTCCCCAGTTATGTGCTGGCCCTGCTGCATATATTGAGCCATTACCCGAAAGCAGTCGATATGACTCTGAAGATCGACGGCAGGGAGCTGGTGATCCAGTCCCAGCAGCTATCGGTGTGTAACGGCAGACGCATGGGGGGAGCCTTTCTCATGGGACCTGATGCACTCGCGGATGACGGGCTGCTGGATCTGACCTATGCGAACCATCCGTTGACCGGACTGCAGATCCTTGCGCTGGTCGGGAGGTTCCTCAAGGGGACGCAAAAGAGCCACAGTGCCATATCAGCAGCGCGGATCACCTCCCTGAAGATCCTGTCTCCGTCGGGGAAGCTGGTCTGCCATGCTGACGGTGAGACCATAGCGATCGATACAGACCGGTTGGAAGTGGGAATGTATGCCCACGCTATCAGCCTGATCTGCCCTGTATGATAGACTCGGTATAACTATTTGACTTATCCCGAAGAAGTTCGTACTTTCTATGTTGGAGTTTTGGAATTTAATATGTTCAAAGGAGTCTTTGTTGGTAAAGGATAACGTACCCTCAGTGCATTTTTATGATCAGGATTTTGTGGATCTGTACGACCGCACCTGGCTCTGGATTCATGATAGATGGGAAGCAGGCGCGAGAGAAGCTGAATCTCCAACCCATTATCTCTCATATGATGGTCAGGACACGTATCATCAGTATTACTCGTGCCTGGATTCCTTCTTTCTGGTATACAGCAACCAGACCTATTCCCCGTTTCCCATGCTTGATTTCTTCTACAGCAAGCAGGAAGCTTCCGGTGCCATCAGGGGAGAGTATTCCATCGAAGATGGTTCCCCTGTCTTCACAGAGGAAAACCCTCAGGGGGTACACCCCCCGCTGTTCGCCTATGTGGAATTCAACCTCTACCATAAGGTCGGGAACAAAAAACGGCTGAAAGAGGTCGTCCCTGTCCTTGAGAACTATATGACCTGGCTTGATGAGACCTTCAAGCAGGAGAACGGACTCTACTCGGTCCCGATGGCTGCGACGCTCATGGGGAATCTCCCCCGTAAGCAGGTCGCCTATCCAGTAGACTTCAATGCCATGATGGCTGTGAATGCGCTGTATATGTCCGCTATCGGTGATGTGCTCAATGACAAGGAACTCAGCTTCCGTTATAAGCGGCAGTACTTCTCGTTCAAGACCCGGATCAATACGCTGATGTGGAACGCTGCAGACGGGTTCTATTATGATCTTGATGCACAGGAGAAACAGGTTCGACTCAAGACGATCGGTACCTATTGGACGCTGCTTGCAGAGATCCCTAATGAAGACCGGGCAGAGCGACTGATCAGTCAGCTCAAGGACCCTGAAGTGTTTGGTACTGAGAATCCCTTCCCGACGATCGCTGCTGATCAGAAAGCTTTCTCTGAAGATGGCAACGGGTATTGCGGATCTGTCCTTCCCTCCCATACCTTCATGGTGATCAAGGGGCTGGAACGGTATCAGGAGTTCGAGTTCGCCCGTGAGTGTGCGATCAGACATCTCTACTTCATCCTTGATACACTCCATCCCGATGGCACGGAAAATGGAGATGTCTATGAGGCCTACCTACCCCTGAGAGAGGGACCGGCACAGTATCCCGGGCATCCGGATTTTCCCCGTAAGAAGTTCCTGCCCATGATCGGGCTGGTGACCATAGGACTGATGATCGAGAATGTGGTGGGACTGATGATCAGTCTGCCGAGGAAGACTGTGGATTGGGTCATGCCGACGCTGGAGGCCATGGGGATCGAAGATCTCTCTCTCAAGAGGAACCTCATCACCATCTTGAGCAATAAGAACACCCGTGGTTGGGAGATACGGCTGGAGTCCGAGAAGCTCTACTATTTCACGATCGATATCCTTGACGAGCAGAAGAAGAAGACGCTACCGATCCCTTCGGGAAAATGTTCTATGCTCATCGACAAACTATAAGAGAATGGAGAATCTACGATGGGTTGGTTAGGAAAAGTTGTTGGCGGTACGTTCGGGTTCATGCTCGGAGGACCGTTAGGTATGATAGCGGGAGCCTCTTTCGGTCATCTGTTCGATGCTTCCGGGCAGGGAGTCTCCCAGGATCAGAAGGCTTTCTGGTATCAGGGGAACAGGCAGCAGGGACGGGTCGAGACCCAGGAACAGACCCAGATGGTCTTCTTCGTGGCGGCGTTCTCCATGCTGGCAAAGATCACTACAGCTGATGGGACGGTCACTGAGGCTGAACGAAGGAAAGTCGTTGAGTTCATCAATCGGGACCTTCGTCTGCAGGGACAGGCACAGCAGGCTGCGATGAGGATCTTCGAGACTGCTCAGAGATCACCCGAGTCCTTCGAACAGTTCGCAGTCCAGTTCTATGACGTGTTCAAACAGAATCGACAGATGCTCGATGTCATGATCGATATCTTCTATCGGGTATCGTATGCTGATGGGAACCTCTCATCTGCTGAAGAGCAGCTGATCAGGAAAGCCGGCAATCTCTTCCATTTCTCAGACGAGCAGATGGAAGCGATTCGGAAACGATATGGGGCTCACGAGAGTTCTTCTCATGCCTATCACGTGCTCGGGGTATCCTCAGGCTCTTCGAACGAAGAAGTCAAGAGCGCCTACAGGAAACTGGTGAGTGAGTATCATCCTGATAAGATCGCATCGAAGGGACTTCCTGATGAGTTCATCAAATTCGCCAATGAGAAGTTCCGTGAGATACAGTCAGCCTATGAAGAGATCAGGAGCTCGCGGGGGATCTGATCCGCTACTGATCCGACATGCGGATACGTCCGCGCAGCGAACGGGCGAGGGTGACCTTGTCGGTATATTCAAGGTCTCCTCCGACCGGCAGGCCCGAGGCGAGCCGTGAAGTCGTCACCCGGGAGGATCGCAGCAGATGTGTGATATACATTGCCGTGGTATCGCCTTCCTCTGTCGGGTTCATCGCAAGGATCACCTCGGAAAAATCTCCGGTAGTGATGCGTTCGATCAGCTGACCGATCGTCAGCTGATCAGGACCTATCCCGTCGAGGGGAGAGATCGCGCCATGGAGTACATGGTAGTATCCGTTGTAGACCCCTGATGCCTCGATGGTGAAGACATCCTGCGGCTGTTCTACCACACAGATGAGTGTATGGTCTCGATGAGGATCCTGACATACATCACAGATCTGTCCCTCGGTGAAGCTTCCGCATACATCGCAGAGGCGGATCTTATCCTGGATCGTGGAGATGAGTTCCCCCAGCAGGTGATTGTCTCGAACATCCCGCTGGATAAGATGATAGGCGATTCTGGAAGCACTCTTGTTTCCGACCCCGGGCAGGCGTGAAAGCCCCCGGATCAGTTCATCTATCGATCGCATAGGTACCTCTATCTGCTACAGTCCCGGGAATCCGGCACCGCCTGCCAGTGAAGCAGCCTGTTGACTCATCTTCTCTCTCAATGCTGCCGCTGCTGAGTTGCATGCAGCGAGCACAAGATCTTCCAGCATCGTGATATCCTCAGGATCCACGACCTCCGGGGCGATCTTCACCGAGAGGACTTCCATACTGCCGTTCATGTCTATGACTACCATGCCACCGCCGGCAGAACCCTGTACGATGATATCCTTCAGTCTCTCCTGTACTCCAGACATCTGTGACTGAAGATCTTTCAGGTTCTTTAACAGATCCATTGGGTCCATAACTTATTCTCCTGTGTTCGGATTGGTATATAGCTCTCCGCGAAAGATACTCTTCACCTTCTCTATGGCATCGTCATCTTCAGTGACCGCTTCACGTGTCGGCTGTTTGGAATCCTTCCCGGTCGATATATCCAGAGTGATGTCAGTCCCGAGAATCGTACGAAGTTCGTTCCTCAGCACCACTACATGTTCTCTGGCACGTTCTGCAGTGAAGTTCGAGCCGAAGATGAACCTGATAGTCCGGTCTTCGACCTCCCAGGAGGTGATCTGCTGCAGTGTCGAGGCCAGCGCCGGTGATTTCTGCTTCAGTTGTGCCTGGAGCATCTCGATATGCTTTGCACTGATGACCACACTCTTCTCAGGCGCGGCTGCAGGTCTCTTTGTCCGATCAGGGACGACAGAAGGCGCACTCTTGGGAGCAGCAGGCTGTGCGGGAGGTTTCGGCCGCTGGGCGGCTCTCGATGGGGGGGGTGCGTTCAGCAGTTCTTCTTTGAGTTCCTTGATCTGTCGTACCAGGACTGAGGGTACCACAGCATACTGGATCGAACAGAGTCTGCTGATGGCAAGTTCAAGTTCGAACCTCTGGTTCAGAGAGAACCTGATATTCCTGTAGAGATTCAGCAGCAGATCAAGGATCCCTTCGATCTGCTCTGCTGCCAGAGCATCGATGACCTTTGCCGAAAAATGTTCTGCCTTGGCTCCAAGAATGGACTCTTTGGTGATATGCTCTTTGATCAGCAGTGCTGTCCTGAAGTACTCGGTCAGATCTATGATGCATTTCTCTATGGAGACACCTTGTGCGATGATCGAGTGCAGCAGTTCTACGGCCTTCTGACGATCTCCGTCTACCATATGCTCTGCAAGGGTGTTGATGACATCGACACCGATCAGTCCCATCTTGTCCCGGATCATGCTCATACGGATGTTCCCGTCAGAGATCGACACGATCTGGTCAAACAGGGTGTAGGCATCGCGAAGAGAGCCGGTAGCCTCTTTGGCGATCCAGAAGAGGGCTTCCTCCTCATATATCACTGCTGACTCGTCACAGGCATCCTGAAGCTTCTGTTTGATGACCTCCAGTGAGATCAGCTGGAAATGGAACTGCTGACAGCGTGAACGGATGGTGGCCGGTACCTTGTGTACCTCCGTGGTGGCGAAGATGAAGATCACATAGGGAGGCGGCTCTTCGATGGTCTTGAGCAGTGCATTGAAGGCACTGTTCGAAAGCATGTGTACCTCATCGATGATGTAGATCTTGTAACGGCTGCTGTTGGGTGCGAAGAGCACCTCGTCCTTGATCGTCCTGATATCATTGACAGAGGTATTACTCGCTCCATCGATCTCTATGACATCCAGAGCACTCCCTGCTGTGATCTCATGACAGCTCGGACAGCTGCCGCAGGGTTCGGTGGTGATGCCTTTCTCACAGTTCAATGATTTAGCCAGGATACGGGCTGCGGAGGTCTTTCCCACTCCCCGTGGTCCTGAGAAGAGATATGCATGGGCGATCCGTTCTTGTCGTATGGAACTCATAAGGGTGGATACTACGAAATTCTGACCGGAAAGCTCAGAGAATCGTTGCGGGCGTCGACGGGAAGCGGTTATTTCGAAAGCCATGGTATATCTCCTTAAGGGGAATTATACACGATACACATAAAGAAAAAAAACCCCTCCAGCTCAAGTCAAGAAAGCCATGTCTCATTGGTCGTTCACTAACCGCTGCTACCTTCCGGTCCTGACGGAGTTGGGTGAAGATCAATAGCACAGTCCCTGACTATCAACACTGAAGGGGAACGGAGAGAGGGGGATTCGAACCCCCGGTACCCTGTTGGGGTACATACGCTTTCCAAGCGCACACCTTCGGCCTCTCGGTCATCTCTCCAAGCAACACATATATATACGGAGAGAGAGGGATTCGAACCCTCGGTGCCGCAGAACGGCACAGCGGATTTCGAATCCGCCCGATTCGGCCACTCTCGCATCTCTCCAACAAAGAACATGAACGATACATAGTCTTGTGTACCCAAGAGGACTCGAACCTCCGACCTTTAGATCCGCAATCTAATGCTCTATCCATCTGAGCTATGGATACAAGAAAAATAAAAACGGAGAGGGGGGGATTCGAACCCCCGGTACCGTCACCAGTACAACTCCTTAGCAGGGAGCCCGATTCAGCCGCTCTCGCACCTCTCCAAAGGATTAACATATAAAGACCTATCAAAAAAAGAAACGGAGAAGGGGGGATTCGAACCCCCGGAATCTTGCGATTCAACGGTTTTCAAGACCGCCTCCTTCGACCACTCGGACACCTCTCCAAATCGGTTTTTAACTATAGTAATGATGAGGATGTTTGTCAATAAGGGATCAGGGACGTTTTCGATAATAATAGAGCCAGTTCACTGCTGCAGGGACCGTCAGTACGACCGTAGGGATCACTGACCAGCTCAGAGTACCGCTCTGCAGATCGATGAAGAACAGGAACAGGGAGAGGCTTATCGCAGAGATCAGGACATAGGTGTAGCCGGTGTAGCGCATGAAGGCATAGGGCAGTACCAGCACGGCCCAGAGGAGAAGCAGTGAGGCTATGGGGTATCTGCTCCAGGTGATGGCGGGACTCTCGAGGGAGTCGATCAGGATGAGCAGACACGAGAACAGGAACAGCACCGATGAGAGAAAGAAGAACACATCCATATCGAAGGCGATGATGCTGCGGACTTTCAGCCGTATGATCTTCGGATGTGCGGGGTAGGGGGAGCGGGGGCAGCTGCCGGGGAGCTCCACCAGAGGAGCCTCGGGGCCGCACAGCGGGCAGCACGGCTCGCCATCTGCGATGATCGCGTTACATCGTCTGCACTGTTTCATGAAGTACCCCGCCTTTTGAGGAATCCCGGACGTGAAGAAGACGTGGGGGTGTTATTGCTTTCCAGCACACAGGGGATGCCCTGCTGCTGAAGGAACGCAAAGAACCGCCTCTCGAGCAGAGGCTCCTCTGCGACTCTGCCGAACGAGAGATAGAGCGAATCGTTGAACCCGGTGACTGCGAGCATGGTCTTGGTCAGCATCGAACCTGCAGGGATGAAGTCGAACCGTGTGACATGCGTGAGCATGCTCTGCGGCAGGGCGATCCTGCCGAGGTTCGAAAGACAGATACTCTGCTGCTTCTCCCCATATTTCGCGTGCATGCTGCGAAGGAACGCCTGTTTGATCGGGAACGGGATCACACGGATGAATGGATTGGTCTCTCCCCCGACATTCCTGGTGATCTGCTGTTTGATGTACTTCTCCGTGTTATGTTTTCTCATATAGTGATGGACCTGCTCAAGGACCTCCTCGAAGGTGAACTCCCCGAGTTTCGGATCGATCTCAGGAGTCGTGTACAGGGAGAAGTTCTTCATGGTCCTGATACCGTAGAACTTTCTCAGGTTCGCCGGTACGTTCAGGCGGAGAGGTCTCGGTGAGTTCTCTTTCGGGTCTTCCTGCTGAATGGACTGCAGCGCATAGAGAATGATCGATACCAGATACTCGGTGATGGAGACCTGGTGTTTCCGGGTCTTCTCGAGGATCGCAGCAGTCGGCACGATCCCCGTTATGATATGATCCACACCGGGAGGTGAGTTCCTGATACGCATCTGGTATGCTATCGGAAGTGTCTTATCCTTCGGTGCACGATGATCATAGAACCGGTGGAACGCATCGACGGTCTCCTCTTCTTCAGGCATCTGATCAAGATCGAACAGATCGAACTCCGAGTCCGGCTCTATGGACACTCCTTGAAGTCGCAGGTACTCGGCAAGGATGTTCTTCAGGAACACCACAGCCCCGAACCCGTCTGTCAGGACATGGGACATCTCCAGAGAGACCCTGTTTTCCAGATAGAGGACCCTGAACAGAAGCTCTCTCTGCTTGGGAGTCTTGATGGTAAGACATGGGTAGTACCGGTCCTGATCGACAAGGGGTCTGCGGTCGGAGTCTTCCAGGAACATCCAGAACGCCCCCTGTCTGAGTTTCACATGAAAGTAGGGGAAGCGGCTGATACAGCGATCGAGAGCCTGCTGGAGCTGAATATGGTCTACAGGGTCATCGAGCATGGCTGAGATCCTGAAGAAACTCGATCCCCATGCATTGATCGTGACGGGGAATATGAGGGCTGCATTGTCAAGTTTGGTCCAATAGCTCTTCTTCTGTCTGGTCATATGCGAAACTTCTTCTGTATGAAATGCTGTACCGGTCTGATGAGGTGAGCAGCCAGGGCCACCGCTGCGAGCGGTGAAGTCCCGATCATGACATAGACAGACCAGCTCAGGCGCAGCTCCTGCATGAGGTGCCGTGCTATGCAGAGCTCGGTCACCACTGCCGTGATACAGATGCTCAGGCAGATCAGGAGGGTGTAGAGATATCTTCCGGGGGGGGGCTGCTGTGAAGCAGACCTGGTTTTCACAACGAAGATGAAGGCGCTGATCAGCAGCCAGACCGTAGATGTTATCGGCAGACCCAGCGAATAGAACCAGTTGCCGTCGGTAAGCCATGCGGTGATGGACTGCAGCAGGATGAACGCACCGTAGAGCAGCAGCAGCGTGACCCGGAGGGGTCTGTCTCTGCGGTCATGGAGGATAAGCAGAGAGAGGGCAAGTGCGATCAGGAGTGAACAGGGGAACAGGCTCCAGAACAGATCGCCTGTACGTGCATCGATGAAGATCAGGAACAGTCCGAGGATCGCTGCGGTGAAAGCCAGCAGGTGGGTGGTGGACCTCCTGCGGTGGAACAGTGGGAGTACCGTGATCGTCCACACGGTCACAAGGGAGATCATGACATAGTATGACCAGGTGATCTGCTGGTCTCTGGAGAGATCGATACCGTAGCTGATGATCCCCGCTGCCAGAAGCAGCAGCGAAAGTCCCCAGCCGAGGAAGACTCTGTGGTAACGCAGATCGGTCGGGATCCCTGCAGGTTCCTCGTCGAATAGAGCTGAAGAGGCCAGAGCGGCCGGTCTCTCCGATCCCTGTTCAGTCGCAGTATTCCCGCAGAGAGGACATATGGTAATATCCTCTGCCAGGCTGACACCGCAATGAACACAATACAGCATGAGTTGGTGCTCCTAGGATCGGGATTCTGTGACACTGCTGCTGAGCATGGTCCTGTCGTCGAAGATGAACCTTCCGATGACATATGAGCCTGCTATGGCTTTGGGCAGCCAGAGTTGATCGTCTTCCCACATCTGCTCGTAGGGGATGGCTGTCTCATCGACCCAGAATGGATCGGCTTCATCGGTCTCGGTCAGCTCACCGGTATAGTCGTCTGCAAAGAAGACATATCCTTTGAGAGCATAGCCGTCGATGAACTGGAAATCGAGGATCCCCACCTCTCTCAGGTTCAGGGGGGTGATCCCCGTCTCTTCGATAGTCTCCCTGATCGCAGCCTCTCTTGCCGTCTCAAGCTCCTCGATACGGCCACCGGGTGCATTGACCATGCCGTTCCCGAGTCCTGTCTTCTTGTTGATCAGCAGCACCTTCCCTTCGTGGAAGATATAGCAGATGACCGCGGTCTCGGTCGGTTCCCACAGATCCCAGTCTATCTCCTCCACCGATCGTGCATCGGCGGGTGCAGGGATCTCAGGGAGGACCTCTTCGTCTGCCAGAGGCGTCTCGAACAGCTCCGGATGCAGTTCCATCCGGCAGGCATCACACAGATTGTCATCATGATAGAGGACATTGTTCATGGATAGCCGTTCATCGCATTCGGTGCAGTTCAAGGTGAATACCAGCAGTTTGCTGCGCATCAGATACCCTACGGTGATCGGTACGAGCAGGGCCGGGATGAGGGTCCACTGGGGCAGCTCGAACTGCAGGATCAGTGCCGCGAACATGTTCAGGATCAGTACAAGGACCGCCAGCATCACCGTGGCTGTCCGTTTCTTCTCGACATGAGGATGATGTTTTCTCTGCATGATGTTCAGCAGTAGAATCCCGATGATAGCCCAATATAGTACGCTGTTGATTTTTTCGATGATCATAATACGCTGACTGTATATCGTCTTGCTTCCAAGGTCAAGGTTTAACGGTGACACCTTTTTGGACAATGGTATCAAGAGCCCGCTGATACCGTGAGAGCAGGTACTGATCATAGAGCATGGGGGATCGATGAGCGCGGATCGATCGTGAAGGGAAGCTGCCGCAATGGCTTGATTTCTCATGCGCCCCAGGGGTATCATGAGCATATGATACGATCACACATGTAAGGAGAACGAGAGTATGAACACCATCACTGATATGAATAGATATATCGACCATACCCTGCTCAAGGCACAGGCTGCAGCGGCAGAGATCACAGCGGTCTGTGAAGAGGCAAAGACCTATGAGTTCGCCTCGGTATGTGTCAATTCCAGCTGGACCTCCTACTGCGCCGGGCTGCTTGCCGGTTCTCCGGTCAAAGTCTGTACGGTCGTAGGCTTCCCACTTGGTGCGATGAAGAGTGAGAGCAAGGCCTTCGAAGCGAAAGAGGCCGTTGCAGACGGGGCGCAGGAGATCGATATGGTCATCAATGTGGGGATGCTCAAGGACCGGGAGCTCGTCAGTTTCGAACGCGACATCCGGCTGGTACGGGAAGCCTGCGGAGCAGGGGTCGTCCTCAAGGTCATTCTTGAGACCTGCCTGCTCACTGACGAAGAGAAAGTCATAGCCTGCGAGACAGCCAAGAGCTGCGGGGCTGACTTCGTGAAGACCTCTACAGGATTCTCCACAGGGGGTGCGACCGTAGATGATATAAAACTGATGCGAAAGACCGTCGGTCCCCAGATGGGAGTGAAAGCCTCTGGGGGAGTGAGAAGTTATGAAGATGCACATCGTGTCATCGAAGCAGGTGCAAGCAGGATCGGTGCATCATCGGGAGTCTCGATCATGAAAGGTCTTGTCTCTGATGCCTCATATTAGAGGATGATGGGGGCTGCGACAGATCAGCCAGCCCTTCTCACATAGAGGGGGCTGCCGCTGAACGGTCTATTTCCTGTGATATGCCCGGGCCCTGCAGCAGCAGGGGAGTGAGTCCCTGCTGACTCACGAATCATAGATGCCGTACTCGCAGCCGGTGTTCTTCATCGTGAGATGATCGACGAGGACCTCGGAATGCCGCTCGTTCCTGTAAGTCGGATCTCTCCCTGACCGTTCCATAGCCGGTTATGGAGTCTTTTCCCGTTCGAGGCTTCGCGATTGATCAGGTACATCTCATCGATGGCACATCGTACCACGAGTTCGAGTCTCGAAACCCAGCACATCGCTCCGGTATCACGCATGGATTCAGGATGCTCCTCTGCGGGGATCGAGCCGATGGGTCTGCTTACCTCAGGGTTGACCTGCAGGCTCCTCTTGGGTCTGTGCAGCTTTCAGTTCATGAGGGTCCCTCTGGTAGAGCAGCAGCAGGGTCCTTGCGATGGGAACGCTCGTCTCATCTATGAGGGTATGCAGACACTGGGTCTCACACTGTCTGTCGCAGGTGAGACAGGGGTGGAAATGGTCGGAGATCGAGTGGTGACTCTGTATGCTTACGGATCTGGAGACCTCCATACGGGCACCTGTGAGATTCCCGCACTCGAGCCGCCGCATGATACCCCGTATGTCGATATGATACGGACAGGAGGTCCTGCAGGCATCATCAGAACACCACTGACAGGTGACTGCAAGATCATGCAGCTGCAGCTGGTATGGATCATCGATGCTGTTCGGCGAGATGAGTACATTCCCTTTTTCATCGCAGTGCTTTCTGAGTTCGTCCGCAGTGATCTCTATGACCACGTTCTCCGTTCTGTCCTGTGCTGAGAACTCTTTCATGGATCTTCTTCTGAGCACCATGTTCGCGGCACTCACCCCGGATATGGTGACTGCCGGACTTCCCGTCCCCATGACCGTCCCTTCGCCGCAGACGAACAGGTTCTTCCACTGCGTGGCGGCAGGATGGCGTTTGAGCAGATCCTGACCCATGGCCTGCTTGGGTCCCGCTACCGATCCGCCGTTCTTGAGTGTGTAGTACTCGATCGAAGAGGGGGTTGCCAGTGAGTGGTATCTGACTGCTGCTCTGAAACCGGGTATATGGTCCTCCAGTACCGCCATGATCCGTGCAGTCTCCTGATCCTTCAGTACAAGATACTCATCACTGTCATACTCAGGATCCTCGGGATGGGGCCACTTCTGGAACGTAGGGCCGATAGCCATGATCAGATGCTCATCTTCGGGACAGATCGAGTGATCAGCCAGTGAGAATCGGTAGAGGGTGATCTCCTTCTCATCGATGGCCTGAGGATCGTTTGCGAGCATCTCGATAGGCTGTGCTCCCTCAGGCAGGACCGAAGCATCGACGGCACAGTAGAGGATGACGCTCGGATAGGTCATCTCAAGCTGATCGATCCAGGAAAGTGTTTCCCGGGATTGGAGCTCGTGCGGGATCACATGATGATAGAGGTTGGAGAGGGTCCCGGAGAAGATGAAGTCATCTGCCTCGATGGTCAGCGCATCTCCGTCGTTTCGGATCGCCGTCACCGCATAGGGAACGCCGTCCCGGAATGCCATGCTGCAGGCTTTTGTCTGATAGTGGATGATCCCGCCGTCTTCTTCCAGAGACTTCTCCAGCTTCCCCGGAAGCTGTTGAGACGTCCCTGCCGGGTAGTAGCTGCCGCCGTGATGATTATCCATGAACATCGTGACCGCAAGGATCGCAGGGGTCTCGTCCAGGAGGGTGTAGCAGTAGGTCGAAGTCAGTTTGTTGAAGAATCTGACCACATCCTCTGAGTCGACGAATCTGCGCAGCAGGTCACCGGCACTCTGAGAGAAGAGGCGAAACAGGCGCAGGAGCCGTACCGGATGCTTGAGAAAACGCAGGAATCCGTCTTTCGGCGTCATCTCTGAAGGTGCCATGTAGATGGGGTCTGCAAGGATGGCATGGTAGTAGAGGTCTGCCATATATGCATAGAACGCACGGATCCCGTCCATATGCTCGGGGAAGAGCTCCGTAAGGGCTGAGAAGTACTGCTCGATATCCTCAGAGAACGGGATCGGGTGTCCGTCATAGTAGAGCGTGTACAATGAGGGATGTCTGATGACGGTGATGGGCTGCTGAAGCTGATTCATGACGTACCGGTGAGGGTTGAAGCCCGATGCACCGAACCCGAAGAGCATGGCGGTCCCCTGGTCGAAAGTCCGTGAACCGCGCCTGAACGCCCCGCAGGAGCCTCCCGGTTGATAGTGCTGTTCGATGAGTGTGACCTTCAGTCCTTTTCGTGCCAGCAGTGCCGCTGCAGTGAGACCGCTCAGTCCTGCTCCCATGACAATGACATCTGTCTTCATAAGGAACCCCCTGATAACCTATAGACACTCTATATGTGACGCTTCTCTCTGGAGAAGACGTGCATTACTTGATAGATAAGGTTCACTGACCGGGTACTTCCTATTGTAGCATAAAACTCACTGTCATGAATCTATTAAATTGCATTCACCCATGATATATGGTACATTGATACTCTTCCCGTGACGATCACAGTGGAACGAAACCAGAAAACAGGATACCATGAAACCATGCATAGTGCCGATCAGAGCCTGAACACGAACAGCTTCCTGAAGAGCCTGGGCTTCCCCTCTGTGGAGATCCACCAGACCTTCACCCATTTTGATTTCACAAAGCCGTCACGCAGGGTGCTGGTGATCGGACCCATGGGTTCGGGGAAGACCGAGTTCTCTGCACGGGTCTGGAGGGATGCAGCGGTAGCACTCTCGAAGAGTGACAAGATCATGGCTCTTACCGCCACCGATGGCGTCGATCGCAGGAAGGTCATGTTCGTCAGGTCTCTCCATGATACGCGCTTCGGGGAGTATCCTGAAGATGCGCTGGCCTATAGAGGGGGATTTGTCAGATGCGGCAGTAACATCGTCCGTATCACCGACTCCTTCGATCTGGAACAGGCCATAGCCGCGCATCTGGATGTGGGGACCTGGATCATCGACGAAGCCTCCTTCTATGATGAACGGCTTGCCTATGTCGTACGGAATCACTCTGTCTCCCGTGGACTGCTGTTCATCTTCCCGACCCTGATCCTGAACTTCCGACGGGACATCTTCAACTCCACAGCGAGGTTGATGCTCGATACTGCTACGGATGTGGTCCCGCTCACCGCATACTGTGAGCATGACGAGTGTCTCGAGGATTCGTTCTATACCTATCGATACTACACCGTAGAGGGCAGGGAATGTCCCGCACTCTACTTCGATCCGCTGATCATCGTGGGAGGGGATACCAATCATGATGATCCTCTGCAGCCGAACTACTGCACCAGATGTGACAGCCATCATTACCTTCCTGCAAAGGAGTATACCTTCTTCACCCTCAAGCCGCTGGGAGAACAGGCATCTGGGGGGGACAGCCTCCCGCTCAAGCAGGAGCTCTATCATATGAAGCATGAGATAGCCTCTTCCCAGCTGTATCGGTTCATGCAGCAGCGGTACACTCGTGATACACCAGATGATCTGGTATGTCTCAATGCGCTGCTTGCCTCATGCATCGCGGAGAAGGCATTGATCTATCTCTATGCGGAACAGAATCTGATCACAGAGGAGCTGCTGATCGCTCTTGTGGAAGAGTTGGATCTGGACCGGGATTATATGAAGAAGACGCTTCAGGACAATCGCAGACCGGTGAATCTTGATCAGCCGTTACTCAAAGGTCTGTATTGATGATCGATTAGGAGGGGGTAGGTATGAGAGTTCCTGATTTGATTCGAAAGAAACAGCATCGCGAGGTCCTGACACCACAGGAGATCGATTTCTTCATTCAGGGCTACTCCTCGGATCGTATCCCTGATTATCAGGCATCAGCCCTGTGCATGGCTATCTGGTTCAACGGCATGACCACAGAAGAGACGGCTGAGCTGACCATGGCGATGGCCAGGTCGGGAGATCAGATCGATCTCTCAGCGATCCCCGGGATCAAGGTAGACAAGCACAGTTCCGGCGGGGTCGCCGATACCACCACCATCGCCATCGCACCGCTTGTGGCCGCCTGCGGTGGGAAAGTCGCCAAGATGTCCGGCAGAGGGCTGATGCACAGCGGCGGGACGCTCGATAAACTTGAGTCCATCCCCGGGTACCAGGTCTTTCAGGACATGGACAGCTTCGCGCATATCGTGAACACCTGTGGTGCATCGATCATCGGACAGACGGCGAACCTGGTCCCCGCAGACAAACGGCTCTACTCCCTTCGGGATGTCACCTCGACGGTAGACTCCATGCCGCTCATCGCATCGAGCATCATGAGCAAGAAGCTGGCATCGGGCAGTGACAAGATCCTTCTTGATGTGAAATGGGGTACCGGTGCCTTCATGCAGACGGTCGATGAGGCTGCTGAGCTGGCACGGATCATGGTCGATATCGGGAAACATGCCGGCCGCCCCACGGTCGCGCTGGTCACTGATATGAATCAGCCGCTCGGGAACGCTGTGGGCAACGCCCTGGAAGTCATCGAGGCCATCGAGATCCTCAGCGGGGGAGCAGAGGGGGATCTGAAGGAGCTGATCATGGAACTCTCTGCCAGGATCCTGGTCATGGGCGAGGTCTTCAAGCGGACCGACGATGCCCGTGCAGCCCTGCAGGAAGCGATACGAAGCGGCAGAGCCCTTGATGTCTTCGAGCAGATCATACGACTGCATGGTGGGGACCCTGCCGTTTGCAGAGATACCTCAAGGCTTCCGCAGGCAGCATCGCTGGTCTCTGTGCGAGCGAAGAGCAGCGGGTATATCATGAGCATGGACAGTGATGAGATCGGCATGGCGACGGTGATGATCGGGGCCGGCAGGGAGAAGAAGAGTGACAGGATCGATCCGGCAGTCGGACTCTGGCTGAAGAAGCGTATCGGAGATGCTGTCCGTGAAGGAGATGTCCTTGCTGAGTTCCATGTGAACGATCGGACCCATGAGCAGGCTGCCATCGAGAGGTTCCTTGCAGCGGTGCATATCGGATCCGAAACGGTAGAGCCCCGCGATCTGATCGTGAAGGTGGTCGAGTGACTCACACAGGATCTGTGCAGCTGTCGTGAAATCGCAGAAAACCCTTGTGTAATTGGTGACAACCCATAATAATACAGTAAGGGCAGAGGTCAGGAAGACCTCAGTCTGTGCTGAAAACCTTTTTCAATGTTACGAGTAAAGGAATATGTATGAGCCCAAAAGAAGAACGAAACGTCGTACTTGAAACACGTCATATCGCAAAACAGTTCCCCAAGGTCCTGGCTAATGATGATATCAGCATCACCCTCTATGAGGGGGAGATCCTGTCACTGCTGGGGGAGAACGGGGCTGGGAAATCGACCTTGATGAACGTCCTCTATGGTCTGTATAAACCGACATCCGGGAAGATCCTGCTCCACGGAGAAGAGGTGGAGTTCTCATCCCCCAGAGATGCCATCAGCAAGGGGCTGGGCATGGTGCATCAGCACTTCATGCTGGTCGATACCCTTACGGTCACCGAGAACATCATCCTCGGGGCCGAACCGGGGAGAGGCGGAGTCATCGATTATAAGAAGGCACGCGAGCAGGTCGTTGCCATAGCGAAGAAATATGGACTTCGTGTGGATCCCGATGAGACGATCGAGAATCTTTCAGTCGGTCTGCAGCAGCGTGTGGAGATCCTCAAAGCGCTCTACCGAAACGCGAAGATCCTGATCCTTGATGAGCCGACAGCCGTACTGACCCCTCAGGAGGTCGATGAGCTGTTCGAGGTCGTGAAGACCCTGCGTAACAGCGGTGTCTCTGTGATCATCATCACCCATAAGCTCGAGGAGGTCATGGAGATCTCTGACCGATGCTACATCCTGCGCAGAGGGAGACAGGAGGGGGAACGACTCACCAGAGGTGCTACGAAGGCTGAACTTGCCAACCTCATGGTAGGAAGGGATGTCGTGCTCACGGTAGCCAAGACACCCCATACGGTGGCGAAGGACCCTATCATGCAGCTCGAACACGTGACGGTGCTCAACGAGAAGAAGGTCCAGGCCCTGAAAGACTGTTCGCTTGACATCCATCCCGGGGAGATCGTCGGGATCGCCGGAGTCGATGGGAACGGGCAGTCGGAACTGGCTGAGGTGATCATGGGACTGATCCCCGTCGAATCGGGTCGGATCATGCATGAAGGCGAGGATGTGGCGAAACTCTCGACCCGGCAGCGGATCTTCAAGAACATATCCTATGTCCCTGCAGACCGGCAGGAATTCGGTTTGGTGCTTCCCATGACGATCGCAGAGAACATCGCTATCGGCTATCATGAGAAGATGCCCTACTGCAGAGGGTTGAGCCTTGACTACTCCTATATCAACAGACATGCGGAGGAGCTGGTAGCATCCTTCGATATCAGGACCTCCTCGGCGCTGGCCCCTGCCGGGACGCTCTCAGGGGGAAATCAGCAGAAGGTCATCCTGGCACGGGAGTTCTCCAGAGAACCCACGTTCCTGCTGGTGAGTCAGCCGACCCGGGGACTGGATGTCGGGGCGATCGAATATATCCATTCACAGATCCTGGCTATGCGTGATCGCAATGTCGGTATACTGCTCATATCCATGGAGCTCGAAGAGATCTTCGCTCTTGCAGACCGTATCATGGTCATGTATGAGGGGAAGATCGTGAAGGAACTGGATCCAGAGAAGACTGATGAGAAAGAAGTCGGGCTCTATATGACCGGAGGTAATGCATAACATGGTTGAAAAGACAAGAACAACACCTGTCATCGCAGCGGGTCTGGCACTGCTGGTATTCTTCGGTGGATGGTTCGTCGTGACAGGGCATGGATGGGGGCATCTGCTCATCCTGGCAGCCTGGGGCGGGTATCTGGTGAGCGCATGGCTGGGAATACGCAAAGGGAGCTCAGCTGCACCGTTCCATACACCGCTGCTGACCTCCATCATGATCCTGCTTGCGGTATACGGGATCGTCCTCTACCTGGGAAGTTACTTCTGGGGAGCTTTCCTGATCATCGCGGCACTGGGAGTCTATGCTCTCGAGAAAGGCCTCAAAGACGGGAAAGAGATCCTGAAAGAGTCTCTGAAAGCCTCTTTGAAGAATCTGATGATACCCTTCTTCGGGTTCTTCTCCGCACTGATCATCGGTGTGTTCATCATGCTGGCGACCGGCTATGATCCGATCGAATCCTATGCGGCGCTCTTCTACGGCGGGCTCGTGAAGAACTGGAGCGTATCGATCCTGAATGCGACCCCGCTGATCTTCACCGGTCTCTCGATCGCCTTCGCCTTTCAGGCCGGGCTGTTCAACATAGGAGCTGAAGGTCAGTACTACGTCGGTGCCATGGCAGCGACCTTCTTCGGGCTGTATCTGAATCTGCCTCCGCTGCTGACGATCCTGCTCATCATCCTGATCTCGGGGGCCCTTGCCGCTGCCTGGAACTTCGTCCCTGCACTGTTGAAGGTGAAGACCGGGGCTCATGAGGTCATAACGACCATGATGCTCGCACATACGGCACGCTATCTCTCCCCTGTCTTCATCAGGACCTTCGGTGGAGACCCTGCGACATCGACACATGCCTATGTCACCGACCCTATCCTTGAGACGAGTTTTCTGCCGAGGTTCAAGGGGTTCCTCCCGGACACCAACTATCGGCTTCATATCGGTATCCTCATAGCCATAGGGGTCGCCCTGTTCGTCCATTATCTGCTGTTCAAGACGCGCATCGGATTCGAGATCAGGGCGGTAGGGCAGAATCCCAATGCTGCCCGGGCACAGGGGATCTCCATCGGGAAGAACATCTTCAGAGCTCTGCTGTTCGCTGGATTCCTGGCAGGTCTCTCCGGTGTGGTCCAGGTCCTCGGTCTTGATCACAAGCTGTTTTTGAACCTCTCAGGAGGGTATGGCTGGAACGGTATCTCCGTTGCACTGCTTGCTGCGAACAACCCCATCGGGGTCATCTTCACAGCACTCATCTGGGGCATACTCGATGCCGGCGGACAGTATATGATCCGTGTCACCGATACGCCCAACTCGATCGTCGAGATCATCAAGGGGATCGTGCTCTTCCTGATCGTCGCCCGGTACATCTATGTCTATCTGGGTAACCGGATCAAGAGGCGCAGCCTCAGAAGGATCGAAGCGAAGAACGCAGCAGGAGGTAGGGCATGATCGATATGATACTGGCTTCTCAGATTTTCAATGTGGATCTGCTTGCTGCATCCATCAGACTCTCGACTCCCATCGCCATTGCAGCGATCGGAGCGACCATCTGTGAACGATCGGGTGTGGTGAACATCGCGATGGAAGGGATCATGATCGTCGGGGCCTTCTTTGCCCTCTGGTTCTCCGCACTGACCGGCAGCCCCTGGATCGGTCTCTTTGCAGGTCTCGTCTTCGGTGGTCTCTACAGTCTCATCCATGCCTGGGCAACGGTGACCCTGCACCTCGATCATACGGTATCAGGGGCGGTGCTGAACATCCTGGCCCTTGGTATCACGCGATACATGATGGTCCTTGCATACGGACACCCGGGCACATCTGATTCCATTCCCGTCACGCTCGCGAACTATCGGTTCGCCGTCCCGCTGCTTTCAGATATCCCGATACTCGGTCCATCCCTGTTCAACCAGACCCCGATCGTCTACATCATGTTCCTGCTGGTGATCTTCTTCACCTGGTTCATGAAGAAGACCAAGGTCGGGCTGCATATCAAGGCATCGGGTGAACATCCCTATGCGCTGGAGACCATAGGTGTCTCTGTATACAAGATCAGGTATCTCGGAGTCATCATCTCAGGTCTCCTCGGTGGTGTCGCCGGTGCCTATCTTTCGATCGAGAATCAGTCGACCTTCACCGAGGGAATGACCAACGGACGCGGGTTCATCGCTATGGCAGCCATGATCTCAGGCGGCTGGACCCCGATCGGGGCGTTCCTTGCAGCCCTCTTCTTCGGGTTCGCAGAGGCATTCCAGCTGCGTCTGCAGATCTCAGGAGCTGTCTCCATCCCCGGTGAGTTCTTCACGATCATACCGTATGTCGCCACTTTGGCTGCAGTTGCCGGTCTGGTCCGTAAGTCGAAGGCTCCCAAGGCCGATGGGAAGGATTTCATCATCGAAAAAGAAGATTGAAAGAGCTTTAATAATAAACCGATAAGGTTTATAATGATACATTATGTAACTGAAAAAAACAGGAGGAACGATTCATGAAAAGGAATCTGGTAAGAATTATTGGGATCATGCTGTTACTGGCTCTTGCGGTGACACCGATCTTTGCTCAGGGTCAGCAGGATGAGGTTTCTGATGCAGTGACTGCTACGATGGCTACCGATATTGGTGGGCTTGGGGACAAGTCCTTCAATGACAGTGCCTACGCAGGACTGGTGAAAGCCAATGCTGAGCTCGGAGTCGAGATCAACGTTGTAGAATCAAAAGAGTTCACCGACTATGTACCGAACCTCTCAGGTCTTGCAGAAGATGGCTCTGATGTGGTCTTCGCCGTTGGGTACCTCATGGATTCAGCAGTGAAGGAAGTGGCAGCGAACTATCCTGACCATTGGTTCGCCGGTATCGACATCGGGACCTATGGCGAAGCACCAAGTAACTTCATCGGTGTACAGTACAATGAACATGAAGCAGGATACCTTGCAGGTATCGTTGCCGGTATGATGACCAAAGAGTATGCAGGGAACTCCCCGAAACTCAACGATGAGAATGTGGTCGGTGTCGTGCTGGGTATGCTCGTTCCCGCAGTCGAGAAGTTCGAAGTCGGGTTCATCCAGGGTGTCCATTACGTGAACCCAACCTGTGAAGTACTCTCCATCGTGGTTGATTCGTTCACAGACAGTGCCAAGGGAAAAGAAGCTGCATTGTCCATGATCGAAAAGGGTGCAGATATCGTGTTCCAGGCAGCAGGCGGTGCCGGGATCGGAGCTATCCAGGCTTGTAGTGAATCTGGCGTGTTCGCTATCGGTGTCGATGATGATCAGAATGGTGTCGCACCTGCAACGGTCCTGACCTCTGCCACCAAGGGTGTCGCACAGTCGGTCTATCTTATCGTGGAATCCGTGGTGAACGGGACTGCCGAAGGCGGCGATGTGGTCTACGGTATCAATGAGGATGCTGTGGGACTGGCAAGTTTCAGCCAGCATGACTCTATCGTTCCTCAGGCTGTGAAAGATGAAGTAGCGAAAGCTATCGCTGACATCAAGGCTGGGAAACGAGTGATCGAGACTTCACGAGCTGCTATCGGAAGATAGGCTTGAGAATCTGCTACTATGAATGCCGGGCGAAAGCCCGGTATTTTAATGTGCGCTCGGTATGAGCATTCTCTAACGGGTGAAAGTCCCGAGTACGGGTGATAGCGCCAAGTACATAGCCAAGAGCAAGGGTGTCCTCCGTGAGGGGGAATCTGAAGAAAGCTGGAGGCAAACTTCTGGCCTGACGA